>JAJQAB010000016.1 GCA_021203985.1 Ruminococcus sp. | reverse complement strand
CTTTGCATAAAATTCGGTTTCTAATTTTATCTAACTTTTTGGGGTCGGTTCATTCCAGTGGTGCTTTTTAAAAAATCGAAAAAACGTTTGACAATGCGCATAATGCGTGCTATAAGAGAATACAAGAGGTGAGGAAGTGACAGCGAAAGAAATTGTGTGAATTTTGCAGGCAGGGCTGAAATAAGCCCTAGCTTTTGCTATGCTGTCATTTTTCGTAAACCATGAAACGGAGGTATTTTCATGAAATTGTCATATCGCGTATGTATTTATCCGAATTCGATGAACGATGGCTTTACTGCTATCGTCTCCGATCTGCCTGGCTGTGTCACTTGTGGCGACACCATCCAAGAAGTGTTTGAAATGGCAGTTGATGCCGCTTCCGGCTGGGTTTTGACAGAGCTAGAGGACGGCAACGCGCCGCCTAGATCCAGCGAAATCGCCACAATCCGCCCCGATGAATATCCGGACGGCTTCACGTCCATGCTAATCCTTGACATGGACGCATACGCCGAAAAATATGGCGAAAAAGCCGTTCGAAAAAAACTGCACGATTCCCGCATGGCTTTACACACAAGCGGAATCATTCGGCATCAATTTTTCACAGGCGCTGCAGGAAGCACTCTTGCAGAAACTGCACGTTGAATAAGTTTCCATCGTCAGCCCACAAGCTGGCGGTATTTTTTTAGCTCTGCTATGATGTCACTCGTTCAAAAAATATGAAAAAATCGAAAAAATACTTGACGACCACTAAAAAAGTGGTATAATACGATTGTAATCAAGGTGGTGCATCTGGGCAAGTAGATCCGCCAAGGGAAATGAGGTGATAAAAATGTTTTCAAAAGAGCTTGATTTAGTGATGACAATGATTTTGGTAATGCTGAAAGCCGGTCAGGTAGAACAAGTGATTCAAATCTTGGAAAAAGCGCAAGATGACGATTAAAACAAAACAGAAAACAGCAAATCAATGGTCTTCCTACCGCTTTTTGGAGAGCAAATCATGAATTTAAAGAAAATTAGAATTGAAAAAGGCTTGACCATCCCACGGCTTGCAGAGCGTTCTGGCATCCCATATCGCACCGTGGAAAACATCCAGCGTGCAGGAGATTGCAAGGTTTCACAAGCTATCAAACTCGCCGCCGCCCTTGGCGTCACCTTGGACGAACTTTGTGTGGCGGATGATATGAATACAAGCGAATTGCTGGCGAAGATGACAGAAGAAAATCAAACCAGGAAAATTCTTGAAATCATTCGCGAATGTCAGACAATCGAAGAAGCTGTAGAAAAGATTCAAGCGATCATTAAAAACAGTTGAGCCGAAAAGTTCAAATAATTGTTAAAAGCTCACCGTCAGCCTCGCAAAGCTGGCAGTGCTTTTTGCGTACGATCGTCGCCGTGGCATATGTGCCAATGGTGGACAGCTTATCGCCCAATTTGGAGATCGTGGCCCCGATGCTGCTGCACTTGCTTGAAAACGCTGCCAGCGAATTCTGTGCCGTTTTCATCGCGCTTGTAAATCCGGAAGCATCCGCCGATACCTTCGCACTTAATGTATAATCTGCCATTTTTACTTATCTTCTTTCACAGCATTCAGAATCTGCTGCTTGAATTCGCTTTGCGTTTCCTGTACTGCTTTTTTCAAGTAATATTGTCCCTTGACAAAACCGCCGCTGGTGGTTTTGTGCCCGTATTCCACGTGTGGCGCATAGTGCATCGTGTAATAAACCGTCCCTTCCGGACTGTCCTTGCTCTTGGGATATTCGCCATAGAGATGTTGCTTTAGCTTGCCGGTATCCACTGGCGTATCCTGTTTCGCGTTTCACAAAAGTTTCACTGTAGTCGCCTTGACTGTTTTTGAAAAATCCGTGTCCGCGTGAGATTTCAGTGCCTTTTTCAGTTCAGCATCGCCGTCTAGCGTCATTGTGTAGCTCGCCATAAATCACCGTCTCCGGGTATGAAAAAAGCACCCGAAACAGGTGCTTTGTTTGTTGTTAATCCATCACAACCAGTACAATCGCAGGACCGTTTACCGTAACGGTGATATCTTCATAAGGTCCTGCAATTTTCGTTTCCACGCCTTCACGCTTTCTCAACTCTTCGACTAATTCGCGAGTTTCGATCCTTGAGAGATCCGCTTCTTTTTGCTGTTCTTTCGCCATGCGGCGCTCCTTTCAGGTATGAAAAAAGCACTCTTGATAGAGTACTTCAAAATATATAATCTTCATCCAATCTTCGTAGCTTTTCACCGCATTCAATTTAAATTGATATTCACGCTGATATCCGGCAAAAAGTCTTTTACTGTCTGTGCTAACTCACGCATTTTACTCATCGTGGAATTATTTTTTAAATACTCAACACCGCGCATCGTAATTTTAATTTTTTTAAGCCAATCTTTTTCAAAAAGTAACCCGGTTTTTGTAGGGCAAGTGATAAAGCCACCAATGTACCCCCTCATCTTTCAAGTCCATCATAATTTCTTTCCAGTAACTTTCCGAGATGCCAAAACGCTCATGACCAAAGTTCACTAGTTTTGGGTATACGCCGCTTTTTTTAGAATCGTACAGCTCATCGAGAATCACATAAATAAACTTGTAATAATTATCTTCTGCCATAATTTTTAGTCCTCCGTTTTATTGCTTTCTTCTTTGAATAATAAATTTTATTTTACTGGTTTCCCTTCTGCAAATGCTTTTTTGCCTCGTTCAACGACATAACATTTGCACCGCCACTAAAATCCAGCTTTTTTTGTTGAATCGGATCGTTTTCCCAAAGGCATACATTGCAAATGTCATACTCTGCCACCATCGTTTTTTCACAGCATGGGCATTTCATTTTCTTTATTTCGCTCATGTTCTTCCTCCCAATAAGCAGCACCTTTTTTTCGGAAAGAAATAAGTTCGAATATTGCCGTCATCTTCAGGCACAACAAATTCATTTGTAGAAAACTTATATTTTGAAATACTACCGTCTGACCGCTCTAGTTGTTTCACGTCCTCCGATAGTCCCTCATTTGCTAATTCGTTGGCTTTTTGCAGGTACTCTTTTTGCGTAATGCCATCAAATTCCAATGAATGTTTATTATAGTGCTTTTCCAGTAATGCTTGCGATGCGAATTTTCTTTCTTCTATTATACCACTCTCTTTATCGTCCGTCAACCCACTTTTCCGAAAATACTTCGTTTTTTCTGTAGAGTTGTCAATGACTGTTACACGCGCTCGAAAAAGCAGGATGTTAAACGAGTTGGAATGGAATCAGGCACGATGGAGGAGCCGAAGGCAACGAAAGAGTGCTTGATTCCGGGCGCGGATACATCACCGCTAGGTAATCCTCTAGCACCG
>JAJQAB010000030.1 GCA_021203985.1 Ruminococcus sp. | reverse complement strand
TTTTCTATTATATCACTTTTTTCCTTCCTTGTAAGCACTTTGTAATTATTGATTTCCGTGATTATTGATTTCCATGGCATCAGACAGATCGTGTGAAAAGGTGCTTCGGATCGCAGGAATCTTCCGCTCCTGTAGGATCTTGTTGCGAACTGGATGCCAGGTTGATGACCGGAATGCCTTTTCGCCTTGCCATGTGGATCGTTTGCGCTGTTCCGGTTCGCCCTTTTGTTTGATGACAAAAGCAGATGCAGCAGTTCGCCAGATCCACGAGCCGCTGGTTGCGCAGACGCATACAAGAGCTGGTATAATCCTCTGCGATGAATTCGTGAGAATCTGCCGCCTCATAGATCATGTCAAACGCTTTCTTCTGGTTTTCTGTCCAGCGCGCAGTCTGCTCCTCCTTGGCGTAGGGAAGCACCAGATGCAGCGTAATTCCGGGATATTCCTCTCTGAGATCGAGTACAATCTGTGCACAATACGTATCCCAGTCGATTGCGCCGCCGGCATAAAAGTCCACAAATCCCTTCGCAATCGCCGTTTCTAGAACACGCTGCAGCTCCTGCAATGCCGTAGGCAGTACCTTTTTCGAAATAATGCGGTGCCCAGTAAAACAGATTGATTTTTCCATAACATCCCTCCTTGCTGTCAAAAATCTCTGTGCTGTATTGCCTTAGCGCTCTGTTATTTCGTTAGGCGCTTTCGGATCTTCTGTTTTTGATGGCTGCGATTTTGCAATCCACGCGCTGCGAAACCACAGGAGAAATCCGACTGCCGCCAGCACAATCCCGGTGATGAGCATCGCCTTTGTCAGCACGTTCATCGTTCCGGTCACAACGGCGTACACTGCCGTTTCTTTGAGCGCAAATTGTTGGATCACGCCGGTGGTTAGAATCACGGCGGCAGGAATGAGCAACAAAACGCCGTCTGCGAAGAGACTCGCCCCAATCCAGTAGCAGGGGTGATCACGCAGGAGCACGAGCCGCAGGATCAGTGCAAGAGAGACAATGCCGCATCCCACGGCGGCTGCGAGCAACAGTCGGAACAGACCTGTCACACGGTTGAGAATACCTGCCCGCTGCATCGTCTGAAAATGATAGACATCGACTGCGCTTTCCACAGCGCTTTCTGCGTTTTCTGTGATTTCCTCCAGTTTTTCCATATACGTATCATCGATTTCGTAATCGTTTTCCTCAGCAAACGCTTCAAAGTAAGCCGTAATCGATTCTTCAAGCGGCGTAAAGTCGATGGCAGTCTTTTCTGTGCCCTGGTGCATTTGCGCATAGGCGGACTGCACCTGTTCTTCGATTACCGTTTCGAGCCACTGCGTGGTGAGGACATCCATATAGACCTCTGCCGGAACCGCAGTCGTGTTATACTGCGTTTCGAATTTCGTCTGCAGGGAATTATGCACCTTTTCTGCCGCGTTTTGCGTGTGAATCTCAGAAAGCAGCAGCGCAGGCGATCCGGCGACAAAAGCGCCGACCGTGCCGAGCAGTGCTCCGAGCAGCGTAAATACCAGGAGAAAGCTCAGGACAAGGCGCAGGACGATGCTTTTGCATGCTCTAGCTGCTGTATTCATGATGCATCCTCCTCTCCAGTTTCATAAAAAGCCTTTTCTGTCAGCTCGCAAATGACGCCAACGCGCTGATCCGACGAGCCGAGCAGCTGCATTTTACAGGTGTAAAGCGTCAGGCGGTTGTCGTCCGTGCTTTTCAAATAGGACTTGTCCGAGGCGTCGAACGAGATTTTCTCGGTCACATGATACGTGAATCTTCCGTAGGTCGTATACGCCGTGACCGTGTCGCCGATTTCCAGGTCGGTGAGATACGCAAAAAACGTGTTGATATGTGCACTGATCACGGAGTTTCCATCGCTGCCAAGTGACGCGGAAGCTGGTGTCTGGCAAGCGCCCTGTTCGAGCAGTTCTGTACCGCCGCCCCAATATACCGGGACGTACAGTCCAATGGACGTTGCTTCTAAAATGGCACATTGTGTGCCGTAATCAGAGATCACGACCTCACCGGTTTCGGACGTTTCGCCGGTATAATCCGTGTCGATTTCGGTTTCGACAATGCGAAGCCCGGCAGTACCTTCTGTGGAAACAGAAGCGCTCGAATCCATAAACGCCACGCGCAGGTAGGTATTGATGCGCTCATACGGACGAATCGTGCACAGCAGAAGAACGCCGGCGCAGAGGATCGTGAGAAGTACTGGGATTAGCACTTTTGCCACAAAGGGCAGGGACTTTTTTGCTTTTTGTGTATCGTTCATGCCTGTACCCTCACTTGTCGGTTTTTCGGGTGACGAATCGAAGCACCACGCCAAGCCCCACCGCAGCCAGCAGAATCGCAC
The DNA here is from genome assembly GCA_021203985.1 of Ruminococcus sp. Lineage (GTDB taxonomy): Bacteria > Bacillota > Clostridia > Oscillospirales > Ruminococcaceae > Ruminococcus_C. Next base: position 1,061 of record JAJQAB010000030.1, on the reverse strand, counting down.
CGACACCGATGCAGATGGGCTTTGTATAGGGAATGCCGGTTTCTTCTACGGTGTTGCCAAAGGTCGTGACATCGACAAGATTTCCGTCCGCATCGCGCGCACTGATGGCAATGTCATCGTCCGAGATCGTGTCAACCGAGAAGCTGACGCCAAAGGTGTCGCCAACGTCCGCCAGGCTGGCAATGATCTCAAGCTGCGCATCCGTGTCGAGCTGCTTGAGAAAGCTGTTGCGCACATCGTTGCTCATGTTGGCAATGAATTCCTCACGATCTTCATCGGACAGGCTGTTGACATAGCTCGTTTTCTCGTCTAATGACATTTTGATAAATTCCTGTTCGGTCACTTCTTCTGTTGTGGCGGCAGCTTCCGTTGTCGTTTCCGTTTCCTCTGTCGTGGATTCTGCATCCTCCGTGGAATCTTCGCTCAGCACCTCTTCAATCGCTTCATCGCGCTGCGCCGCCCACGCATCGAGCTGTGCAATTGCTGCATCGCATTGTTCCGAGGTGTATTCGCCGCCGCTGTACTGGTTGATGCACTGCTGAATCGTAGATTCCGGCAGCCCCACAGCATAAGCGTGGGCAATGACATCGCTGACAGTTGTCGCAGAAGCCGTCAGCGAAAGCGACCCAGCGGAGAGTGCCAGACCAATGCCGCAAAGGATACTGCACATATGTAATCCTGTTTTTTTTATGATATGTCATCCTCTCTGTCAAGGCACAGCATTTGCTTTGTGCTGTGCGGGAAAGTAATTTCAAGGCAATACCGCACAAGACCCAACGTCAGATGTACTCTCCGAGCATAAACTTCGCAGATTTTTCTTTAGATTATTAAGTGACAACGAAGCAATACTTTGTGTATTGCAAGGAGGAACTTGATAAGATAAAGGAAAAGATGTCAGCAGATGGCGTGCAAAGCCGAAGGCGGTCTCGTGTAGCAGTGTTGCCTTAAATCCATACAAGTCTATTATACAGGATATCGCGCAGAAATGCAAGTAGTTTTGCTGCAAAGTCACGGAAATCAATTTTAGTAAACAACATGTAATAATTTATCGAAGTCGACCA
>JAJQAB010000013.1 GCA_021203985.1 Ruminococcus sp. | reverse complement strand
AGAGCGCGTTTTTCTTCTTCTTTTTGTATCAGTTCTATTGTAGCATAACATTTCGAAAGAATTTTCGGAAAAGACCAGGGAACACAAATGCCGCAGCAAAAATCGCACGGCGCGTGCGCAGTTGGTGCTTTAGCAAGAAAGGATCAGATTAATATGAAAAAAGTAATTGCATGGGTGATTGGAAAACTGCCGAAATCGCTTCAAAAGCTCTGGTATGACCATGAATCGGTATGGATGTACATCATCATTGGCGGGTTGACAACCGTTGTTTCTCTGATTTTTCAGGTTATACCGACTTCTATTTTCACGAGCATGCATCTGGCAGCGTGGCTGAATACGTTTTTGGCAACGACAATTTCGTGGATCGCCGCCGTGACCTTTGCCTTTTTCACCAACAAACGCTACGTGTTTAAGAGCAACACCGTAACAAGAGCCGCGTTTTGGCACGAATTTTTCATGTTTTATGCGGCACGTTTTGTCACGTATTTCTTGGAGCTTGCCATCATGGAACTTGGCAACCACTTCTTTGCGACTGTCGATGGCAGCATTGTCACATGGCGTTCGTTCCTCGTGAAGGTGGTTGCGCAGGTTGTGATCTTGACCATCAATTACATTTTCAGTAAGCTCATTGTCTTTAAAAAGGACGAGAAAACGGACGAAAAAGATGTGCCGATATCGAATGAATAATCTAACCCGCCTCCTCTCATACTGTACGTATGAGAGGAGGCGTTTTTTTATGAGTGTTGTGCTGATTCGGTCGCTGATTTTATACATTGTTGTGATATTCGGGGTACGGCTGATGGGTAAACGACAGCTTGGAGAATTGCAACCGTCAGAACTCGTGATTACGATTTTGATTTCGAATATTGCCACGCTGCCGCTCGAGGACACGAGTATTCCTCTGATGCTCGGCATCCTGCTGATTTTGGCGCTGGTTTGTTATGAAGCCGTGATGTCCTGGGTGACGCTGGAATCAACGCGGATTCGCCGGATCGTATCGGGCAGACCGAAAATTATTATCCGGGATGGGCAGCTGGAACAGGCGACCATGCGCGATTTTCGTCTGTCTGTGGATGATGTGATGATGCCGCTGCGCGGCAGCCAGGTCTTTGATATTCGTCAGGTACAGTATGCGATTATGGAAACCACCGGGAGCATTTCGATCTATTTAAAGCCGGAATATCAGCCGCTGACACAGGGCGACCTGCAGCAAAAAAGCCGCCGATCAATCCGCCAATCGCACTGATTCAGGAGGGCTGCGTGATGAACAAGTCCCTGGCGATGATCGGGAAAAACGCAGCCTGACTCGATCAGAAACTGTCCGAGCATCGCTTGACCGTGGATCAGGTGTTGCTGATGATTGGGGATGAGAATGGAGATTGCACGATCATTCCAAAGAAACTGGGGGGATCACAAATGAATCGGGTACGCTTGGGCACAGTGATTTTGGCGGCGCTGCTCTGCTTGAGTTTTGGCACGGCATGGTATGTCCACAGAGAGACAGATCAATTGCTGCAGCAGCTGGATCAGCTGGAAGAAATTGCGGACACAGCGCCAGCGGAAGAAGCCGAAGCGGCGTTTGCCGATTTTTAGGCGCAGTGGGAAAAATCCGAGCAAGTGCTCAATCTCATAGTCTGGCGCGACAGGGTGCTGCAAATTGATATCACCATATCGCATTTGAATCCCATGCTTGCGGCGGACTGCGATGAACTGAAATCCGAAATGGCGGAGGCACGTATGTGGATCGAGTGGCTTGGAAAAAGCGAGCTGCCAACGTTGTGGAATATTTTATAGGGCAGCACAAAAAATACCGCAAAGAAAAAGCATGATTTTCACCTTCGCTGTAACCCGAGCGAAACGAAAATCGTGTTTTTTAGATTTTATCAGCGCTTTGTCAGTGTAGACTCGCCGTAATTGCCGCCTTTGCCTTATTGACAATGCTCTTATCGTTTTCGTAGGCGAGAATCGTGGAAGCATAGCTAATGTCGACCCAGCGAATTTCAGCGATTTCCTCCTCCTGCGGCATGAAATCGTAATTGCGTGCGCGTGCAATGAAGTAGACGACCGTCTTTTTTGTGTTGCGCTTTGAAAAATAAGAAATCGTCTCCCGAAATGTCGGATCGAGTATCACGTCAATGGACGTTTCCTCTTTGATTTCCCGAACTGCAGTTTCAATTTCCGTTTCTCCAACTTCCATATGTCCCTTTGGGAAGGACCAGTACCAACTATTGACATGCTTGATAAGCAGAATTTCTGTATTCCCATGTGATTTGCGGTATATAATGGCACCGCATGATTTTTCGTGTTGCATAGAATTGAGCCTTTCTTTTTTTCAGATACGATTTATTGTATCTAGTATACCATATTTTTTGCTATTTGTCCATCGTTTTTTTCGTGGATTTTGATCGGTCGCCGCAAATGCCGCGAATGGGTATTTTTTTCGGAGAAATTGGCAAAAACGGTTTACGAATCGTGAAATATGTGCTATAATATGGCAAGGACGTTTTTGTGTGGCACCGCGTTAACCGAAGCACCGCGCGGTGTTCCTTTGAAATTGATTAGCTTTGACAGGATATCCATAGGAGGCGTTATAGAAAAATGAACGACACAGCATGGGAAGTGACACCGCATACCACTTCCGCACCGCCAGATGCGCCGATTGATCCGCGTAATCCGTTTGAGAATGCGCTGGAAAACCGGGAATATCGTATGGATTATCGTCGCATTTTGCCGCAGATTTTGCTGCCGGGCTTTCAGATTCCACTGTTTCCAGACAAAATGGAACGGTGTGCGATTCGTAAGAACATGAATGCCGTGGGGATCGGCGCATTTTTCAGTACGCTGATTCCGCAAATTTTATTTGTAGTTGTGGAACTGCTTGTGCTTGCGGCAATGGGCGTGACGGCAGCGGATAGCGAAAGCGAAAGCGTCACGTCTTACTTAAATCAATCTTCGATCATGATCGCACTGAACGCCTTGCTTTTTACCGGCGTCAACATCATTATGGCGCTCTGCGGCTGTAAAAGCCTGCGGATTGCACCGCGCACCTTGTTTGAAGGAAAGTGGCCGCGCGCCGGAACGCTGGCACGTTATGTTTTGACCGGAATCGGACTGCAATTCGCCGTTGGACTGGTGTATCTGGTGATCGAACAGGTTTTCGCGGAGCACGGCGTGGTATTGGAGGAAGCGGATTTTTCGTATTTCCAGACAACAAAGTCCACGATCGCCGTATTTTTATACACCTGTATTCTAGCGCCGATCGGGGAGGAACTGCTGTACCGCGGCTTTCTCATGAAAGCACTGTCACGCGTTGGCGTGCGGTTTGGCATCGTAATGAGCGCACTGCTGTTTGGCTTGGCGCACGGCAATGTCAGCCAGTTCCTACTCGGTTTTTTGTGCGGCATGTTCTTTGGAAAAATCGATGCGCGTCATAATTCTCTGCTGCCATCGATTATTATGCATATCGGGATCAATTCCGTTTCGCTGATCATCAATTTTCTCGATGTCAAAGCGACCGGCGAAATTGGCAGCATGCTTACAAACTGCGTGGTTTTGCTGTATTACGGGATTGCGATTTTTGGGATAGTCCTTGGGATTTGGAAGGAGCGCTGCGAACCGATGCCATTCCCGACGCAGAAACAGATCACCCGAAATCGTGTGTGGTGGTCGTCTCCCTGGCTATGGGCGGCGCTGATTCTGCACATCGGTTTGTTTTTCTTGAACGCCTGGGCAAATACCGCGGCTTGAATTTTCGAAAAGATGTCAAAATTAACTTGACGAAATCGGAAAAAAGTAGTATAATGAATAAAAACGGTGTTGCCTAAAAACGGTGGTACGCTGTTTTCCCGGCGATTTTGCTGGAACGTTATGATATTTGGAGGTAGTCAAAAATGGCTGAAAAATTTATCGTAGAAGCATCTGCTAGACATGTACATCTGACTGCGGAGGTATTCGCAGTTCTATTTGGCGAGGGCAAGGAACTCACTGTGAAGAAAATGCTGTCACAGCCTGGACAATTCGCATGTGAGGAACGGATCACTGTGGTTGGACCGAAAAAGGAACTGAAGAATGTTTCGATTTTAGGACCGTTTCGCAGCGCAAATCAGGTAGAGCTTTCTGCAACGGATGCGCGTTCGATCGGAATTGCTGCACCGATTCGCGAATCTGGCGATGTTGCAGGCTCTGGCGCATGTACGCTGGTTGGTCCTGCCGGTGAGATTACACTTTCGGAGGGCGTGATCGTGGCGAAGCGTCACATTCATTTTACGCCGGAGGATGCGGAAAAGTTTGGCGTAAAGGACAAGGATATTGTCTGGGTTCGTGTAGAAACGGACGGCAGAAAAGCTATTTTGGGCGATGTCGTATGTCGTGTTTCTCCGACTTATGCAACAGCAATGCATATTGATACGGATGAATCTAACGCAATCGCCGCACCGCGTGAACTAATGGGAGAGATCGTTTCTGTTGACTAAGACGTTGCGCGAATTCGGAAGAAAACGATGCGGTAAAGCAAAAATCGTAGGAAAATCATAGTATAGATACGTAGACTGCCGTGGGAGTGCGCACTGATGGCAAAGCGTCTCTGGCGGCAGTTTTTGTTTAGGCAATACCGCAAGAGACTCAGCGTCAGATGTAAGCAGATCGCGTGCAAAGCCGCAGGCAGTCTCGTGTAGTGGTGCTGCCTTTATAGAAAGGGATGGAAGTCAAATGAAGTATGGAAAAAAGCTTGCAGCACTGCTGCTTGCTGGCGTGATGGCTGTGGCGTCATTGACGGGATGCGGAACGAACACGAGCGAAACGGAAAGCAGTACCGCAGTAGAAACAGAACTGTCTGAAGCGGATGAAACTTCTGCGGCGGAAACCGAAGCGCCGGCGGAGGAAACCACTGCGGTGAAAACGGAAACTACGACCGAAGAAACAACAATCACGACAACAGTCCATGTGAGTCCGACCGAGTCGGTTTCATCGGTATTGGGCATGGAAATTTCTGACATCGATGCGCTGCTCGATCGGGATGCAACCAATTCCTATAACGCAAAGCTGAGTAATTTCTCACTGGAAGAGGGCGATGTCATACAGTCCTTCACCTTTGTTGTCTATTCGGAGGATGGATCTTCCAGTTTGTCCAACTACAAGGGCGGTTATGGCATTTCCGTGTCGGAGGACTGCGCTAGTGCAACCGATGAGGGCTGGTATCAGGCGTCCGACTTCGAAGAGAGCGTCAACAGCGCGTATGCGGAGTTCACCTGGAATGTGCCTACAGAAATTCAATCGGAAATTGACATTACTGGCGAGGTGATGTTCGGCCATTGGTGGAGCGGCGTACAGACGGTGCGGCTTTCGAGTATCGTCTGCACCTTCAGCCGTACAGAAGAAGTTCCGGTGGACGGTACGAATTCTGTCAGCCCTGGATCCGTTCTGAAGCATCAGAGCGATTCGGAAAAAACGGCAACACTGCCGCTGTCGGATTTGATCGGCAGTGAGGACGTACTGCAAACGGTTACCTATGAAATCAGCAGCAGCGGTTCGCTTGGAAAGTTTACCGGTGCGTTCGGTGTTTCTGTTGACGGCAGTGCCGATTGCGCCACGGATGAGAATTGGTATCAAACGCAAAATGTCTGTGTGATTACGGACGCCTCGAGTTTGACACTAACCTGGATTATACAGGACAATGTGAAGGCTTCGATTGACACAAGCGGTGATTTGATGCTGGGATTCTGGTGGAGCGATCAGGAAAGCATTATATTGGATCGCGTCAGCGTGCGTTACAGCAACAGCACCGGCACAACTACACAGACTGTGTCGGATTCGGATAATTCGGATGATGAAGACGCATCAGATGGAGCTGCGGCTTCGGTAGAGAGCGATATTCCGACTGCGGACGAAGTCAATGCAATGTCGTCCGCTGAGATTGTCGATGCAATTCGGGTCGGCTGGAATCTGGGCAATTCGCTCGACAGCTATGATACGGGAACGAGCGATACGGAAACTGGTTGGGGAAACCCTAAAACAACGAAGGCAATGTTTGAGGCAGTGCAGGATGCTGGATTCAATGCCGTGCGCATTCCGGTGACCTGGGGCGAGCATGTGTCTGACGATGGCACGATCGATGCAGATTGGATGGCACGCGTGAAGGAAGTCGTTGATTATGCCTATGACTGCGGCTTGTTTGTCATCTTAAATGTACATCATGACGATTATCTCTGGCTGACGCCGACAAGCGATCAGTTGGAAAGCGATCAGGCGATACTGACAAAGATTTGGCAGCAGATCAGCGCAGAATTTCAGGCGTATGACCATCGGCTGATTTTTGAGGGAATGAACGAGCCGCGTGTGGTTGGCTCTGCGGAAGAGTGGACTGGCGGCACGCAGGAATCTCAGGATGTCATCAATCAGCTCTTCCAGGCGTTTGTCGACACAGTGAGAGCGTCCGGCGGTCTGAACGCGGATCGCATCCTGATTGTGACGTCTTATGCCCAGTCGATTGAAAAGAATGCAGTCAGTGCAGTGGAAGTGCCAGATGATGATCACATCGTTGTGTCGATTCATAGCTATGCACCGTGGGATTTCTGCGGCGATGATAGTGACGATGCGGATTGGGGTACAGATGCGGATCAGGCGGAATTGGATGCGAACTTCCAATATTTGGAGGATACGTTTGTCAGCAAGGGCATTCCGGTGCTGATTGACGAATTCGGCGCTGTGAATAAAGACAACACTGCAGACCGCGTGGCGTGGTACAGCTATTATATCAGCAGTGCAAAATCACACGGCATCAAATGCTTTGTCTGGGATAATGGCGCATCGTCCGGTTCATCCAGCTTTGGACTGCTTGACCGAGAAACCTGCACCTGGTATTATCCAGAAATTGTCGAAGTGATTATGGAAGCTGCATCGTAATGCACTGTGCCTGTTGTGAAATTGCACAAAAATGTCCTTTTAAATCTGTTGAAAACGTAGATTTTCACGAACAGCGAAAAAATTTGCAAACAGAGTGTGCAAATTTTTATAAAGTATGCTATAATGAGAGTATGGATTTAGGATGCATGAATGAAATCAAAGCCATTGGGCTTGGATCATGAAATAGAATGGGGATCATTGCATCCATCATGGCACTGTGTCGTGTCGGTGATTCCTTGTATCCTAAGAAGAGAAATGGAGGTATTTCTAATGAGTCATCGTGTAATTGCAATTGAAAGAGAATATGCAAGCGGCGGTCGGGAAATCGGCGAAATTGTCGCACAGCGCCTTGACATTCCGTGTTATAACCGTGAAATTTTGCAGATGGCATCAGAGCGCTGCAATGTTTCTATGGATTATCTGGAAACTGCGGAAGAAGCTGCGCCAAAGAGCTTTTTATATACGCTGATGCTGACCTCCAGTCCGACAAGATCCATTGAGGAAAATCTGCCGCTTTCGGATAAGGTCTATATTGTCGAAACGAATATCATTCGGGAATTGGCGGATCAGAGTGATTGCGTCATTGTTGGACGCTGTGCGAGCTACATTTTGCGTGATCTGGAGCATTTGTTTAACGTTTTCATTTATGCGGACACGAAGGCGCGTTCTGAGCGCGCTGTACAGGAATATCATGTCGATGCACGCCGTGTAGAAGCAATGCTTCGCAAAATAGATAAGCGCCGCGAGACGTTTTACAGCATTAACACCGGCGGAAACTGGTACGATAAGGACAACTATCATCTCTGCCTGAACAGTGGCGCGCTGGGATTGGATCTGTGTGCGGATATCGTGGTCGATACCGTAAAGCGAACACTCTACACCTAAGGCAACACCGCACAAAGACCGCTGATTTCTATTTTTATCTGTGACTGCATATATTATCGATACTTCGAATAGATCGATGAGGTGGTTTCGGATGAAACGGTGTCTTGCTTGGATTTTGGCGGCGGCTTGCCTTTTGGGCAGATGGTGCGCGCCGAATTTGACGGCATATGCGGCGGAGGAAGAAGTGACAGCGGCGGCGTATGTTTTGATGGAGCTGGAAACAGGAACGGTGCTGCTGAGCTCCCATGCGGACGCAACGCTGTCCTGCGGCACGATGGCAAAGCTGATGACAGCGCTTTTGACTGCGGATCAGCTGCGAAGCGGACGCTGGACGCTGGAAACGGAGCTGACCGCGGATGATGCCGTCAGCGGTGTGACGGGCGCAGTGATTTGGCTTGTGCCTGGGGAGACAATGACGGTGGGCGATTTGCTCAAAGGGCTGATTGTCGGCAATGCCAACGATGCTGTTATCGTGCTGGTAACCGGTGTGAGCGGCGATATTGCGTCATTTGTCATGGATATGAACGCGCGTGCGTTTGAATTCGGCATGCGCAGCACACGGTTTTGCAGTCCACAGGGGGATCAGGGCGCGGAGCAATATATCACCGCGTATGATCTGGGGCTTCTATGCCGCGAATTGTTCCGCTGCATAGAATTGACGCCTTATTTTCAGACGTGGCGTGATTTTCTGCGCGGAGAGGATACTGAACTTGTCAATGAAAATACATTGACGCGGACGGATGATACAAATATCGGTTGGAAAGCGTGCCACACCAAAGCGGACGGCTGGAGCATTGTGGCTGGAGCAACGCGCGGCGGAATGAGCTGTGCTGCCATTGTTTTGGGATGTCAGACGGATGCGGATCGATATGATCTTGCGAAATCTCTTCTGCGGCGCGGCTTTACTGTGTGGAAGGTAATCCAGCCTGGCTTTTCGGTGGAATTTTTGTATCCAATGACCGTGCGTGGCGGCGTGGATGCGGCGGTATTGCTTGAACATGGCGAGCTGCACGGTCTGGTCGTCACGAAGGCGTATGCGGAGCTGGAGACGGTTTTGGTGTTGCCGAATTACATCGAAGCACCCGTTCGCGCCCATCAGGTGATCGGGACGGCGGCGTTTTATCAGGGGGATACCCTGCTTTATGAGACGACCATTGTTGCGTCACAGGCTATAGCAAAACGAAATTTTTGGGATGTGCTCAAAAAAATATCTGTGAAAATGCATGAATTATGATGTTGAAAATTATATGAAATGTACAATAATCTGGATTTCTTTTGCATTTCCTCACAGAATATAGTATGATAAGAATGATAAAGTGGCTGGACAGTGCCTATGCATCCTACTGGACGCATTGCAGTCTGGACGCCTTATAGAAAATGGAGGAATGAGAAATTATGTCTGTAAAGCTGAATACAAAATATTTGGAAAAGTTTGTTGGACACGATGAGCTTGCTGGCATTCGCCATCAGATAGAAGCATCCGCAGAAATGCTGCATCAGAAGAGCGGACTTGGTTCGGATTATTTGGGCTGGCTGACGCTGCCGACAGATTATGACAAGGAAGAATTTGCACGAATTGAAGCAGCAGCAAAGAAAATTCAGAGCAATTCGGATGTCCTCATTGTCATCGGAATTGGTGGCTCTTATCTGGGCGCGCGTGCTGCGATTGAATTTCTGAAGTCGCCGCTTTATAATAATTTGAAAAAGGACACGCCGGATATCTATTATGTCGGCAATAATATTAACCCGACCTACTTAAACGAGATCATTTCTCTGTGCGAGGGAAAAGACTTTTCTGTGAACGTCATTTCCAAGTCTGGCACTACGACAGAACCGGCATTGGCATTCCGCGTTTTCAAGCAGCTCGTAGAAAAGAAGTATGGAAAAGAAGGCGCAAAGGATCACATCTTTGCAACGACAGACAAGGCAAATGGCACACTGAAGGAACTTTCGGATACCGAGGGCTATGAGACGTTTGTTGTACCGGATGATGTCGGCGGACGCTTTTCTGTTTTGACGGCAGTCGGCCTCTTGCCGATTGCGGTTGTGGGCTGTGACATTCGTGCGCTCATGGAAGGCGCTGCGCAGGCGCAGATGGACTTTACAGCGGACTTTGCACACAATGACTGCTACCAGTACGCCGCATTGCGGAATATTCTGTATCGGAAGGGCAAGTCGGTCGAAATGCTGGTTTCCTATGATCCGAGTTTTGCGATGATGTCGGAATGGTATAAGCAGCTGTTTGGCGAGAGCGAGGGTAAGGACAACAAGGGTATTTTCCCGTCATCTGCGGTTTTTTCCACGGATCTGCACTCGATGGGACAGTATATTCAGGAGGGCAGCCGTATTCTGTTCGAGACGGTTGTGAACATCAAAAAGCCGAAGCAGGATTTCTATCTGGAACCGGATGCAGAAAATCTGGACGGCTTGAATTTCCTGACGGGTCAGAATATGTCGGTCGTGAATCGCAAAGTGCTCGAGGGCGTTATTTTGGCACACACGGACGGCGGTGTTCCGAATATGATTTTGGAAGTGGAAGATGTTTCGGAAAAGAGCCTTGGCTATTTGATCTACTTTTTCGAAAAAGCGTGCGCAATCTCTGGCTATCTGCTGGGTGTCAATCCGTTTAATCAGCCGGGTGTAGAAAGCTATAAGCGCAATATGTTCGCACTGCTGGGCAAGCCTGGCTATGAAGATCAGAAGGCACAGCTCGAAGCGCTGCTTGCAAAATAAGCGCGCGCAAATAGACAGCTTGCAATGTGTTTTATATGATGCAGTTATGGTTGTGATTGACAGACTGTTCTCGGCTTGACGGATTAAAAAAAGCGATGCCGGATTTCGGCACGAAAGGAGTATTATTATTATGGTTCAACTGGTAATTGGCAGAAAAGGAAGCGGCAAGACAAAGATTATGATCGACAAGATCAATGCAGCAGTGAAAAATACAAATGGCTGTTTGGTTTGCATTGAAAAGGGTGAAACGCTGCGCCGCTCGATTAGCTATAAGGTAAGATGGTGCGATACCGATCGGTTCCACATTGATGGCTTCGATACATTCTATGGCTTCATTGCAGGTATGCTTGCTGGAAATTATGACATCAAGGAAATTTATGTGGACGGCATTCTCAGGATCGCAAGCGCAGATTTTGATGCGCTTGGACAGATGCTCGAGAAAATGGACAAGCTGACAGGGGAAGATGCAACGGTTACCTTTACCGTTTCCGCAGATCCGTCAGAACTGCCGGCTTCTGTTACAAAGTATCTCGACTAAAGGCAATACCACTTGGTTTTTTGGTTTTTTCAAAAAAAGCTTGACAAGTCGGCTTGAAATTTGCTATAATAAAAAAAGACTGCTTCTGAAACGAGAAAAGCGAAACCGCGTAGGATCGTTGTCAGAGCAGACTGCAAATGTGAGAGGAAACAGGGTATGATCATACAGCTGCGAGAGGCTTTTCAAGTAGATGGAAAACGTTTGCCGGTGCAATATCAAATTTCGCCGGAGGAACTTTCTCAGATCCGTGGTTATTCATTTGACACACCGATTTGTGTGGATGGCGAGTTTCGAAACCGTGCTGGTATTGTGACGCTTCAATATACCGTTTCCTGTTTGCTGCATGTCGTCTGTGACCGTTGTCTGAAACCGATCGATCGGGAATTCTCGTACGATTTTTCACATACTGTGGTTTCATCCTTCCAAAATGAAGAGGATGTTGCGGTTTATGATACGTATGTGGTTGCAGAACATGACAGCTTGGATCTGAATGAGACAGCAATCTCAGATCTTTTGCTGATGCTTCCGACAAAAATACTTTGTCAGGAGGACTGTAAGGGTTTGTGTGATATTTGCGGGTGCAATCTGAACGAGAGCACTTGCGACTGTCGAAAATAGAAGGAGGTGCCGAAACATGGCTGTACCGAAGAATAAGGTCTCCAAGGCAAGACGTGATAAGAGACGCTCTGCTGTTTGGAAGCTAGATGCGCCTGCAATGTCTTATTGCGACAATTGTGGTGCCATCAAAGCACCGCATAAGGTTTGCAAGAACTGCGGATATTACAAGGGCGTTGCTGTTCTGAAGATGGACGAAGCAGAATAAGCGCTGGAACCATATTTTGTACGAGGAGGAGAGGTGGCCTGTGTCGTCTCTCTTTTTTTGTGCGAAAAAATCGGAACGTGGATCGGACGTGCAGCTTAGAATGCGGCGTCAGGAAAAGGAGATGATGTCAAAGATGGCATTACCAGTCATTGCAGTCGTGGGCAGACCGAATGTGGGAAAGTCCACTCTGTTTAATAAATTGATCGGAAAGCGGCTTTCCATTGTCGAGGATACGCCCGGCGTAACGCGCGATCGTATTTACGCGAAGGGCGAGTGGCGCAATCGCGCATTCATGCTGATCGATACTGGTGGAATCGAAACGGTAACCGATGACCCAATTTTAAAGCAGATGCGCCGTCAGGCGGAGTTGGCAATCGAACGTGCCGACGTGATTATTTTGGTGACCGATGTACATTGCGGCGTAACTGCGGATGACAGCGCGGTGGCAAGCATGTTGCAAAAAAGCGGAAAGCCCATTGCGCTGGCAGTCAACCAGTGCGATTCGATCGGAGAACCACCGATGGAACTTTACGAATTTTATAATTTAGGGCTTGGCGACCCGATTCCGATTTCCGCGGCGCATGGCCACGGTACGGGCGATTTGCTGGACGCGGTTTATGCGCTGCTCCCATCGGAGGAGGCGCTCGAGGAAGAAGAGGATGCGATTCATGTTGCAATCATCGGAAAACCAAATGTGGGGAAATCCTCCCTGGTGAATCGCATTTCCGGAGAAGAGCGCGTCATTGTCTCGCAGGTTGCCAGAACAACGCGCGATGCCATTGACACAACCGTGGTCAATGCGCATGGGAAATTTGTGTTCATTGATACGGCAGGGATTCGGAAGAAATCGCGCGTCACCGAGCGCATCGAACATTACAGCGTGCTGCGCGCGTATATGGCGGTCGATCGGGCGGATGTATGTCTGATTCTCATTGACGCGGCGGAGGGCTTTACCGAACAGGACGCAAAGGTTGCTGGGTATGCGCACGAGCAAGGGAAGGCTTCGATTATTGTTGTGAACAAATGGGACTTGATCGAAAAAGATAGCAATACCATGAAATCCTATAAAGAGAAACTGCGGCTCGATTTCAGCTTTATGTCGTATGTGCCGTTTCTGTTCATTTCGGCAAAGACCGGGCAGCGCGTGGATCAGCTGTTCGAAAAAATCCAGGAGGTCTACGTGCAGAATGCCATGCGGATTTCGACTGGTATGCTCAATGACGTGCTGGCATATGCTACAACGCGTGTCCAGCCGCCATCCGACAAGGGTCGCCATCTGAAGATCTACTATATGACGCAGGCAAGCGTAAAGCCGCCGACATTTGTGGTCTTTGTGAATCGCGCAGATTTGTTCCATTTCTCGTATCAGCGCTATATCGAAAATCAAATTCGTGCAACATTTGGTTTAACTGGGACGCCCGTACGCTTTGTCGTGTGCGAGCGCGCCAGAGACGAAAAGTAATAGGAGGCAGCATGATGTTGGTTTTGGCAATTGTTTTATCGGCGCTACTCTCTTATTTGCTGGGCAGCTTTAACAGCTCTATTCTGGTGGTGCGGCTTTGGAAGCATCAGGATATTCGCGATTACGGCAGCAAGAACGCGGGGCTGACCAATACGCTGCGCTGCTTCGGAAAAGGCTGTGCGGCGCTGACACTTTTGGGCGACATGGCAAAGGGCATTGTTGCGGTATGGCTGAGCCGCGGCATTTGCATTCTGCTGGACACCGGACTGACTGCACAGCAAGATGTGCACTTTATCGGCTATATCGCCGGAATCTTCGCGATTTTAGGACATGTTTATCCGCTGTACTATCATTTCAAAGGCGGAAAAGGCGTTCTGGTCGGTGTTTCTGTTTTTTTGGGCATTGACTGGAAGGTGTTTTTGTGCTTGATTTTGATTTTTGCTGTTGTTATGGCAATTTCCAAGTATGTTTCTTTGGGATCGATTGTAGCGGCTGCGTGCTGCCCAGTACTTACCATTCTCTTCCAGATCTGGCAGTGCGGCGATTTGCCGTGGTGGTATCTTTGGCTGAACACAGGGCTTGCCGCTTTGATGGCGGCGTTGGTGATCGCAATGCACCATGCGAATCTGCAGCGCCTGAAAAATGGGACGGAGAACAAGTTCTCGCTGCACGGATCTTCCCAAAAATCGTAACGAAAGAATCCTGCACAACCAACTCATATCCGACAATTTTTGTACTCAATCCTCGAAGTGCCATGTGTAAGCGCACTTCGAGGATTTTTTTACTGCCGCCTCACCATGAACAACCCATCGGTCATATCTTGAAGATAGGATGCATGGGAAGGAGGCATTTGCTATGCCGCTTATCAGTTTGTGTATGATTGTGAAAAATGAAGCGAAGATGTTGGGGCGCTGTTTGGATTCGATTTCTGATCTCATAGACGAAATCATTGTGGTGGATACCGGATCAATTGATGAAACCAAGCGCGTTGTCGCAGCGTACGAGGCAAAGATTTATGATTTTCCGTGGCAGGACGATTTTGCCGCTGCGCGAAATTATGCGGTTTCACAGGCAGTAGGGGACTATTGGATGTGGCTGGACGCAGACGATGTCATCGATCCGGAAAGCCATGACAAGCTGCGGAAGATCTTTGCAGATCCAGGTGCGGACGTTGTGTTTTTGCCGTATTATTTGCAGTTTGACGCGTTTGGCGCACCGTAAATGATTTCGCAGAGAGAGCGCATTTTCCGCCGCAGTCTGCAATTTCGTTTCGAAGGCGCGGTGCATGAGGCGGTCGTACCGCGCGGGAAGATTCGTTACGGCGATGCAGCGGTTTCACATCGGAAGCTGTCGTCAGGCGATCCGGATCGCAATTTGCATATCTATCAGAAGAAGCTCATGCGGGGAGAGAATTTTTCGCTGAGGGAACAGCATTATTATGCAAGGGAATTGTTCGACCATGGTGCGTACCGCGCCGCGTTGCCTGTGCTGGAATCCTTTTTGAAGGACGGCGCTGGCTGGACGCCAGATCAGGTGGGGGCATGCTTGCTGTGCGGCAAGTGCCTGCAAAAGCTGGATCAGCCGGGAAAAGCGCTGATGTATTTGTTCGAGTCGTTTCGTTATGGTCTCCCGCATTCGGAGATTTGCTGTGAAATCGGTCAGATTTTTCTTGTACAAAATCGGCTGGAAACTGCGGTCTTTTGGTATCAGCTTGCGCTTGAAACGGGAAAAAGACACAGGAGGGATTTTATATGCAGGCGTGCTGCGATTATATTCCGGCAATGCAGCTGTGTGTTTGCTACGACCGATTGGGGGACATTTCGACAGCTACGGCATATAATGAACTAGCCAGCAGCGTGCGGCCGCAGGATGCGGCGGTGCAGTATAACCGGCAATATTTTGCATCGAAGGTAATCCGATTCGATTGATGCAGAAAGGAGAGAGCACGATGCCTTATTGTAATTGTATGGATCCGACCGAAGAGAACCGGTGAAGCTGTTGTATGCCGCCGCCAATGGGGGCATGCTGCCTGCAAGAGCCGCCCGGCGTAACAGGACCAGTTGGTGCAACGGGCGCGACTGGAGCAGCTGGAGCAGACGGTGCAGTTGGCGCAACGGGTGCAACAGGCGCGGACGGTGCAGTTGGTGCGACAGGTCCGACAGGTCCGACTGGTCCGACAGGTCCGACTGGCGCAACGGGCGCAACCGGCGCAACCGGCGCGACAGGAACAGTAACGCCGGCAACTGCTGTAGCGGACGCCGTAGGTACAACGGATGTGGTAACACAGTTTAATGCGCTGTTGGAAAGCTTGCGAACGGCTGGGTTACTGGCGTCTTAAGCGAATACAAAGATATCTGAATTCCAGAAAAGGAGCTATCTTGCTGTGGACAGTTCCTTTTTTCTGTGATGTCACGGACTGCAATTTGATAGACGCATTTAAGTGGCGTGAGTTTCATGCGATTTCGATCTGTTTCCCTTGCATTTTTCCAGGAGATGCTGTATACTAAAGATATTCTATGACGGCAAGGAAGTATCCTATATGGCATATTTTTGGACGGCGCGGGAAAACGTGCCGTATGGAATTGGTTTTACGCTATATCATTGGCAGCATCTGCTGTGGATTCTGGGCATTGTACTGACCGCAGTGTGGACAACGCGCTGGTTTTGCCGGGCAACGCAGCACAGCCAGAAGCGTCTGCTGCATATTCTCGTGTGGCTGATGGCTGCGCTGGAAGTCTGTAAAGATCTGGTGCTTCTCGGAACAGGACAATTTCGAGCAGCATATCTACCGCTCGACTTGTGCGGCCTATCGATTGGCTTGGAACTGGCGGCGGTGTACCGCCAGAACACTTTGCTGTGCGAGTGCGTGTATAGCCTTTCTCTGCCGGGCGCGTGCCTGGCGCTTTTGTTCCCCAACTGGAATAAGCTGCCGATGCTAAATTTCTTTTGTCTGTATGGATTTGTACTGCGCGGACTTTTGGTATTGATCCCGGTGCTCTTGTTTTGCTTGTGTATGGCGTGGCCGAATGCGAAGCGCTTGCCGTTTTGCTTTGGGTGCATTGCCCTCACGTGCATTCCGGTGTCGTTGGTTAACCGAAGGTTCGGAACGAATTTTTTCTTTTTATCCGCGCCGTTGAAAGGCTCGCCGCTCGTGTGGTTCGAACGGGTCTGTGGCAGCCATCTCATCTGACTTCCGGTTCTCATGGTATTGATCTGGGCAGGGATGTACGGAATACTGGCAGTCGTGTGCCGACTGCGCCGCACGGAAATCAATTTTAGTAAACAACATGTAATAATTTATCGAAGTCGACCAAG
>JAJQAB010000085.1 GCA_021203985.1 Ruminococcus sp. | reverse complement strand
CGTTTAACATCTTGCTTTTTCGAGCGCGTGTAACAGATCATTGACAACTCTACAAAGCTGACCGAAAAAAACCGCGTGCCCATCTTGCAAACTGCGTCAAAACATGGTATGATAGAAGAGAATCCCAAAAGAAACAGGCGGCGCTGTCGCTATACTTATTTGAAACGAGGCGATATGTATGTATACCAGGATCCCCAGCTTACGCCGCAGCAGCACGCGGAAGCACTTGTCGATCTGCTGATGGTGGAAGAGCAGATCGGTCAGCTGAAATATGACGCAGAGCCGATCCCCCGGCTCGGAATTCCTGCCTATAATTGGTGGAACGAAGGCCTGCACGACCTTGCACGTTCTGGAACGGCAACGGTCTTTCCACAGGCAATTGGACTTGCTGCGATGTTTGACACGTGGCGCACCGAACAGGTTGGTGAAGTCACGGCCGCGGAGGCGCGGGCGAAGTACAACGTAGTCACAAAGCAGCACGGCGACTGCGATATCTATAAAGGTCTTACGATCTGGTAGCCGAATATCAACATCTTCCGCGATCCGCGCTGAGGCAGAGGACAAGAGACGTTTGGCGAAGATCCGTTCCTCACTTTCGTTTTGGGAACGGCATATGTCCGCGGACTGCAGGGGGATCAGCCAATTCTAAAAGCTGCCGCGTGCGCCAAGCATTTTGCCGTGTACAGCGGCCCGGAGGAGATCCGCCACGGCTTTGACGCGAAGGTTAGCCTGAAGGATCTGGAGGAGACGTATCTTCCGGCGTTCGAAGCGCTTGTCACCGAAGCGAAGGTAGAGGGCGTGATGGGCGCGTATAACAGCGTGAACGGCGTGCCGTGCTGTGCGAATCCGTTTTTGCAGGAGAAACTGAAGGAATGGGGCTTTGACGGCTATTTTGTCTCAGACTGCTGGGCAATTCATGATTTCCACGCGCACCACCACATCACGAGCCGTCCGGCGGAATCTGCGGCACTGGCGATTCGGGCAAGATGTGACTTAAATTGCGGCTGCACATATCCACATCTGCTCGAGGCATTGCAGGAAGGACCAATCGATCGCGATGACATTCGGCGCGCTTGTGTTCACGTGATGCACACTCGAATTCGGCTGGGCATGCTGGACGAGGAAACGCCCTTTGACGTCTTCCCTACGAGGCGGTGTCGTGGTACGGGCACCAGAAAGTCGCACTGCAGTGTGCAGAGGAGTCCATCGTGCTGCTGCGCAACCAGGGCGTTCTGCCGCTGAGTCGGACGCAATGTGAAACGATCGCCGTGATCGGTCCGAACAGTAACAGCCGCCTTGCGCTCGAGGGCAACTACTGCGGCATGGCGAAGCGCTATGTGACATTTTTAGATGGCATTCAGGACGTGTTCCCGAGCAGGGTGCTCTATTCAGAGAGCTGTCATCTCTACCGCGACCGGACGACAAATCTCGCACAGGCGGGCGACCGTGAAGCGGAGGCAATCACTGTGGCGGAATGCGCCGATGTGGTTGTGCTCTGTCTTGGACTCGATGCCACGATTGAAGGCGAAGAGGGCGATACCGGGAACGAATTTTCCGCCGGAGACAAGCCGGACTTGCTGCTGCCGCAGCCACAGCGCGAACTGCTGAAAAAAATCATGGCAGTCGGTAAGCCAGTGGCGGTCGTGATGGCGGCTGGCAGTGCAATCCACTTAGAAGAGCAGCCAGACACACTTCTGCACGTCTGGTATCCCGGCGCACAGGGCGGCAAGGCGCTGGCGTCCATTCTGTTTGGCATGGTCTCGCCTTCCGGAAAGCTGCTGATTACGTTTTATTCGTTTACGGAAAAGCTGTCGGACGCGACGGATTATGCAATGCAGGGGCGCACCTATCGCTATGTTCAGGACAACGTGGACTACCCGTTCGGCTTTGGTCTGACCTATGGCAAAATCGTCTACACTGCGGTTGGCTATTATAAAGGAGTAGCATATGTCACGGTGAAAAATGTGGGCGACTGGCAGAATACGGAGGTGGTGCAGCTCTACCTCAAGGACAACAGCCCCCAGGCAGTGCCGAACCACAGTCTGTGTGGATTCCAGCGCGTGACGCTAAGATACGCTGAAACGGTAGTCTTAGAAATCTCGGTGGCGGCGCGGTCGTTTACGGCGGTGGACACGGACGGAACGCGCGCGGTCTTTGGAACAATGTTCACGCTGTACGCCGGCGTGTGTCAGCCAGATCCGCTCAGTGAGGCGCTCAGTGGTACGACATGTGTATCGTGTTAGATTCCGCGCGAAGAAGTGCGGTTTGAGTCATGACGAAAAGAGGAGGATGATGAGAATGGCAGTAATCACTGTGACAACGGAAAATTTTTAGCAGCAGGTGCTGGATTCTGCGAAGAAAGTCCTGGTGGACTTCTACGCGGACTGGTGCGGTCCGTGCCAGGCGATGGCACCGGCGTTTGATGCGCTTTCGGACGAAGTCGGGGATGTCGTATTTTGTCGGATCAATGTGGACGAGGAACCGGCGTTGGCAAGACAGTTTACGATTTCGAGCATTCCGACACTGGTGGTCTTTGAACAGGGGAAGGTGACCCAGCGGTCAGTCGGCGGACGTGCGAAGGATGGTATCCTCGCACTGATCCGATGAGCGCACAGCAACAAGGCAGCGCGGCAAAGGTACGGCTTGCTGTGCAGGCGCTGCTGGATTATGGCACAGCAAAACAGCTGATTGATGCGGACAATGTCATTTTTGTGCGCAATCAGCTGATGGAAGCGCTCGGGCTTTTGCAGTGGGAGACAACGGAATTGGTATCGTTCGATAGTCTGGATGAGATCCTGACGGTACTTGTCAACTACGCCTGTGACGGCGGTATCATTGCAGACACCGCCACAGCAAGAGAGCGCTTTGACACGAAACTCATGGGATTTCTGACGTCTTCGCCGCATACGGGCGTTCAGACGTTTCAGGAAGCCTATGCGGAAAGTCCGGTGCACGCATCGGACTGGTATTATCAGCTCAGCAAGGACACGAACTATGTGCGCGCCGGACGGATTGCTCAGGATTTGCGTTGGCAGTATGTGGGCGAGTATGGCACGCTGGAGATTACCATCAACCGCTCGAAGCTGGAAAAAGATCCGCGCGATATTGCCGCGGCGCGCGCACAGGCGCAGATGAACTATCCGGCGTGTCAGCTCTGCATCGAGAACACCGGCTTTCCCGGTACGGCTTCGCATCCGGCGCATCGGAATCTGCGCCCGATTCCGATGCGCGTGGGCGGCGGCAGATGGTATCTGCAATATTCCCCCTACGGCTATTATCCGGAGCACTGCATTGTGTTCCGCGACACGCACACGCCCATGCAAATTGACGATACCGTGTTCGGCAAGCTCTTTGATGTGCTGGACTTCTTGCCACATTATTTCATCGGCTCGAATGCCGATCTGCCAATCGTGGGCGGCTCAATTTTGAGCCACGAGCATTTTCAAGGCGGACGGCATACATTCGCGATGGACAACGCGCCGGTCGAAACGTCATTCACGCTGACGGACACTCCACAGATCGAAGCAGGTATCGTGCGCTGGCCGCTCTCCGTGATTCGCCTTTCCGGAAGCGACCGCGCTGCACTCGAATGCGCGTGCGCAGACGTTTTGCATGCATGGCGGTGCTACAGCGATTCCACTGCGGAAATTCTGGCACAGACGGCGGATACTCCGTACAATACCATCACACCGATTGCACGCAAGCGCGGCGAATGCTATGTCTGCGACTTGGTTCTGCGGAACAACCGCACCACGCCAGAGCGACCGCTCGGACTGTTCCACCAACGGCCGTCACTGTACCACATCAAGAAGGAGAACATTGGCTTGATTGAAGTGATGGGGCTGGCGGTTCTGCCGGGACGCCTGGCAGGAGAACTGGACGAGATGGCGGCGACTTTGGTCGGCGGCGCAGATCCGGCGCAGTCACCACAGATGCAGCCACACGCACACAAAAAAAGCTGGAGCAAAACGTCCCAGCTTTTTTGTGTGCGTGCGGCTGTGCAATGCAGCGAAGTAAAGTGCCACATTGTGGAAAAAGCTGTGCGAATTTCACGAAAATCGTCGCACGCGATATTTTTACTTGACAAGAAGGATAGAGTTGTGTTATGTTATCACTAAGTTAGTTTGTATTAACTAATAAGCGAGAAACGATCAAGACAGAATTTCCAGAACTTTGCGTGAGGAGAAAAGCGTGTATTTTTTCACCACGTGGTTAGCATAAACTAACACAAGGAGGCATGCATATGACACAGACAGCGCCGATCTCGTTTGAATACAAGCTGGCTTATCACAGTGCGCCGGCACTGATGGGCTATAAGCCGGCAAGTCTGTTTTCCTTGAGTCGGCAGGAATATGATCTGGAGGTTTGTACCGCCGAGTTTCGCCGAAATGCCGGTCGGCGCGGCTTGCGAATCCGTTTCATCCCCACCTGCGGCAGCCGGACGCTTTCGCTCGTCTTTCAGGAGACGATGATGCGCAGACAATTGCGAGATCCGAAACGGCGCGCTGTTCTGGCGCGGTATGGCTATCAGGACGGCTGGGACATGGAAGCGTGTCTGTCGCACCTGGCGTACCACATGCCACATGGTGCAGAGTTTCCGCACGAAACCGGGATTTTTCTGGGATATCCTGTCGAGGATGTACTGGGGTTTATCCAAAATCGGGGCGAGAACTGCAAGCTCTGCGGCTTCTGGAAAATCTACGACAATCCACAGCACACACAGCAAATTTTCGCAGTCTACGACCGATGCAGAAGCTTTTTGTGCGGTCAGATCGAACAGGGCAGAACGCTGTATCAGGCGCTGCCGAGTCAAACGGCGTTGGTATCCTGCGATGCGACTACCGCGCAGATCAGCAAGGAGGAATTTCTATGAAGGCGGCAGTAATTTATTGGAGCGGCACGGGCAACACGGAACAGATGGTGATGGCGGTCGCGAACGGCGTGGGCGCGGAACTGTACACCGTGTCGGAGTTCACGGGCGACATCCAAGCGTATGACAAGATTGCGTTTGGCTGTCCTGCGATGGGCGATGAGGTCTTAGAGGAGAGCGAGTTCGAACCGTTCTTCGCGTCCATCGAGGGCAATTTGGCAGGCAAACAGGCTGCGCTGTTTGGCTCGTACGACTGGGGCGATGGCGAGTGGATGCGCCAGTGGGCGGATCACGTCAAGGCAGACGGCGCAGTGCTGCTTCACGGCGAAGGGCTGATTGCCAACAACACGCCGACCGATGCGGACTTGGAAAAGTGCAGCGCACTGCTGATGGATTAAACGCATCGAATTCGAGAAGCGAAGCCTCTCCCTTCGGGGAGGGGCTTTTTGTGTTTGTAAGCCAGTTTTTCCAAAATCCAAAAAATCATATTGACAAATCCGCCGCAATCGCATATAATAAAAAATAAAGAAAAGCACAATTGCTCGGCACAAAGACTGTCTATGTTTTTGTGCGTAATATTTCGAATAACGCAGCAGTTAGAGTAGTCACAGCGAAACGTCTGCACAGAGAGCGCCGGGTGGGTGGAACGGCGATAGACACTGTGGTGAAGTGCAACTGTTAGTTGACACGGGGAAACGCGTGAAAACGCGCAGTATCCGCGTCCGTCTGCACCGCGTTACGGTGCCTTTGAGTGAGAAATCAGAGTGGAACCGCGGTATGTTGATCGCCTCTGTGAATGCACAGAATGCATTTGCAGGGGCGCTTTTTGTACGGCGCGGAAGGAAATCGAGATGGAAATTTTGGAGGTGACATGGGAGTATGTTTCGACAACTTCGTGAGGACATTGCGATTGTCAAGGAAAAAGATCCGGCGGCACGCAGCAGCCTGGAAATTCTGCTGACCTATTCTGGCTTAAAGGCAGTGCACAGTTATCACCGTGCGCACTGGTTCTATATGCGTAAATGGTATACGATCGCGCGGATCATTTCGCAGCGCGCCCGGCACAAGACCGGCATTGAAATCCACCCCGGCGCACAGATCGGAAAGGGCTTGTTTATCGATCACGGCATGGGCGTGGTGATTGGCGAAACGACCGTGATTGGCGACAATTGTCTGCTCTATCAAGGCGTAACCCTCGGTGGTACAGGGAAGGATAAGGGCAAGCGCCACCCGACACTCGGCGATAACGTCATGGTCGGCGCTGGGGCAAAGATTCTCGGGCCGATCTGCATTGGCGATAACGTCAAAGTCGCCGCCAACGCCGTGGTGCTGAAGGACATTCCGGGCAACTGCACGGCAGTGGGTGTTCCTGCGCGAATCGCGCGGTGCGAGGGACAGCGCGTGGAACAGGATCTCGACCAGATTCACATGCCCGATCTGACTATGGAGGATATCACGATGCTCAAGCGCACGGTGAAGTGCCTGCGCCAGGAACTGAGCGACCTTGAACAGGAACAAGGCTTGCAGGAAGCAGAGCGTGCGGAAGCAGAAAAGGAGTGTGATGCGTGATGAGCCCGAATTGCGTTGTGTTCGATATGGAAGGCGTGCTGTTTGACTCGGAGTCACTGGTGCTGTCGTGCTGGGAGCGCGTGGCGGACACCCATGCAATTGCGCGGATTCGCCAGACCTGTCAGCGCTGCCTTGGGATCAACGCCGTCACGACAAAGCAGATTTTCTGTCAGGAATATGGGGCAGATTTCCCCTATGACACCTACAAGGCGGAGATGTCCGCGCTGTACTGGGAAGCCGTGGAAAACGGCGCACTTGTGCTCAAACCCGGCGTGCGCTAAATCTTACAGGCGCTGCGTACGGGCGGCTATCGCGTGGGCATTGCCTCGTCAACTCGGCGCGAAGCGGTTCTGAAAACGCTCGAGCTGTTCGATCTGACGGCGTATTTCGACCAGATTGTCGGCGGCGACCAAGCGCGCCGCAGCAAGCCCGCCCCGGAGATTTATCAGAAGGCATGCGCGGCGCTGTGCGTACCGCCGGAATCGGCATATGCTGTGGAGGATTCGTATCACGGCGTCCAAAGCGCACACGATGCCGGACTGCACGTCATAATGATCCCGGATCTTCTGCCGCCAATGCCGGAAATGGATCACCTCACCACGCGGATCTTTCCGGATCTGCACGCGTTTTGAGTGTTTCTCTTTGACATATAAGGCAGTACTGTGCCAAGTGCAATCACGCGGCAGCCACGAACACCCTTCGGCGCTGCCTATCCATAAAAAGGAGCAATTTCGATGCAAATTTATAATACGCTCACACGAAAAAAGGAAGAGCTGATCCCAATCGAGCCGGGGCATATCCGAATTTATGCCTGTGGACCGACCGTCTATAATTACATCCACATCGGCAACGCGCGCCCGATCTGCGCGTTTGATGTGCTGCGTCGCTATCTGCAATATCGCGGATGGCAGGTGACGTATGTGCAGAACTTCACCGATGTGGACGATAAGATCATCAAGAAGGCGAACGAAGAATCCGTCTCCGCCGCAGAAATCGCCGCGCGCTATATTGCGGAATATCAAATCGATGCGCATTGTCTGAACGTCAGGGATGCGGACGTGCACCCGACCGTGACAAACTGCATGGATCTGATTCTGGATCTTGTGCAGCGCCTGGTGGATTCTGGTCATGCTTACGCTGCGCCGAACGGCGATGTTTACTTCCGCACCGCATCGTTTCCAGAATACGGCAAGCTTTCAGGACAGCCGCTCGAGGAACTGCAGGCGGGCGCGCGAATCGAGGTGGGCGATGAAAAGGAAAGCCCCTTGGACTTCGCTGTCTGGAAAGCGGCAAAGCCGGGTGAACCCTCCTGGGATTCGCCCTGGGGGAAGGGACGTCCTGGCTGGCACATCGAGTGCTCGGCGATGGCGTGTCATTATCTCGGCGAAACCTTCGACCTGCACTGCGGCGGACAGGATTTGATCTTTCCGCACCACGAAAACGAAATTGCACAGAGCGAAGCGGCAAACGGCAAGCCCTTCGCGCACTACTGGATGCACAACGGTTATATCAACATCGACAACAAGAAAATGTCGAAATCTCTCGGCAATTTCTTCACCGTCCGCGAAGTGGCGCAGCAGTACGGCTATGAGGTCATTCGCTATATGATGGTACAGGCGCATTACCGCAGCCCGATCAATTATTGCAAACCACTTCTCGATGTGTGCAAGGCGTCTCTCGAACGGCTCTACGCCTGCCGCGATACGCTCGACCGCGCGATGAAGGCGGCAAAGTCCGGGGTGATTACTGAGGAAGCGAAAGCGATCTTCGAGAACCGCAAGGCGCAGTTTATCACGGCGATGGATGACGACCTGAATACCGCGGACGGCATGACGGCAATTTTCGAGCTGGTGCGCGAACTCAACCGTATGTGCGCGGACAGTACCGTGTCGAAGGAACAGCTTGCGGCAGGGGCGGCGCTCTTCGATGAACTGACTGGCGTGATGGGTCTGCTCTATCAGCGCAGTGCCGAAGAAACGCTGCCGGCGGAAGTCGTGGAACTGGCGCAGCAGCGCAGCGCGGCGCGGAAGGCAAAGGACTTCGCAGAGGCTGACCGTCTCCGCGATGCCATCGCCGCACTGGGCTATACGATTCGCGAAACGCGCCAGGGAACGGAAATCACAAAGACGTCTCTCTAAGGGGCGCGATATCGGGCACGAAGGCGAGCGGAGTGCCCAGCCAGAAAAGAGGAATTTTATGGCAATCAGAGATCATAAAAAAGGAATCACAAGAGCGTTCATTACGGTGCTGATTTTGTTTTTGCTTTGCTTCGGCTTGTACTCCTGCACCTCCTACCTGATGCAGCAGACAAGTGCGTATGTGAATATGGAGGATGTCACGCTGGTACAACTTGACGAGCCAGAGGACGATGCGCCGGCAATGTGCGTGCATACTACGATGGGCGATATTGTCGCAGAGCTTTATCCGGATCAGGCGCCGAAGTATGTGGCGCAGTTTACTGAGCTGGCAGAGTCCGGCTATTATGACGGTACGTATGTGTTCCAGGTTGAGCCGGGCGTTTATTTTGAAGCCGGATCGACCAACGCGAACGGTACGATCGATGAAGAGCAAACCGTGGAAACGGAAACCAGCGGCGATCTCTGGCCGTTTCGCGGCGCGTTCTGCGCGCCGGTCGTGACGCAGGAGGGCAACTTCTGGGATCGCCTGACGGGCGGCATGACGAGCTACAGCGGCACGTGCTTCGCGGTCTGCAACACCATCGAATTTGACGATGACGCGAAGGAAGAGCTTTCCTCTGTCGCGGACAGCGCACAGGAAATCAACGATGCGTTTCTCGAACTGGGCGGCATTCCGAACTATTCCCAGCAGATGACGATTTTTGCACAGGCATATGGCGATGCAAGCTTCGAGACAATCGATGCGATTATCGCGAACGCGTTGAATGTAGAGACAACTACGACAACCACAGACGCCGATGCCTCCGCTGCGGAATCGATCCAGATTCTCTCGATTACAATCGGCACATATACAGAGCTTGCCGCGGCGTCCTGATGCGTGGGCTTCTGCGAAGCGGCGCTTTTGCACTGTGTATTTGTGAAATCTTGCTAAGCAAGCTTGACAACACGTTATATTTCTGGTAAAAAGCCCAAACAACGAAAAAATACATGTTTTTTACTTTACAAGCGGCGAAATTTCGTGTATAATAAAAAAGATCGCACACAAAATAATTGTGTGCAGCCGGTACGCTGCGATGGCTTTGCATGGAACAAATTCGAAAAAATTGGGCAGTACCGGGTTTTTCAAGAGCGAACTTTTTTCGGCACTCTTCATGGGAATTGTCGTGTCGAAAAATGGATCGGTGGCGCTGTGCGGAGCGATTGGGACTTCGCGCGGTGTTCTCCATACATCCATTTGGCGGACGCGTTTTTTGATATATCCGCCGGTTGTGGTATTTTGACAGGAAGTCGGCTGCGGTAAAACGCAGCGTGTTCCGTGCATGCCGTTCCCTCCGAACGCGGGACGTGCTTTTGTGAAAACGGCGTGCAGAAAAAGGAGAGACGAAATTGGATAAATTTGTCATTCACGGCGGACATCGCCTGTCCGGAGAAATTGAAGTCAGCGGCGCAAAGAATGCGGCGGCTGCACTCATCCCGGCAGTGCTGCTCTGTGACGAGCCATGTATTTTGGAAAATGTTCCGGATATCAGTGATGTTTCGATTAGTCTGCGGATTCTCTATGAGATGGGTGCGCAGGTCGAGTATTTGAATAAAACGACCGTTTGCATTTCTGCGATGGGTCTGACGAATTATTGTGTGCCATATGAGAGCGCACGAAAAATGCGCGCGTCCTATTATTTTCTGGGTGCGCTCTTGGGACGCTATGGCAAGGCGCGTGTGTCGATGCCGGGCGGATGTCCGCTGGGGGATCGACCGATTGACCAGCATCTGAAGGCGTTTTCCGCGCTGGGCGCGCAGTGCAGCATTGACCACGGTATGGTGGATCTGATGGTAGATCAACTGGTGGGAAGTCAAATTTACTTAGATGTGGTTTCCGTAGGCGCGACCATGAATGCGATGCTGGCGGCGGTGCGCGCAAGCGGTCTGACGGTGATCGAAAACGCGGCGAAAGAACCGCACATTGTCGACCTCGCCAACTTTTTGAACTCGATGGGCGCGGATATTATGGGCGCTGGTACGGATGTCATCAAGATCCGCGGCGTCTCGCATCTGCACGGCGCAGTGTATTCCGTGATCCCCGATCAGATCGAGGCAGGTACTTTTATGATTGCCGCTGCGGCAACGGGCGGCGATGTGCTGGTGAAAAATGTCATTCCGAAGCACCTAGAGCCGATTACGAGCAAGCTGCGGAAAATTGGCGTAACGATTGAAGAATTTGACGACAGCGTCCGTGTCTGGGTCGATGGACCGCTGGTGCGCACGAATGTCAAGACAATGCCCCACCCGGGCTTCCCGACAGATATGCAGCCGCAGATCACAACACTGCTGACGCTTGCCGAGGGCACGAGCATTATCACAGAGGGCGTCTGGGAACAGCGCTTCCGCTATGTGGATGAACTGCGCCGGATGGGGGCGGACATCTCCGTGGACGGAAAGGTCGCCGTGGTCGAGGGTACCGGAAAGCTGACCGGTGCGCCGGTTAAGGCGTGCGATCTGCGCGCAGGGGCGGCACTCATTATCGCCGGTCTGGCGGCGCATGGCATTACAGAGATTGAGGATATTTACCACATCGAGCGCGGCTACGCCCACCTGGACACAAAACTGCGCGAAATCGGCGCGGATATTCAGAAGGTTTCCGAACCGGTTTCACGGGACGATCTGAAGGAAGTGCTCTAAGGGCAGTCCCGTGCAAAAATGTAACCTGAAGTGAATGGATCGAGAGTCGTCAGATGCTGGCGGCTTTTTGGCGTTACCTTAAGGCAACGCCGCTACACGAGACCGCCTGCGACTTTGCACGCCATTGCTTGCATCTTTTCCTTTATCTTATCAAGTTCCTCCTTGCAATACATCAAGTATTGCTTCATCGTCACTTGATAATCTAAAGAAAAATCTGCTGGCGCATCTGACGCACAATCTCTGTGCGGTGTTACCTTAGGGCAGTAATTTGAAAACGGAGGAGAAACCAGTGTCGAAATTTTATTCCCTTTTTAGCTCCAGCAAGGGAAACGCGTCCTTTCTGGGCGGCCCGGGCGGCGGAATCCTGATAGATGCCGGCGTGTCCTGCCGAAGGCTTACGCAGTCGCTGCAAAGTCACGGTATTCCCGATGCGGCGGTACAGGCGATTTTTGTGACGCACAGCCACCGTGATCATATCGCCGGACTGCGCGTTTTTTTGGGCAAGTACAAGATTCCAGTTTACGCCATGGCGGAGACACTCGCGGATCTGCGCAAAACCGTCTGCCTGCCACAGGACGCCGACCTGCACGAAATCGATTTGCACGTGCCGGTCTGCGCGGCGGAAATTACCGCCGAGGTGTTCCCCACAATGCACGATGCGCCGGGCAGCTGCGGCTTTCGGTTTTCTATGCCAGACGGTCAGACCTGCGCGGTGTGTACGGATCTCGGCGTTGTGACACCGCAGGTGCAGCAGGGCACGGCAGGAGCGGATCTGGTGCTGCTCGAAGCGAACTACGACCCCGATCTGCTGTGCCATGGTACATACCCGTATCCGCTGCAGGAGCGGATTAGCGGCGAATACGGGCATTTGTCGAATTTCGACAGCGCGAATTTTGCGGAAAGCCTTATCCCACAGGGCACAACGCGTCTTATTTTGGGGCATCTGAGCGAACAGAACAACACAAAGGCACTGGCACAGCAGACGGTACTACAGCACCTGTCACAGTGTGGCATGCAGCGCGGACGCGATTTTTTCCTGGAGGTGTCCACCCCGACAGGCTTGGAACAGGCGGTGATTTTCTGATGCAGTCGATTCAAATTCTCGCACTCGGCAAGTGCAAAGAGCTGTATTTGCGGGATGCCTGCCAAGAATATGAAAAGCGCCTGTCGCGGTTTTGTCAGCTGGAGATGATTCAGCTCGAGCCGGTTTCGCTGCCGCAGAATCCATCGGCGCGCGCGATTGAACAGGCGCTGCAAAAAGAAGGCGAACTGCTGCTGCGGCGCATCAAGGGCTATTGCATTGCGCTGTGCATCGAGGGCAAACAGCTGGACAGTCCGGCGCTCGCCAGGACGCTGGAAGCGGCGGCGGTTGGCGGCGAAAACGGCGCAGTGACGTTCTGTATCGGCAGCTCCTACGGACTTTCTGACGAGGTGAAGTGCTGTGCGAATCTGCGGCTTTCGATGTCGAAGATGATGTTCCCCCATCAGCTGGCACGGGTGATGCTTCTCGAACAAATCTACCGCAGCTATCAAATTCTGGGTGGTACGAAATATCATAAATAAAATTACACAGTAAGGAGAGGATTTTGCATGAAAAAGGCAATGACGATCAGCTATGCGATCGGGGAGAAGCTCTACTTAAATCTCACCAATCAATGCCCTTGCGCCTGTACGTTTTGTATACGCAGTATGAGTGATGGCGCGTATGGTTCTGATCCGCTCTGGCTGGAGCACGAGCCGACGATGGAAGAGATTATTGCGGATCTGGAAGCGCGCGATCTGGCGGCGTATACGGAAATTGTTTTCTGCGGCTTTGGTGAGCCGATTATGCGGCTGGATGCGATGCTTGAGACGGCGGCGTATCTGAAGGCACACGGCGCAAAGTCCATACGTCTCAACACCAACGGTCTGGCGGATCTGGTCTATGGCAAGCCCACGGCGGCGGCGCTCGAGGGTAAGATCGACACGGTATCGATCAGCCTGAACGCCGGGACGCAGGAAGCGTATCTGGCGGTGACGCGTCCGAAATTCGGTGTGCCTGCCTTCGCGGCAATGCAGCAGTACGCGCTCGACTGCAAGCGCTATGTGTCGCAGGTGATGCTGACGGTCGTGGACGTGCTCGAACCCGAACAGATGCAGGCGGCAAAGGCACTTTCGCAGCGTCTCGACATCCAGCTGCGCGTCCGGACGTTTGACCAGGCTGAAATAAGACGGTGATTGATGTGCGAGGCACAGCGCAGAAAGGAAACATACATGGATATTCATCAGACGCTTGCTGCAGAATTTCAGCTGCGGCAGGAACAAATCGACCAGACGATCGCGCTGCTTGACGATGGAAAGACGATTCCGTTTATCGCACGCTATCGAAAGGAAGCGACCGGATCACTGGACGACCGGGTGCTGCACGCAATCGACACGCGCCTACAGTATCTGCGCAAGCTCGAACAGCGCAAGTACGAAATTGTAACGGCGATTGAAGCGCAGGGGAAGCTGACGCTGCAGCTGCAGGAGAAGATCGAGGCGGCGGCAACACTCGTAGAAGCGGAGGATCTCTACCTACCCTATCGCCCGAAGCGCAAGATACGGGCTTCCGCGGCAATTGCGCGTGGGTTAGAGCCGCTGGCGCGGATTTTGATGGAGCAAGACCCACAGACGATTCCAGAGCGCGAAGCCGCACGTTTTGTCGATGCCGAAAAAGAGGTGGCGGATGCCGCCGCCGCACTGCAGGGCGCGCAGGATATTCTTGCGGAGGAAATGGCAAACGATGCGGATGTGCGCAAGCAGCTGCGGCGTCTGTGTCAGATGACTGGCACGATCGAGTCGCGCGCGGTGAAGCCCGAGGAGGAAACGACCTATCAGAATTATTACGAACACCAAGAGCCGCTGCGGAAAATCGCTGGACACCGTATTCTGGCGCTCGATCGCGGCGAACGGGAGGGCACGCTGAAGGTCAGCGTGACTTTACCGGAGGGACACGGTGCTTCGGTGGTGACATAGCGCTTTGTGAAAAACGAGTCGCCCTGTGGAAAACTGGTACAGGTAGCCGCCGAGGACGCCTACCAGCGGCTGTTATTTCCGGCGGTGGAATGCGAGGTGCGCCGAGGGCTGACCGAACAGGCAGACATGGCGGTAATCGGCGTGTCTGCGTCAAATCTGCGGTAGCTGCTTTTGGCTGCACCGCTGAAAAATCACACGGTGCTCGGTGTCGATCCGGGCTATCGTATCGGCTGTAAGCTGGCGGTTGTAGACGAAACAGGCAAGGTGCTCGATACGGGCGTTGCGTATATCACAATCGGCGCTGGCAAGAAAATGGACGAGGGCAAGGACACGATCCGCCGGCTGCTGCGCAAGTATCACGTCACGGCGGCGGCGATCGGCAACGGCACGGCATCGCGTGAAGCGGAAACGGTTGTGGCGGAGCTTCTGAAGGAGCTGCCCGAACCGGCGGCATATATGGTCGTTTCTGAGGCAGGCGCTTCAGTGTATTCCGCTTCGAAGCTGGCGGCGGAGGAGTTTCCGGAATATGACATGTTGCTGCGCAGCGCGGTTTCGATTGCAAGACGTCTGCAAGATCCGTTAGCGGAGCTGGTGAAAATTGATCCGCAGGCAATTGGCGTGGGACAGTATCAGCACGATATGCCAAAGGGCGAGCTTTCTGCGACGCTCGATGGCGTTGTCGAGGACTGCGTGAACCACGTGGGCGTGGACTTGAACACAGCGTCCTTTTCGCTGCTGTCTCATGTGTCCGGCATTAGTCAGACGGTCGCGAAGAATATCGTGGCGTATCGCACGGAGAACGGCGCGTTCACGGATCGCAAGCAGCTGAAAAAAGTCGCGAAGCTCGGTCCGAAGGCATTTGAACAGTGCGCCGGATTTCTGCGCGTGCCGGGGGCGAAAAATCCGCTGGACAATACGGCGGTGCATCCGGAAAGCTATGGGGCGGCGGTGGAAATTCTGGCGGCGTGCGGATTCCAGCTGTCGGATTTATCCGTGCCGCAGCAGCGCGAACATATTCCGGCGCTTGCCAAAGAGCACGGTGTCGCGGCGATTGTTCAAAAAGCTGGCGTGGGCGTGCCGACAGTGACGGATATTGTCAAGGAGCTTGCAAAGCCGGGCAGAGATCCGCGCGATGAGCTGCCGCCGCCGCTGATGCGCAGTGGTGCGATTATTGAGCTGAAGGACTTGAAGCCGGGGATGGAACTGGTCGGAACGGTGCGCAATATTGTCGATTTCGGATGCTTTGTCGATATCGGCATACATGAGGACGGGCTGGTGCATATTTCGCAGATCTGCGACCGCTATATCAAGCATCCACTGGATGTGGTGCAGGTCGGCGATGTCGTCAAGGTGCGCGTGCTGGACGTGGACTTGAAGCGTAAGCGGATTGTACTGACGATGCGCCAGGGGACGTGATGTGAAAATTTACAATTCAAGGTTGACGAGCGGCGGATTATACGTTATAATAAAAATGATTGCTGACAGCGGAGAGAAAAATTGGGCTATGGGGAGATCACTTGAAAAGCGGCGGTCAATTAACGGAGGAACTCGTATCAGATCTGATACCGCGCGCCTTGAAGGAAAATCCGGAGGGCAAGGTTGTCTATTCTGTGCTGGAATTCGACCAGCGCTCGCTGGACTTGTTGTCTACCGGCGTTGCAGAGACGCTGCGTCAGAGCGATTGCGTGCCGAACGGCGACAGTGGCTATCGTGCAGTAAAGCACACGGCGGATGTGATCCTGTCGGTGCTGGGGCTTTTGCTGCTGGTGTTTTTGATGGGCATTACGGCGCTCGTGATCTATGCACAGGACGGGGGTTCGCCGATTTTTTCGCAGATGCGGTTGACCGAGAATGGAAAGGTCTTTCGCATGTACAAGTTCCGTTCGATGTGCCTGGATGCGGAGTCGTGCTTTGCCGAAGTGCAGCAGGAAAACGAAACGGACGGGCTGGCGTTTAAGAGCGAGAACGATCCGCACATCACCAAGGTCGGGTGATTCATCCGCAAGACTTCGATTGATGAGCTGCCACAGCTTTGGAACGTGCTGCGTGGAGAAATGTCGCTGATTGGACCGCGTCCGCCGCTTCCACGCGAGGTGGTACTCTATACGCCGCACCAGATGGAACGGCTGCTCGTAAAGGGCGGCTTGGCGTGTATCTGTCAGGTCGAGGGCAGAAGCGATATGGGCTTTGAAAACTGGATCGAATCGGATATTCACTACGTCAAGACGCGCAGTCTGAAGCTAGACGCGAAGCTGATCGCGAAAATGATCGGCGCGGTTTTGATGTGGAAGGGCGCACGGTAACTTATGGCACTCCCGATCGGGAAGAAATATACTTGTGGAAATGAGACACCGCACATGCGTGAACCGACCCCAAAAAGTTAGATAAAACTAGAAACCGAATTTTATGCAAAGCG
>JAJQAB010000034.1 GCA_021203985.1 Ruminococcus sp. | reverse complement strand
TATATCACTTTTTTCCTTCCTTGTAAGCACTTTGTAATTATTGATTTCCGTGACTGCGCCGCCGGATGCCTTGATAAATGATACGTATTTTGATAAAATGAAAAAAATACGGGATTACCCAATGATCGGAGAGGAGAACCGGAGATGGAATGGATGAAGCAGAGACTGGGGTTTTGATGTATGCGTCTCCCTATGCTAGGGGGTGACGTGGATGAAACGAAATTTTCGGAAATGATCGATGTCTATATGAAGCATGGATTTTCCTATTTCGATACGGCGCACGGCTATCTGGATGGGAAAAGCGAGCTGGCGCTGAAAACTTGCCTGACGAGCCGCTATCCGCGTGATCAATATATTCTGGTGAATAAGCTGACAGATTCTTATTTCCAAAGCGAATCGGATATTCGTCCGTTTTTTTGAAAATCAGCTGAAATGGTGCGGCGTGGATTATTTTGACATTTATTTGATGCATGCGCAGAGTGCGAGTATCTTTGCCTATTTTTAAACGCGTCACGCATATGAGATGGAACTGCAGCTGAAAGAGGAAGGGAAAATTCGCTGCTTTGGCATATCGTTTCACGATACGGCAGATGTGCTCGAGCAGGTTCTGACGGCGTATCCGCAAATTGAAGTGGTACAGATTCAGCTCAATTATGTGGACTTTGACGACCCTGCGGTACAAGGGCGGAAATGCTATGAGGTCTGCCGGAAATTCGGAAAGCCGGTTGCTGTAATGGAACCGGTGAAGGGCGGTAATTTGGCGAATTTGCCGGAGGATGCGAGGGCTGTACTCGATGCGCTGTACGGCGGAAGTCCTGCGAGCTTATGCTATGCAGTTTGTCGCTGGATTCGAGGGCGTTATGACGGTGCTGTCGGGGATGAGCAATATGGAGCAGATGCAGGATAACCTGCGCAGTATGGAAGCATTTCAGCCGTTAAACGCGGAGGAACGGGAAGCAATCGAAACGGTGTGCCGTATTTTTCATGAGAAGGATCTGATTCCCTGTACGACGTGCCGCTATTGCGTTGCCGGATGTCCGATGCAGATTTCGATTCCTGACCTCTTTGCGTGCATGAATGCGAAAACCGTGTATCACGACTGGAATTCGGATTTTTATTATCACGAGGTACATACCAAACGCGGCGGCAAGGCATCTGCATGTGTGCAATGCGGAAAATGTGAAGCAATCTGTCCACAGCATCTCGAAATCCGAAAGCTGCTTGCCGATGTTGCGGCGGCATTTGAGAAGGAATCACTGTAAGAAAGAGAGGAATTGATCTTGGAAACCATTCTACATCGTTCTATTCGGAATCTGACTGTTTCCGCAATGCTTCTGGCAGTAGGACTGCTGCTGCCATTTCTAACGGGACAGATTCCACAGATCGGCAGCATGCTTTTGCCCATGCATATACCAGTGCTGCTCTGCGGTTTGATTTGTGGCTGGCAGTACGGCGCTACAGTCGGCTTTTTGCTGCCGCTGTTTCGCTATATGCTGTTTGGCATGCCGATTTTATTTCCCAGTGGAACCACAATGGCATTCGAGCTTGCAACTTATGGCTTTGTGGTAGGCTTCCTGTATGCGCATGCCAAACAAAAGTGCTTGATTGCGCTGTACCGCAGTATGATCCTCGCGATGCTGGCAGGGCGGATTGTCGGGGCATTGCGGAAGCGCTGCTGCTTGGCGTAGGCTCTGACGGCTTTACACTCGAGCTGTTCTGGACGAGCGCGTTTTTCCATGCGATTCCTGGCATTGTGCTGCAGCTGATCCTGATCCCCA
Source organism: Ruminococcus sp. (assembly GCA_021203985.1). Lineage (GTDB taxonomy): Bacteria > Bacillota > Clostridia > Oscillospirales > Ruminococcaceae > Ruminococcus_C. The sequence continues at coordinate 1,782 of JAJQAB010000034.1, read as the reverse complement.
TGATTATGGTGGCGCTGGATAAAACCGGACTTGTGCCATTTACAAAGCACAGCGCGGCGAATGTATCGTCTGTGATGTGATAGGAGAAATACAATGGAATATCCAATGTGGCACATGCGAAAGTGGTGTATGTTTTTCTTGGATTTGATTTATCCGAATGTCTGCCCGTGCTGCCATCAGAAAATTGTCTGGAATCGCTATCTCTGCGAAACCTGCGCTAAGCTCATGACGCCAGAAGAAAATCTTTTTTGCCCGGGCTGTGGAAAGCCGTGGGAACAGTGTATTTGCGGCGCGGAGCAATTCTATGATCGGGCAGTTGTCGCTACGACATATGACGTCGTTGGGAAAACGGGCGTTTTGTCGATGAAAAAAGCGGAAAGCCTGCAGTTTGGGTGGCACTGCACTGCGGTGTTCCTGGAGCAGATGCAGCATGATGCATCGCTGTGCGCGTATGATGGAATTGTTCCCGTTCCCATGAATCAGCGGAAGAAGCGGACGCGGTTTTGCAATCCAGCGGAGGTGCTCGCAAAGGAACTGTCATCGCTGACAGGCATTCCGATGCGAACGGATGTGCTTTTGGATCGCGGCAACGGACAGACGCAGCATCTGCTTTCTGCGCAAGCGCGAAAAAGAAACGTAGAAAAATTTGCGATACAACCGGTGGATCTAACCGACAGCCGCATTATACTTTGCGATGATGTGCTGACAACGGGCAGTGCCATGAACTACTGCGCAAAGCTGCTGAAATCGCGCGGCGCGGTTTCTGTCGCGGTGTTTGCGGCAACCTCTACGGTGCTTCGTGCGCAATCTTAAAGATTGCTTGATAAAAGCTATAAGGTTAAGACAGTGGAAAGGAAATGGATTGATGGCGCAGGTTTTATTGTTACTTTCTCTTGTGATTATTGTTTGCATCCTTTGCAACAAGCTTACGAGTCGTGTTGGCGTTCCGATGCTGTTGGCATTTTTGGCGGTGGGAATGCTGTGCGGAACGGACGGATTATTGGGGATTACTTTTGATAATTATAATCTGACGGAAAACATTTGTACGGTTACGTTGATTTTTATTTTTTTATGGCGGATTTGGGACAAAATGGAATACAGCAAGATCGGTTGCAGGACAAGCAATGATTCTTTCTACGGTTGGCGTTTTTTCACAGCAGCGGTCGTGGGTGTATTTTGTCACTTCGCCTTGTCAATGGAATGGCTGGAGAGCTTGCTGATCGGTGCGGTACTGAGTTTAACGGATGCAGTATCTGTTTTTTCAATTCTTCGTTCAAAGAAATTGAATCTAAAATATGGTACGGCATCGCTCTTAGAGGTTGAAAGCGGAAGTAATGATCCGGTGGCTTATCTGATGACAACAGTTCTGCTTCATATGATGCACACGGAGGTTACAACTGGTCAGATTGTCTACATGATTTTTTCACAGATTGTCTACGGCGCTGTGATTGGTGCAGTTCTTGCCACTGCGATTGCTTTTTTCTGCGGCGGTTTCATTTTGAAACGTCCGGATTTGACATGGTGTTTATGCTGGCAACGGCAATTCTCTCTTATGTGCTCCCAACGCTGATTGGCGGGAACGGTTATTTAAGCGCTTATATTGCCGGCATTATTTTGGGAAACTCGAAGATTCCGAATAAGAAAAATCAAGTACATTTTTTCGATGGCATTACAAGCTTGATGCAACTCATGGTGTTCTTTTTGCTGGGCTTGCTATGCACCCCATCAAAACTGAACCGCTCCCCAAAAGTTAGACAATATGGTATAATATAAATATACCCA
>JAJQAB010000130.1 GCA_021203985.1 Ruminococcus sp. | reverse complement strand
ATATGAGAGCGCGTTTTTCTTCTTCTTATTGTATCAGTTCTATTGTAGCATAACACAAGCGGTGCAAATTTATCATAAATTGTAGAGTTGTCAATAATCAGCTGCACGCGTCCGGGAAAATCAGGGAGGGCACTGCACGAAACGCGTCGCCAGAGACACTACTATAAAAAAATTAACGTATAATCAAAAAAAGGATATCAGAAAATTCTATTCACTTTGTTTCCAAAATATGCTATAATGGACACATCTTATGATAGAAAGGATGTTTTTCCATGGATGAAACAAATCAATCCGCTGTACAGACGAACGTAGCACAACCGGAAATAAGAACAAAATTTTGCAAGCACTGTGGTGGGACAATTCCGGAGGATACAGTTTTGTGCACGCTTTGTGGCAGACAGGTGGATGCGGTTGCAAACGCAAACGGTGCCTCACAGCCGCAGATCGTCATCAACAACGCAAACACAAACACCAATGTAAGCAATGGTCAGGGCGGACGTGCCAAAAGCAAATGGGCTGCATTGCTGCTCTGCTTCTTCTTTGGTGCGATTGGCGCGCACAAATTCTATGAAGGAAAAATTGGTATGGGGATCCTCTACTTTTTTACTGGCGGATTATTTCTTATTGGTGTAATTGTAGATTTTATTCGGCTGTTATTCCGGTCGAACCCTTATTACGTTTGATGCGTTTGTAAAACATTCCAAAGACGCGTTCTCTTCGCAATCTACAAAATCAAATGCGTTTACAATGTATATTATTTGTTCTAAAAAAGCCATGTGCAATTTTCACGCACATGGCTTTTTGCATTCGAAGCAGCTATAAATCCTTACGACTGTGTCTGTCTGCGTTTCGCCTCCAGATCTTCTAGCGCATCTTTACGAGACAAGCTAATTTTTCCGTCTTTCACCTCCATAATCTTTACGATGATCGCATCCCCTACGGAAACGACATCCTCAACACGCTCTACACGCTCCTTGTCGAGCTTCGAGATATGCACAAATCCATCGCGTCCAGGTGCAATTTCAACAAATGCACCAAACGGCTTAATCGAGACAACCTTCCCCTTATAAATTGCGCCAACCTCCGGATCAATCGCAATGGTTTCGATAATCTGATATGCCTTCCGGCAGCCGTCCATGGAAACGCCGCTAATAAAGACATGTCCGTCCTCATTGACATCAATTTTCACACCGCAATCCGCAGTGATTTTCTGAATGACCTTTCCGCCCTGACCAATAATATCACGAATCTTATCCACAGGAACTTGAATTTGCAGCATTTTCGGCACATACTCGCCAACCGTTTCACGCGGCGCGTCAATTGCCTTTAACATGATTTCATCCAGAATATACAGCCGCGCCTTCCGTGTCTTTTCAAACGCTTCTTTGATAATTGCAGGTGTCAAGCCGTCCACCTTGATATCTACCTGGATTGCCGTAATGCCCTTCTTCGTACCGCCGACTTTAAAGTCCATGTCACCATAAAAGTCCTCGAGTCCCTGAATGTCCACCATCGTGCGAAATGCATCGCTATCTGGCAGTGTAATCAGTCCGCAGGAAATTCCGGCAACCGGTGCTTTGATCGGTACGCCTGCATCCATCAATGCCAGTGTCGAACCGCAAATTGACGCCTGGGAGGTAGAGCCGTTTGAGGAAAGCACTTCGGAAACCAAACGCATTGCATATGGAAATTCTTCTACAGATGGCAGAACCGGCAGCAGTGCGCGTTCCGCCAGCGCACCATGTCCAATCTCACGGCGTCCCGGTCCGCGGCTAGGCTTTGTCTCACCAACCGAATAGGACGGGAAATTATACTGATGCATATAGCGCTTCGAGGTTTCTTCATCAAGTCCATCTAAGCGCTGACTATCGCTGATTGAACCAAGCGTTGCAACGGTAAGCACCTGTGTCTGACCACGCATAAAGAGTCCTGTGCCATGTACACGCGGCAAAACGCCAACCTCCGCCGCCAGCGGACGGATTTCGTCAATTCCACGTCCATCCACACGTTTTCCTTCATAAAGCCATGCGCGGACAATTTTCTTTTGCAGCAAATAAAGACACTCATCAATCATGCCAACATCTTCGTCACACTGTTCATCAAACATAGCATGCATCGCATCGGTGATTGGGCGAAGGCGCTCTTCGCGCACGTTTTTATCATCCGTATCCAGGGCGTACATTACCTGATCATGTGCTTCCTTTTCAATGGCTTGGAAAAGCTTGTCATCCACTTTATGCTCTTCAAACTGGAATTTCTTCTTTCCAATTTTCGCTTGGATTTCCGAAATAAACGCAACGATTTTTTGGATTTCCTGATGCCCAGCAAGAATCGCATCCAGCATGATATCTTCCGGCACTTCGTTCGCACCGGCTTCGATCATAACAATCTTATCCTTTGTTCCGGCAACCGTCAGCTGCAAATCGTTGTGCTGGCGCTGTTCGAGCGTTGGATTTAAAACAATTTCTCCATCAACAAGGCCAACACTGATTCCAGCAATCGGACCGTTCCACGGAATATCGGAAATCGACAAAGCGACAGAAGTCGCGATCATTCCTGTGATATCCGGTACACAGTCTGGATCTACCGACAGTACTGTCATAACAACCGAGACGTCATTGCGCATTGACTTCGAAAATAATGGCCGAATCGAACGATCCACCATACGCGATGTGAGAATTGCTTTTTCCGAAGGCTTTCCTTCACGCTTCGTGAAAGAACCAGGGATCTTCCCTACCGAATACATACGCTCCTCATAATCCACCGACAACGGGAAAAAGTCAATCCCCTCGCGCGGTTTTGCGCTGGCAGTCACGTTTGCCATTACCACGGTGTCCCCATATCGTACCCAGCAAGAGCCGTTGGAGAGTCCGCAGGTTTTTCCGGTTTCTACAGAAAGCGGACGACCGGCAAAGGTGGTTTCAAACTTTTGTACTTTTTCAAACATCTTTTTTGATTCCTCTCTCGATTTGCGTATCACAGCACACCGCCGATTCATGTACGACAGCTTTAGCAAAAAGCCCTGATTTTCACCCCTGTAAAGCAAAGGGAAAGTCACGGTTTCCTACTAAAGCGGCTGCTGCCGCAAATCGTTTACATGCACAAGAAGGCAGACAGGGACTACTTCACACACCCTGACTACCTTCCCTCTGAATTGCTTACTTACGAATACCGAGCTTCTTGATGCAAGCACGATAACGATTTACGTCCTTCTTCTTTAAATAGCTGAGCAGATTTCTTCTGTGACCTACCATCTTCAGCAAGCCTCTTCTGGAATGATGATCATTCTTGTGCGTTTTCAGATGCGCAGTCAGATCGTTGATTCTCTTCGTCAGAATGGCAATCTGCACCTCAGGAGAACCCGTATCATTCTCATGTGTCTGATTGTTCGCGATGATCTCGCTTTTTTCTTCCTTCAATAACATAACTTTCACCTCGTTTTGTATTACCGATATTCTTAGAAAAAGGTCGGTGAGCACCTAAAAACAGGCATATTCCAAATTCCAAGCATACGGCTAAATATTATTATAACACTTTTCACGCGGTTTGTAAAGTATTATATTTGTGAATTCACGGAAATCAATTTTAGTAAACAACATGTAATAATTTATCGAAGTCGACCA
>JAJQAB010000009.1 GCA_021203985.1 Ruminococcus sp. | reverse complement strand
TAGTCGACTTCGATAAATTATTACATGTTGTTTACTAAAATTGATTTCCGTGGAAGTTGCGCAAAAATTCTTGACTTTATCGAAAAATATGATATAATTAAAATAATATTGCTTATTTTGGAGGTACGACTATGCATTTGTGAAAAAAATAGTGGCGCTGGCATCGGCTGCGGTTATGGCTGGACTCGTCACTGCCTGTGGATCTGGAGAGACTTCTTCGGAAGAAAGCGACACAGAGATTCAGACATACGACAGCAATTTTACAATTGATGTGGACGATGTTGCTGCGGCAATGGGCGCCGGCTGGAATCTGGGAAACCAGCTCGAGGCGAACAGCGGCGGTACAGTCAGCGAAACTGTCTGGGGAAATCCAGAGGTGACACAGGAACTGATTACGGCTGTGGCGGATGCCGGATTCCAGACCGTTCGCATGCCGGTTTCTTACCTGGATATGATCGATGACGACAATGACTATATGATTGATTCCACCTGGCTCGACCGCGTAGAAGAGGTGGTGCAGTATTGTTATAATGAGGGATTATATGTCATCATCAATATGCACGGAGATGGTTATAATAGTATCGATGGCGGATGGTTCTTGGTAAATGGCGAGGATCATGATTATATTTGTGAAAAGTACGAAGTAGTATGGAAGCAGATTGCAGAGCGCTTTGCAGAATATGATGAGCATTTGATTTTCGAATCCATGAACGAAGAATTTGACGGTACATACAGCGGTGATCCAAACGTGGAATATTATGAGAATTTGAATACGTACAATCAAATCTTCGTAGATACCGTTCGTGCTTCCGGCGGAAAAAATGGTCATCACTGGCTGCTCGTTCCGGGCTGGAATACGGACATTGAATATACCGTTGGAGATTACGGATTTGTAATGCCGACAGATGAGGACTGCACTGCGGATACAGGACGTATGATGCTTTCTGTACACTATTATGCACCGTGGGATTACTGCGGCGAAGAGGATTTGAAAACCATCCTTTGGGGCGAATATGACACGGAAATGAAGGATACATATGGCTTCCCGGCAATGAATTTGGTAAAGTGGGGCGATGAAACCTACCTGGAAGAGGAATTCACGAAGCTGAAGGAACAGTATGTAGACAATGGCATTCTTGTTGTCATCGGCGAGTACGGCTGTATCGACAAGAGCTCTGCTTATACGGATTTCAGCGGTGAAATTCAGGGGAATCGCGCGTATTTCAATGGCTATGTTGCAGGAACGGCTGCATCGATGGGCATCATCCCGGTATATTTGGATAACGGTTATAACGGCGTGTATGGTTTTGGCTTATTTGATCGAACCACCTATGAGCAGACACAGCTGGAAATCATCAGCACGATTATCGATGCCGTTGCAAATAAGGATGCACAGGCAGGAATTGACGTGCGAATTGAAACGGTGGTTGAGACGGTTTCCGAAGCACATGCATATATCGGCATTCAGACAGAGGTCTATACCTTCCGAAATACATGCTCTGACACGACCTATGGTATCGATTCTGAATATTTCAACACACTCATTAAGCGGGGTGCAGACGATGAAATTATTGATACCGGCGCAACGTTTGAATATGCTGTTCGTCAGCACGGACTTTGCCTATACCAATGATATTGATGTAACGGATGTTGTCGTAACGTGCGATGACACATAAATCCCCATCAGCAATCCGCTTTTGCTTGCGGATGATCTGGGGAATTTGTACATTGAACTGGCTAATATCTACAACACTGATCTCGCTGCACTCGATTACACGATGCCGACAGACAGCTTTACAATTACATTTACCATCAGCGGTATGGACAGCGTATTAACTGCATAATCGGCAAAAAACAGGTTTGATTGCTAAAAAAAGTGTCGTCTTTTAAAGGCAGTACTTTTTGTGTTTCGGTATCATCGATATATTGCAATTTTATGGATTCCCAAATTGTCCAAGCATCTTGCAAAAAATTACGAAAAAACTACCTGTGATAGATTTTGTGTTTTGTGCTATACTACTATTGCGCCGATGAGAACAACATCGTTTGTACTTCATATGACGCAAAAAATATGGACAAAGGAGAATGAACCATGAAGGGTGAATTTACGCAAAAAGGGTAAAGAAGCAATGGAACGCTTTAAGATGGAGTCCGCCAGCGAAGTTGGCGTAACCTTGAAACAGGGCTATAATGGTGACTTGACTTCGCGCGAAGCAGGCAGTATCGGCGGACAGATGGTAAAGAAAATGATTGACGCATATAAGATACAGTAGTTTTCTTTGCATTGCAAAAAAGTGATGAAAAAAGCAGCATGGATTTTCAAAGTTCGTGCTGCTTTTTCTTGGCTCAATCGTCCTTGTGGATATTTTGTTTTGCCGATTGTTTTTTTAAATGCAGAAAAAGCCAATCAAATACAGCTCATGAACGCCACGGCCTTCCCTAGGATTCGTACATATTCTAATTCTTTACCAACGTAGATAAGCGGCGCATAGTCAGGATTTCCGCGACAAGCTGAAGCCTTGCGTGCACCTGATCGTAATATATGCGCTTTAGTGTTGCTTCGTCCTCGATCACAACTGCAGCAATCTCACCGTTTTCCACCATGGACTGTCTGCGGATGAATACCATATCGCCATCATAAATTCGCGCGCCAATCATACTGTTTCCGTGTGCAATCAGACAAAAATCCGCGCAAATTTCGGCATCCGCCATCAGATACTGCCCGTTTTCTTCCTGTGCAAAAGTCGGCTCGCTGCACGCAATTTCACCCAAAAATGGAAAGCGTTTGAGCAGAATTGAACGCAGATTCGAGAAATCATTTGGCGACAGCGTCTCGTCTTTCGTTTCCTCATATCCCATTAGCCATGCTTCACTGACGTTTAGTGCTTTTGCTATTTGCCGAAGCCGTTCATCCTTTGGGCGAAACGCGCCTGAGCAATATTGGCTCATTGTAGACCTGGAAATTCCCGTCATGGCGCAGAGTGTGGACTGCGAAATTTGTTTTTTCTGCATGGCTTTTGTTAAACACTTCGAAAAGCTATCCATTTTTGTACCTCCTGTTCTGATTGTACACTTTCTATGCATATTATACCATACAAAACGCGAAAAGACAAGTGCCACAGGAAGAAAAATTACCGCAAGAGTACCTGGCTCTTGCCCGGAAAAATGGTTTTGTCGCATTTTCTTTCGGCAATACCGCTTGCGCGTGACCGCCTACGGCTTTGCACGCCATCTTCTGGACTATTTTCCTTTATCTTATTAAGTCTTTCCTAGCAATACACAAAGAATTACTTCGTTATTACTTTATAATCTAAAGAAAAATCTCTAGCGTATCTGACGCTGGGTCTTGTGCAGTATTGCTTTTCAAAATGAAATGTTTTCGTACAATTACTTTCATTATCATGCGAATTGTCGAAACGACTTGCTTTATTCGCAAAAAACTGTTATGATAAAAAATGAGAGGGTTCGAGCCGCCGTGATCTGGGCTGTGTTTCGGGCGTTGCGATGGACCGATTTTCATTTTTGCTTTCAGAATGAAAATTGTTTATTTTTTTGAAGTTTTTTTGACCAGAAAGTCCGGCTGTTCATATAAAATTTGCGATTGTATCTTGCAAAATCAGTCGAATTGTGTTATAATAAAATGGATGGTATATCGTGTAGCAATTTCGGCATAGACGGAATCGAATCCCATACCGAAACAGCGATTTTCTGCCATTGCCTTTGCGTTCGGACAGGACGAAAAGCGAAAGAAAGGCTGAATGCCGATATGCTGCCGACGTCTGCTGTACGATGGGACGGACTGCGGAAAGCAGCGTTCCGCTGGACACAGAGTCGAAATTTTATCGAAATAGGAGAGATGAACATGGAGTATCGCATTGAGCACGACTCAATGGGCGAAGTCAAGGTACCTGCCGATAAGTATTGGGCTGCGCAGACAGAGCGCAGTCACGAGAATTTTCTCATCGGCGTTGGAATCGAGACAATGCCACGGGAAATCACGCATGCATTCGGAATTTTGAAAAAAGCTGCGGCGATTGCGAATCATAAGCTTCGTCCGGAACGGATGACAGATGAAAAGCTCGCTGCAATTTCTGCTGCCTGCGGTGAAGTGATTTCCGGGAGCTTGAACGAACATTTTCCGCTTGTCGTTTGGCAAACGGGAAGCGGTACGCAGTCAAACATGAATACCAATGAAGTGATTGCAAATCGTGGAAATGAGATTGCCGGGAAAAAGCTGTTGCATCCAAATGATGATGTCAACATGAGCCAGTCGTCGAACGATACGTTCCCGACTGCAATGCATATCTCCGCTGTTCTGGCGGTGGAGGATCGGGTACTGCCGGCAATCGATACCTTGGTTGCGACCTTCCGCCACTTGGAGGAAACGCACGCGGGGATCGTCAAGAGCGGCCGTACACATTTGCAGGACGCAACACCGATTCAGTTTTCACAGGAGATCAGCGGCTGGCGCTCTTCGCTGGAACGCGACCGTGAAATGCTGGCTTCTGCTTTGCCGTACTTAAAGACGCTTGCGCTTGGCGGTACTGCAGTTGGTACTGGCTTGAATGCACCGGAGGGATTTGACGTAGAGGTCGCAAAGGCAGTCTCCGAGTTGACGGGGAAGCAGTTTGTAACGGCGGAAAATAAATTCCACGCGCTGACCAGCAAGGACGAAATTGTATTTGCACACGGTGCGCTGAAAGCACTTGCAGCAGACATGATGAAGATTGCGAATGATGTTCGCTGGCTCGCGAGCGGTCCACGGGATGGTCTTGGCGAAATTACGATTCCGGAAAACGAACCTGGATCTTCGATTATGCCGGGCAAAGTGAATCCGACACAGTGCGAACAGGTGACAATGGTTGCGGTTCAGGTGATGGGTAATGACGCGGCAGTTGGAATGGCGGCTTCTCAGGGCAATTTTGAACTGAATGTATTCATGCCGGTGTGCGCCTATAATTTCTTACAGTCGGCTCGTCTGCTGGCGGAATCGATTCTCTCCTTTAACAAAAACTGCGCTGTAGGAATTCAGGCAAACCGCGAGAAAATGCATCACAACTTGCACAATTCGCTGATGTTGGTGACGGCGTTGAATCCTTACATCGGTTATGAGAACGCGGCAAAGACGGCGAAAAAAGCATTTCACGATAATATTTCGCTGAAGGAAGCCTGCGTATCACTGGGATTCTTGACAGAAGAACGATTTGACGAAGTGTTCCATCCGGAACAGATGGTGTAAGAAACACCGTATAAAGAGCTTGTCCATGTGGGTTTTGCCCGATTTTGCTTGGACGTATAAAGAGCTTGTCCATGTGGGTTTTGCCCGATTTTGCTTGGACGGGCTTTGGATCAATTGCTGAAATGCGCTGTTTGGGGCTTCCACGCGGCGTAGTTGATAGAGATGGCGGCGCCGTCAAAATGATGCCGGCGTCTGATCATCAAAAAATAAGAAGGAAGGGTAGTTTTGCTATGACATACAGTTATTTCCCTGGCTGTACACTCAAGACAAAAGCAAAGGATCTGGATCACTATGCACGGATCTCTGCACAAGCGCTTGGGTTTACGCTGGAAGAAATTCCGGATTGGCAGTGCTGCGGCGGTGTGTATCCGATGGCGAAAAATGAAATCGCAACAAAGCTTTCATCGATTCGCACCTTGGCAAAGGCGAGAGATATGGGAATGCCGTTGGTGACCCTGTGCTCTGCCTGTCATAACGTGATCAAGCAGGTCAATCATGACATGCAGTCTGATGAGAATATTGTACTGAAGGCAAACAATTATTTAAAGCTGGATACACCGTATCAGGGCGAAACTGAGGTGCTGCATTACTTGGAAGTACTGCGGGACAAGGTTGGCTTTGATGAAGTGAAAAAGAAAGTGGTGAATCCGCTCAAGGGCAAAAAGATTGCCGCATATTACGGATGTCTTTTGCTTCGTCCGGGAAAGACTATGCAGATGGATAATCCGGAGAATCCGAAGATTCTGGAGGATTTTATCCGTGTGATCGGCGCTGAACCGGTACTTTATCCAATGCGCAATGAGTGCTGCGGCGGTTATCTGACATTGGATAAAAAATCTGTGGCGGAATCTCGCAGCAATCAGGTCATGACAAGTGCCGCGGAAAACGGCGCGGAAATGGTAATCACCGCATGTCCGCTTTGCCTGTATAACCTCCAGAAGAATTCCGGCGTTTCCGATTTGCCGGTTGTATACTTTACCGAGCTTCTTGCGGAAGCATTCGGTTTGAAATAAGGAGGAACGGAAATGGCAGATTATAAAGAGCTTGTTCTGACAACGAGCGGCGTGAACCCGCTCAAATGTATGCGCTGCGGTAAGTGCAGTGGTACTTGTCCGTCTTATGATGCAATGGAATATCATCCGCATCAGTTTGTGTATATGGTGGAAAAGGGTGAGATCGAAAAGCTGATGGCATCGAAGTCGATCTATACCTGTCTCTCTTGCTTTGCTTGCGTGGAACGCTGTCCGCGTGACGTAGAGCCTGCAAAACTGGTGGAAGCAGTCAGATTGGCAGTGATTCGCCAGCAGGGGCAGAACCACCTGAAGTCGGAGCAGATTCCGGATCTGATCGATGATGATCTGCCGCAGCAGGCGATTGTCAGCGCATTCCGGAAATACAGCAAATAAGGAGGCATAAAAATGCGGAGAATAGGTGTTTTTGTATGCCACTGCGGTACGAACATTGCGGCTACGGTTGATGTAAAGACAGTTGCGGAAACGCTTGGAAAAGAGCCGGCAGTTGTCTTTTCAACGGATTATCCCTATATGTGCTCGGAGGCAGGCCAAAACATAATTAAAGATGCAATCAAGGAGCATAAGCTCGAAGGCGTTGTCGTATGTTCTTGTTCGCCTCGTATGCATGAGGCAACGTTTCGAAAGACAGTGGCTGCTGCCGGCTTGAACCCTTATATGCTTGAGGTTGCGAATATTCGTGAACAGTGCTCATGGATTCATAAAGATATTGCAGAAGCAACGGCAAAAGCCATTGTGCTTGGACGTGCAGCAATCGCAAAGGTTCAGCTGAACGCACCGTTGACAGCGGGAGAAAGCCCGGTGACAAAACGTGCGCTGGTCATTGGCGGCGGCATTGCCGGCATTCAAACGGCGCTCGATATCGCTGAGGCAGGCTATCCGGTCGATATTGTCGAGAAAGAGCCAACGATTGGCGGTAAAATGACGCAGATCGATAAGACGTTCCCGACACTGGACTGCTCATCCTGTATTTTGACACCAAAAATGGTGGAGTGTGCACAAAACGAAAACATTACGATTTATTCGTATAGCGAAGTGGAAGAAGTGACCGGCTTTGTCGGCAACTTCAGCGTAAAGATTCGCCGGAAAGCGCGCTATGTGGATGAGGACAAGTGTACCGGATGCGGCGCATGTACAGAAAAGTGCCCGGTAAAGAATGTGCCGGATGCTTATAATCTCGGACTGAGCAATCGCCACGCGGCGTACATTCCTTTTGCACAGGCGATTCCGAATGTCGCTGTGCTGGACGCAGAGCACTGCATTAAACTGACGAAGGGTAAGTGTGGTCTTTGCTCGAAGGTTTGCTCGGCAGGGGCAATTGATTATGAACAGAAGGAAACGATCGTGGAACAGCAGTATGGTGCAATTGTTGCGGCGACTGGCTATAATCCGATCAATATCGATGGCTATGATGAATTCGCTTATTCCCAGAGCAAGGATGTTCTGACCTCTCTGGAATTCGAGCGGATTCTAAAGGCGGACGGTCCGACAGAAGGCCATTTGCAGCGCCTGTCGGATGGAAAGCAGCCAAAAACAATTGTCTTTGTACAGTGTGTCGGCAGCCGTGAATCCGGTTCGACACATGGATGCGGTAAAGAATATTGCTCGAAGATTTGCTGTATGTACACGGCAAAGCACGCAATACTCTGCCGCGAAAAATATCCGGATACCGATGTCTATGTGTTCTATATCGATGTTCGTACGCCGGGCAAGAATTATGATGAATTCTATCGCCGTGCCGTAGAACAGTATGGTGTACATTATATTAAGGGTATGGTTGGTAAGGTCGCGCCGCAGGCGGATAGCACGCTCGATGTCCAGGCGTCTGATCTGATTGCAAACGAGCAGCTGCACGTTAAGGCGGATATGGTTGTTTTGGCAGCAGCGATCGAAGCAGACAAGACGGCACGCCCGCTTGCAACGATGCTGACGGCAAGCATGGATACGAACGACTTCTTTACTGAAGCGCATGCAAAGCTGCGTCCGGTTGAATCGCCAACAGCAGGTGTGTTCCTGTCCGGCGTCTGCCAGGGTCCGAAGGATATCCCGGAGACTGTCGCACAGGCTGGCGCAGCGGCTTCGAAGGTCATCGGACTGCTCGCAAAGGATAAGCTGACCGGAAATCCGTGCGTAGCACATTCCAATGAGCTGAAGTGTAACGGCTGTTCGTCTTGTGCAAATGTTTGTCCGTATGGCGCAATTACGTATGAGGAAAAGGACTTTAGCCGTAGAAGAGATGGCTCTATGATTCGCCGTGTGACGTCTGTCAATGAGGCGGTATGCCAGGGATGCGGCGCATGTACGGTTGCCTGCCCATCCGGCGCAATGGATCTGAAGGGCTTCGCAACCAGTCAGATTATGGCGGAGGTAGATGCAATATGCAAGTAAATCAGGAATTTAAACCGAAGGTTGTCGCATTCTGCTGTAACTGGTGTTCATATGCAGGTGCCGATCTGGCGGGAACAAATCGCTCGAATTATCCGGCGGAAGTCAAGATTATTCGTGTGCCTTGCTCCTGCCGTGTCAATCCGCTTTTCATTTTGCGTGCGTTCCAGCGCGGTGCGGATGGCGTGATCCTCTGTGGATGTCATCCGGGCGACTGCCATTATACAACCGGGAACTATTACGCACGCCGCAGAATGACGCTGCTCTTCTCCATGCTGGATTATTTGGGCATCGAAAAGGAGCGGACACGCGTAGAGTGGGTATCCGCTGCGGAAGGCGCAAAGTTTGCAGCAACCATGAATGAATTTGTGGAAACTGTAGCTGCACTGGGTGAAAATAAGAGACTGGAGGATCTGAGATGCAAAACACAATGATGAAAAGAGCCTCCGAGCTGTTGGCTGACGGTACAGTATCTAGAGTGCTGGGCTGGAAAAATGGTGAGTTTGTCTATGATCCGACACCGGCTGTATTCAAGTCCGTTGAGGCGTTAGAAGAATCCTTTGTTTATCATGATTTTTGCGGAAGCAACCTTTCCAAGTATTTGATTCAGCTGTCGAAATTGGAGGGAAAGACCTTGGTATTTCTAAAGCCCTGCGATTCTTACAGCATGAATCAGCTCTTGACAGAGCATCGCGTTCATCGCGAGAACGTTTACATCGTTGGGATTCCCTGCGATGGAAAGCTCGATCCTGATGCGGTTCGCGCTTCCGGCGCAGACGGCATTTTGGGCGCGTCCGTAGAAGGCGACTCCGTAAAGGTAGATACCATGTACGGCGAAGTAACATTGGATCAGGCGGATTGCCTGTTGGAACGCTGCAAGACCTGTAAGAGCCACAAGGTTGTCGTATTTGACGAGATGCTCGGCGAAAACGGCGATGTCAATCCGGAAAGCGCCCGCTTCGATGAAGTGGAAAAGCTAGAAGCGATGACACCGGACGAACGCTTTACATTTTGGCGCGGCGAGCTGTCACGCTGCATTCGCTGCAACGCGTGCCGCAATATTTGCCCGGCGTGCAGCTGTGAACAATGTGTATTCGACAGCCCGACCTCCGGGGTTTCCCAGAAGGCTGCTGCAGCTTCGTTCGAAGAAAATATGTTTCATATTATTCGGGCGTTCCACGTTGCCGGACGCTGCACGGACTGCGGCGAGTGCTCGAGAGTATGTCCGCAGCACATTCCGCTGCATCTGCTGAATCGTAAGTTCATCAAGGATATCAACACCTATTACGGTGAATATCAGGCAGGTGTGGAGGAAGGAAGCCGCGCACCGCTGGTAAACTTCACGAAGGATGACTGCGAGCCGAACATTATATATAAAGGAGGCAGCAAGTGATGAAAAAATTATCCCGTTCGAATTTGGACGCTTTATTCGCTGCCATTGCTGATACAAAAAAGCTCTATCTGCCGGTTGCGGATGGAGAAGATGAAAAGCGCGGTGCAAAGTATGCCGTATGGACACCGGGAACGGAATACAGCACTGCTGTGAACACGATCCGCAGCGCAAAGGATTTCTTTTTCCCACAGGTAGAACGCATGGCAAACTTCAAGCTGGAAGGCAAGACCATCGAGATTGATGACATTCGCGAAGAATGTGAAGATTTTGTGGTTTTTGGCGTGCGCGCCTGTGATGCGGCAAGCTTTCAGATTCTGGACAGCGTCTATCTGGCAGAACCGGTCGACAGCTATTATCAGAATCGCCGCGAGCACGGCGTCATTATGACAATGGCATGCGGCAAGCCCTCTGAGACCTGCTTCTGCTCCGTATTTGGCATCGATGCGTCCGAACCGGCTGGTGATATTAGCTGCTGGATGACTGATGACGAAATTCTGATGCAGGCAAATACTGAAAAGGGCGAGGCACTTCTCGCATCGCTTTCGATGCTGGAGGATGCGGCGGATCAGGCGGCAGATGATGTGAAGGCATTGATTCGCACCGTGCTGGAAAAGCTGCCGCTCAAAGATCTCTCGACAAAGTCCTTCGGCGGTGACAAACTGATGGAGCTCTTCCATTCGGAAAAATGGGCGGAGCTGTCGCAGGCTTGCCTGGGCTGCGGTACATGTACCTTTGTTTGCCCGACCTGTCAGTGCTATGATATCCGCGATTTTGATACCGGACATGGCGTACAGCGTTTTCGCTGCTGGGACAGCTGCATGTATTCTGATTTCACGAAAACCGCCGGCGGTCAGCCGCGTCCGACACAAGTAGAACGATTCCGTCAGCGCTTTATGCATAAGCTGGTATATCATCCAGCCAATCACGAAGGTACATTCGGATGCGTTGGCTGTGGTCGCTGCATGAAGAGCTGCCCGATTTCGATGAATATCGTAAAAGCTATGAAAACACTGGGGGAGGATCACGAATGAGACAGGAAATGTTAATTCCGAAGATCGGCGTTGTCACAGACATTCGTATCGATACTCCGGATGTGAAAACCTTCCGCGTAGTCGGTCTGGATGGAAAAAAAGTCTTTGATCATATGCCGGGTCAATGTGCAATGCTTTCGATTCCGGGTGTTGGAGAGGGCATGTTTTCCATTACTTCTTCGCCGACAAATACGGAATTTATGGAGTTTAGTATCAAAAAATGCGGCTGCCTTACAAGCTGGCTGCACATGATGGACGTTGGACAACAGGTAACAATCCGTGGGCCGTATGGCAAGAACTTCCCGGTGGAAACAGACCTCAAGGGAAAAGATCTGCTCTTTATTGCCGGCGGTATCGGTCTTGCACCGCTTCGTTCTGTGATCAATTATTGCCGCGATAAAAGAGAAAATTATGGATCGATCCATATTATCTATGGCTCTCGTTCCGCAGATGACCTGGTGGATTATCAGGAAATTTTGAACGAGTGGATGACCGATGAGAATGTTCACGTAGATCTGACGATCGACCGGCCGGAGGAGGGCTGGGATGGTCATGTCGGATTTATTCCGAGCTTTGTAGAAGAGTTAAAGCCAGATCTGAATCGTACCGTTTTGATGTGTGGACCGCCGATTATGATCAAGTTCACCCTGGATGGGCTGAAAAAGCTGGGCTTCCAGGAAAATCAGGTCTATACAACGATGGAATTGCGCATGAAGTGCGGAATCGGTAAGTGCGGACGATGCAATATCGGTGATAAGTATGTCTGCAAGGATGGTCCGGTATTCCGCTTCGATGAGCTGTCCGAACTGCCGGATGAATATTAATGGTAAAGGAGAATTCACATGGAACAGATGGTTAATGTGTTCGTGATGGGCAAGAAGTACGAGGTACCTGCCAGCCTGACCATCATGAAGGCTTTGGAATATGCTGGATACAAACTGGTTCGCGGCTGTGGCTGCCGTAACGGCTTTTGTGGTGCTTGCGCAACGATCTATCGAATCAAGGGCGACAGAGAGCTGCACACTTGTCTGGCGTGCTCCACACAGGTGGTTGACGGCATGTATATTACACAGCTGCCGTTCTTCCCGCTGATTAAGGAAATTTATGATATCAACGAAGTCCGCCCGGATGAAACCGTGATGATGAAAACCTATCCGGAAATCTATTCCTGCATCGGCTGTAATGCCTGCACCAATGCGTGCACACAGGAATTGAACGTAATGCAGTACATCGCTCATGCACAGCGTGCAGAATATGACAAGTGCGCAGAAGAATCCTTTGACTGCGTAATGTGCGGCGTATGTTCGTCTCGCTGTCCGGCAGGAATTTCACATCCGCAGGTTGCAATGCTGGCACGCCGGCTGAATGGTAAGTACATTGCGCCGAAGTGTGAACATCTGGCGGAACGCGTGGAAGAAATTGCGCAAGGAAAATGCGAAGAGGCAATTCGTGCAAATATGGCATTGGACGATGCTGCAATTCGCGAAATGTACAATACTCGTGAAATCGAAAAGTAAGGGAGGATCTGCAGAATGTATACAGAAGAAATGCTGGAGTCCATTAAGCTGGTTGAGGCAGCAAGAGTCGAAAATGCTGCAATGGAACCGAGAAGAATGGCTGCAGAGGAAAAAGATGCCCTGCTGAAAACCTATCATCCGGACTATCGCACGGATCAGTTTGATACGATTACCGTAGGTCCGAATAAGGGCGAACTCGCGCCGAAGGAACTGGTGCGTCTGCTTCAGGCAGACAGCCGTTTGAAGGACAATTTGCCGGATCTTTCCTGTCCAGACTATGAAACAGATGTTCTGATCATCGGCGGCGGCGGTACTGGTGCGTCTGCTGCAATTGAAGCGGACAACGCTGGTCAGAGAGTTATGATCGTGACAAAGCTGCGGATCGGTGATGCAAATACGATGATGGCGGAAGGCGGAATTCAGGCGGCAGATAAGCCGAACGATTCTCCGGCACAGCACTTCCTGGACGCGTATGGCGGCGGTCACTTTGCGGCGGATAAGGAACTGGTGTATAAGCTGGTTACCGAAGCGCCGGACTGCATTCAGTGGCTGAATGAATTGGGCGTTGAATTTGATAAGGACGAGGACGGCAACATGATTACCACGCACGGTGGCGGTACTTCTCGGAAGAGAATGCATGCTGCAAAGGACTATTCCGGTGCGGAAATCATGCGTACACTGCGTGATGAAGTGCTGAATCGTGAAATTCCGGTCGTTGACTTTACTTCTGCGATTGAGCTGATCATGGATGATAAGGGTCACTGCGCTGGTGCGGTTCTTCAGAATATGGAAACCGGCGAAATCATGATCGCAAAGGCAAAGGTTGTCATTATCGCTACTGGCGGTGCAGGCAGGATGCATTATCAGGGATTCCCAACTTCGAACCACTACGGCGCTACGGCAGATGGCTTGGTATTGGCGTATCGTGTCGGCGCACCGCTGCTGTATCAGGATACTTTGCAGTATCACCCGACCGGCGCGGCTTTTCCGGAGCAGATTTTCGGCGCACTGGTTACCGAAAAGGTTCGTTCGCTGGGCGCGAAGCTGGTCAATGTCAACGGTGAGGTGTTCATGCACCCGCTCGAAACGCGTGACGTTGCAGCAGCTTCGATTATTCGCGAGTGCAAGCGCGGCAATCAGGTAAAGACACCGGAGGGTCAGGGCGTATGGCTTGACACACCGATGATTGAACTGAAAAATGGCGAGGGCACAATTGAAAAGCGGATTCCGGCTATGTTGCGTATGTTTGGCAAATATGGCATTGATATTCGGAAACAGCCGATCATTGTTTACCCGACACTGCACTATCAAAATGGTGGCGTAAAGGTTGGCACGGATAGCCAGACCTGTGTCGAGAATCTGTTTGTTGCCGGCGAAGCAGCTGGCGGCGTACACGGACGCAATCGTCTGATGGGCAACTCTTTGCTGGACGTAATTGTATTTGGACGTAATGCCGGAAAGTATGCTGCGGCAAAGGCAAAGGATGTTGTCGTTGGCAATCTGAATCTGGATCATGTTGGTAAGTTCGAAAAGGAACTGAAGGATGCAGGAATTCAGCCGGATACTGTTTCGCCAATGCTGCTGCCGGATTATGCACGTAAAGTGAACGGCTGAGAAAATTTTGCAAAGAAAAAGAATTCTCACTTGACAAGCCTACGAAAAATGGGTATAATAGATATAGTAAAAGAGAGTAGCTGGTAGAATTTATTCTGTTTATGCGGCGTCAGTACGGTTACTTTGATGTAACTCGCTTTATATCTAAACGGCGAGACTTTTACGGAACACATGCAGAGAGGATCGCTGTCGAGTTCCGTAGAGGTTTTGCCGTTTCTTGTTGATGTGAAATTTTTACTGTATGGATCTTGTAAAAAAGGAAGGAATGTTGTGCATGAGTGAATGGTATCGTCAGCAGCCGGAGGAAATATTTCGTGTGTTGGAGACAAGCGGAGATGGACTTTCGTCAAAAGCAGCTGCACAAAATGCAGAAAAGTATGGGAAGAATGCGTTGGCAGAGGGAAAGAAGAAGCCGGGATGGATGATTTTCCTGGAACAATTTAAGGATTTTCTCGTTATCATTTTGATCATTGCTGCGTTGATTTCTGCATTTACGGGTGACATCGAAAGCTTTGTGGTCATTATCGTTGTCATTACAATGAATGCAATTTTGGGGACAGTGCAAACGCTGAGAGCAAAAAAATCGCTTTCCGAATTGAAAAAGCTTTCTTCTTCTACGACAAAGGTGCTCCGGGATGGTCAAAAAATGGTAATCCCGTCCGAAGAGATTACGGTGGGTGATCTTGTACTGCTGGAGGCAGGCGATCAGATTCCTGCGGATGGACGTTTGGTCGATTGTGCTTCGCTGCAAACCAATGAGAGCGCACTGACCGGTGAAAGTACGAATGTGGAAAAAAGCGCTGATTTGATTTTGGAGGAAGTGCCGCTGGCAGAACGAAAAAATATGGTCTATTCCGGCGGTTTCGTAACGTATGGACGCGGTACAATTGTTGTCACAGAAATTGGTATGCAGACAGAGGTAGGCAAAATTGTTTCGCTGATTCAAAATGCAGAAGCACGCAAAACGCCGCTGCAGCGAACCCTAGATCAGTTCGGAAAACGACTTTCGATGGCAATTTTGGTGATTTGCGCACTTGTGTTTGTGCTGAGTCTGATTCGCGTAGATGTGGTCGATTTTGACGCAGTCATGGATTCGCTGATGTTTGCAATCGCACTTGCCGTTGCGGCGATTCCGGAGGCGCTAAGCTCGATTGTGACAATTGTGCTTTCGTTTGGCACGCAGAAGATGTCTAAAGAAAACGCAATCATGCGAAAGCTGCAAGCAGTTGAGGGATTAGGCTCTGTTTCAGTTATTTGCTCGGATAAAACCGGAACGCTGACGCAGAACAAAATGACGGTGCGAAAGATTGTCGCACAGCGCCATGTTATTACAGCAGAGGACGTGAATCCAGAAAATGCAGCGGAGCAAGAACTAATTCTGGTATCGATTTTGTGTAACGATGCGACCTATCAGGATGGCGTTGAAATTGGCGATCCAACGGAAACCGCACTAGTACGATTTGCACAGGATCGTGGCATTTCGGATGAAACGATGCGCCAAGAGCACGAACGGATCAGCGAAATTCCCTTTGATTCGGATCGAAAGCTGATGTCAACGCTGAATCGATTTGGCAATGCGCAAAAGATGTACACAAAGGGCGCGGCAGATGTGCTGCTGGATCGTATGACATGTTCTGCGGAGATTAAGCAAGAAATAACGGAACAGGTAGAACAGCTGTCGAAACAAGGGCTTCGCGTTTTGTGCTTTGCTGCAAAGGAATTTTCAGGCGATACAATCGGCATAGAGGATGAAAATCAGCTCACGTATCTTGGCTTGATTGCAGAAATGGATCCGCCGCGACCGGAATCGAAGCAAGCGATTGCCGAATGCAAATCAGCTGGAATCAAGCCAGTTATGATTACCGGTGACCATATCGTGACCGCTTCCGCGATCGCAAAGGAAATCGGCATTTTGGAAAATCCGGGTGAAGCAGTGGAAGGCGCTGCACTCGATGCCTATACCGATGAGCAGCTGGTTGATTTTGTCGCGGATAAATCGGTGTATGCACGCGTTACGCCGGAACACAAAATCCGCATTGTTCGGGCGTGGCAAAATCGCGATCAGATTGTCGCAATGACGGGCGATGGCGTGAATGACGCGCCTGCATTGAAGCAAGCGGATGTTGGCGTGGCGATGGGGATTACGGGCACGGAGGTTTCGAAGGATGCCGCCGCGATGATATTGACGGATGACAATTTCGCTACCATTGTAAAAGCGGTAAAGAATGGACGAAATATCTACGAGAATATCAAAAAAGCAATCCTGTTCCTACTGTCTGGAAATCTTGCCGGGATTATTGCCGTTCTGTTTTGCTCACTGGCAGGTCTGCCCCTTCCATTTGCACCAATTCATTTGCTGTTCATTAATTTGCTGACCGATTCGCTTCCAGCGATCGCGCTTGGCTTGGAGCCATACTCTGATTCGGTAATGCAAAAAAAACCACGCCCGGCAGGCGAATCGATCTTAACAAAGGACTTTTTGATGCGCGTAAGCTATTCAGGCGTGATCATAAGTCTGGCAACGATCGGAGCGTTTTTGATGGGATATTATTATCAAGGGGCGCATAACTCCAGCGCCGCCATGACAATGGCGTTTGCAACGCTGTGTATGTCGCGTCTGTTCCACGGGTTTAGCTGTAAGGCGGATGAACCAGTGATTTTTTCGAGGCGTTTATGGAATAATTCGTTTGGAATTCTTGCATTTCTTGCCGGCATGATTCTGATTAATGCCGTACTTTGGATTCCAGGACTGCACAGTTTGTTCCAGATTGAAAATCATATGTCAGGCGCTCTGATTGCTTGTATTTATGTGTTTGGCTTCGGTTCTATGATACTGATCCAAATTGTGAAGGCGATAATTACCGCTGTAAAAAATCAAAATAAATAGGCAATCTCTTTTATCTTTATAGTGACCAATTGGCTGTAAGAAGCGCAGCATATGCTTCTTTCAAATTATATTGGATGACATTATATTCATACTATAAATGGATGGATATAATGTCATCTTTTTTATGGATATTTTTTGAAATAGAATGGAAAATCGGTTTCTAGTCAGATCCTGTGTATAAAAGTTGCGTAAGTGTGCGAGAATAGCAATGTATAAGGAATCGGAAGGAGAGGACTATGAAACAAATACAATGGCGAACTGCATTGGAGATTATCGGATTTTCACTGCTGTTTATGTTGATCATCGGAGGAAGTATATTTTTTACACTGCGATTTGGAAAGCATTTAGAAATCATAGAATGTCTTAGCCGAAGCGCAGCGGTTTTGATTTCGCTTCCAGCTGCGATTATTCTGGCAGTTTTTGCGGCATTTGAGTGAAAATGGTACAAATCGAACAAATTCGACACCATATTTTTGGAAGATCCTCCAATTGACAAACCACCAAGACCTGTGATAAAATAATAAAGTTGTCGCAGGGGACGCAA
>JAJQAB010000122.1 GCA_021203985.1 Ruminococcus sp. | reverse complement strand
ATTCAGGCGTGTATCTTTTATTTGGCTTCCTTTTTGGCATAAAAATGCTCCCCTGGGGAGCGGTTCATTGCAATGGGTGAAATCGTAGAATACCGTCTTTTGCGAAAAAATTGTATATTGTATAATGAGAATAAACCACACAGCAAGGTGCATAATTCCCATTATTTTTAGTATAGCATCACTTACAGGAAATGTCAAGGGACGATAGCAGAATTTGGCAATATTCGTAAAATTATGCACGTTTCTGTTGTGCAAAATCACAAGAAACGAGGAAAATAAGTTTGAAAAACAGTATTTATTTGCACAAGGACGGACGGTATGAGGGAAGAATTACCATTGGGAAGAAACAGAATAGACTGTGAAAATTCATGTCTTTCTTTGGAAAAACATATGATGAAGTTACGCAAAAAAATGGATGCGGCACGTCAGAACTTGCAGCCGCCTTGTGCTTGTGAAAAGATGGTATCACAAGTGTTTGAGGAATGGTATCAAGGCATCCAATACCGTGTGAAAGAGTCCACGGCAGCGAACTATATGCTCAAGGCAAAAAAACATATTTTGCCCGTATTTGGGGAGAAATCCGTGGATTCAATACAAGCGTCAGATATTTATAACTTCATTTCTTCCAGACAATCTATGGGACTTTCCAATCGATATATCACGGATATTTTAGTTCTGATGAAGTCGATTTTTAAGTTTGCGGTTCGTACATATCGGATTTTGAACCCTAAGGACGGAATTATGATGCTGAAACGGAAAAATCTGGAAATAAAGCTGTTGGATGATGCACAGCTACAAAAATTAGAATAGTATATTGCTAAAAATTTAAGCAGAACGACAATGAGCATTGCCTTTTGTTTAACAACAGGACTGCGAATCGGCGAATTTTGTGCTCTCCAGTGGGAGGATATTGACCTGAAAAAATGTATTTTGACCGTCAGAAAGACGATTCAGCGCATTCAAAAGTCGAACGGCAAGTCGAAAACGAGCCTAATTATCACGGAACAAAAAAACGAATCTTCAAAGCGTGATATTCCTATTCCGGAATGTTTGGCAGCATTATTGGAAAAATTTCAAGGAGAACCAGAAGAATTCGTACTTTCAGGTAAAGAAAAAACAATTGAACCACGTACGATGTAGTATCGCTTTGCCAAAATTCTGAAAAACGTAAATTTACCGTCAATTCACTTCCATGCATTGCGGCATATGTTTGCAGCAATTGCATCAAGCTGGGCTTCGATGTGAAAGCACTATCTGAAATTTTGGGGCATTCTAACGTGGAAATTACGCTGAATCGTTACGTTCATTCATCTTTTGCGCAAAAACAGGCGTATATGAGCCGGGTACAATTGCAGATTTGAAGTATACTTGCAGCTTGAAAATGGAATATTGGGGTGGGTTTTCGCAAAAGACGGTAGTGAATGATATTTTTCTTTTTCTATATTTTGATATAAAATAGTAGCTTGCGTTTGGCTTGTTTCTTTAATGTTGCAGGGCGAATTGTAAGAAGAAAAGAGGGAATGATATTTTGAAATGTTCAAATTGTAAAAAGAAAGTTTCTTCGTCTGCAAGATACTGTCCATATTGTCAGAACGAATTGAAAAAGACTGTATGGTCAATACAATCGATAAGAATTCGGATTGCACTTTGGATCATTATAATTATTGTGGCATTGGGAACAACAATTGTGATTTTTTATTTTGATTACTTGAATTCAACGCTGCGGAATGAAAACATGCTGGGCAATGGAAACTATTCTGAAGCGATGTCTCTCGCAAATCAAAAAGATCATCTAGAGGAAGAAAAAAATTCATGCGAAAAATAGAAGATACTTTCAATCAAATTTATGATGATTATTATGCAGAAGAAAGTACCTATGATGAAGCAACAGAGGATCTCGGTATTTTCGAAAAAAACGGATCATGCAGCAATCGCAGAAATGGCAGCGGACTATCAAGAAAAAGTTGACAGCATATACAATTCAAGACAAATATATCAAGAGGCAGAGACGGTATATGCTGAAAAAATTATGAGGAAGTTTTAGAAAAATATAATCTTGTAGATTCGGAAGACGCAGTATACTATGAAAAAGCAAAAAAAAAAAAAAAAAATAGAAGCTGTTACGGAAGAATATGAGGAAAATGAAAAGCAAGTTGCTGCGGCATATTATGAGGAAAAAGATTACCAAAACGCGATTGCAACGCTAAATGATGCAGAAGAAATTTTCCAAGACGATGTGGATTACGTTTCTGCGTGTCAGGTACTGCAAAAAGAATATTTAGAAGAATATAAGGAAAATGAAAAAACAAACAGCCGCATCGTATTATGAAGCAAAAGATTATCAAAGTGCACTCGCAACGCTGATTAATGCAGAAAAAATTTTCCAAGACGATGCGGATTACATTTCGGATTGCAAAACGCTAGAAAAAGAATATTTAAAAAAATGGATCGCGCAGCAAGAAGAAAAATTTGTATTTTCCGGGAGATAGTAGAAAGGAAGGCACTGTTTATTTAGCATATGCGTATAATTTATCTGCATTAGATCCCGATTACGATTTGCAAGGTTTTGTGAAACGAGGTTATACCTATGAAAAAAATAATTTGTTGACGCTGATCAATGATAAACGTGAAGAAATGGACATGTCACAATTGACCTATTATGTGGATTTAGAAGCAGCAGCACAGGCGGTTGCGGAAAAATCGGTTGCAGATTTGCCATCCGATGAAAACGGAAAACGAGATTTAACGCAATTATCTATTGACGAAAATGATATGAATGCGTATATAATGACCTATGTTTCAAACTGTACGAGCTGCTACTATACAACAACAGCAGTATATTCAAGAGCTGCGAATATGTTTACTGGATCTAACCCTTTTTATGAAAATCCAGAGAAGTTAGGAGCGGATCTGCAAGAGGACTATGCGGACAATCCATTCTTGGGTTATGATGAATTCAATGAAGAAATGGTTTATTTCGGTGTTGGTATTGTATTTGAAGAAACATCACGTCAGTATGTTTGGATAATTCTGACATGTACAATCAATTAGCATCAAAATGCTGCCATGCATTGATGGATATAAATTTTTAAAAGTGAGGTATATTATTATGAAAAAAGCAATTGCAATTTGTACAGCTGCAGCGATGACACTTGCAATGGGAACTTTTACATCGTCCTATGTATCTGCACAAGAAAACGACACGACATTTGACAGCCTGACAAGTACAGGGACATATGATAAATATTTCGGTGCAGAAGAAGGTGATGTATCAATATCGGATGTGTTAAACATAGATCCCGAAAAAATAAACTGGAAGTTGAAAAGGGTAGCACCATTTCCATTCCTGAGATGTGTGGAATCAAGTGCCCAAATAACTATACATTAACGTGTAAATCTGAAGATACAAACATAGCAACCATTGATGTTAGCGGCATCGTAACAGGTGTTGAGGTGGGTGAGGTAATAATCACCGTGACTGCGACCAACAATGACGATGAAAGTGATAGTGCAAGTGAAGAAGTTACAGTTACGGTTATAGAACCAGCTATAACAGAACCGCCAATAGCATCAACAGAGCCGCCAGAAACATCAACTGAAACTAGCACAACCAAGGCAACGACTGCTGCAACGAAGGTAACAACTGCAGCAACGAAGGTAACAACTGCTGCAACGAAGGTAACAACTGCCGCAACTAAGGCAACGACTGCTACAACAAAAGAAACGATTGCCACAACAAAGGAAACAACTACGACAACAGGCACAACGACAGAAGTTATCTTGACAACGGTTGGAACTTCTACAGGCAGCAGTGCTTCAGTTGGAACATTGACGTTTACAACACAAACAGTTACCAAAACAGGAAATATTAATTTCGGTGAAGACGATGAATCGAATGATACACCAGCGCCAGATACATCAGATCATGCATCCGCCGTTGCACCGGTATGCTTTACAGCAGGTGCGTTCGGTGTCTTTTCTGCATGGATGAAACAACGCCGGAGAAAGAAAAAAATGGTTTTTATCGATATTTCAATCATTTAAGGAAGGGAGTCTTGAAATAATAGGCTTATTCAAAATGAAAAGAGAACCGTATTCGGGCGCAGATCTATGCTGTGCAAATTGCGGAGCACTGATTGAAGTGGATGCAGAGTTTTGTATGGAATGTGGAAAACCGATTGTGGAACAGACGAATGATTTTTATGAAAATATAACACCGAATTTTGGCACAAATTTTTTGACAAACACTTGTCCGTCGTGTGGCGCTATTTTGGACGATGATGCACAATTTTGCTTGAATTGCGGTTATGTCATTGGAAACATGGATTTGCCAAGATGCCCAAACTGCAATGGCGTTTTGAATGCAGCAGTCGTTTGTACACAATGTGGAATCCATGGGATTCCTTCTGATTCCAGTTCAAATAACATACTTCGCTGTAAAAAGTGTGGGAAAGATTTAGAGTCAGATGCAAGCTCTTGTGTTTGGTGCGGAGAACCAGTCACGGTAGAAAAGCCCTTTATTAACGATTCCGTCCCGGATTTTTGTTCCAAATAATTATCCACATTGTCATGCAATTGTAGACCCAGGCAGTGAATTTTGTCCGTATTGTGGAAAAAGATTACATGAAGCGTTTCCGCCAGGTCCAAGCCCAAGTCCTCGTTTATGCCCACATTGTCATGAAATTATAGCCCCAGACGCTGAATTCTGTCCGCATTGTGGCAGAAATACATTTGAAACTGATCCATATCCGCATCCGCCTGTAAATCCTCCTCGATCCGGACCAACTGACACAGAAAGACAAACAGCAGCACGTAATTTTCACGCTGCACCAGAACTTTAAGAACGTCGTTTCGTATATAAAAAATGGAGGAAGAAGAATATGGAAAACTATAGAATGACGTATACAGTAGATCTTGTGTTTTGCATTGATTGTACGAATAGTATGGGTCCGTGTATCGACATGGTGAAAGAAAGCGCAATTCGTTTTTATGACGACTTAGTACAGGCACTTCAAAATGCGAGGAAGCATATTGATGGAATCCGCGTAAAAATTGTTGCATTCCATGATTATTTGTCAGACAGCGAGCCGATGCAAGTAACCGATTTTTTCGTATTACCGCAACAGAAAAAGGAGTTTACGGATACGGTGAGAGGAATTGTAGAATACGGTGGCGGCGATGAGCCGGAAGATAGACTGGAAGCGCTGGCATATGCAATTCGTTCTGACTGGAGCAAGGAAGGAACAAAAAACGTCAAATCATTGTTGTCTGGTCGGATGCTTCTACACATCCATTGGGATTTTGGAAGGCATCGCCGAATTACCCGGCAAATATGGCACGTAATTTTTCCAAATTGACAGAATGGTGGGGAAATGCACAAAGAGAGCCATATATGCAATATCGTGCAAAACGCTTGATTCTTTTTACGCCTGAAAATTCCGGATAGAAACAAATTTCAGATAACTGGAGCGGTGTGGTACATTATCCATCGGTTGCTGAGGAAGGATTAAAGGAACATGGATATCAAGAGATATTAAGCGCAATTGTAAAATCAGTATAACTGAAATTTTACGAATCATAAGAAAGGACGATATATGAAATTAGCACTATCATCGTTTCCACTTGTCATTTCTGGTGAAGCAATCGCAAATGCCGGAGAGGATGCTTATGTAGCACGTGTTTTACAGAATGGCTCTTGTTACTTCGGTGTATTTGATGGTTGCGGTGCTTAGGTGGCAGACGTTATCAGAATTTCGAATTGAAAAATCATACGAGTACATGGCTGGGATCGCGTCTTGCAGCCTATGTGTTTGATACCTATTTCCAAAATAATGCATCGATGATGTGGGAGACAGATCTCAATGCGCGAACAATATCCTTGAAGAAACATATTGTAGAAATATTGCAGCGCGCTGTATTCAACTGTAACCAGCAATCTGGCTTGCGCGGTAGTTTAAGTCGAACATTTCCTACAACTGTTAGTTTAATTGCAGTCGAATGCAGTGAAGATCAAGCAGATGCTGTTGCTTCTAATAGGGGGAGTTGTTACACAAATGTGGTAGATGTTCAGTTTTGGTGGGCAGGGGATTCACGCGGCTTCATTTTGGATGAAAATGGTCTTGTTCAGGTTGCAGTGGATGATATTGATACCCATAAAGACGATGCATTTGTGAACCTTTGTGAGGACGATTGATTGACAAATATCGTAAACGCAGATGTCGATTTTGAATTGCATTGTCGACAGATTCACTTCAATCAGAGTGCATCTCCTTGTATGCTCATTACCGCAACAGACGGCTGCTTTGCCTATTTTTCCACACCAATGGAATTTGAATTCTTGCTCTTAGAGACGTTGTGCAAGGCAAAATCGCCCGAGGAATGGAAACACCTTCTGTTCGATCGTCTGAAAGAAATTGTGGGTGATGATTATACACTGATGATCGTGTGTATCGGCTTTTCGAATTTTCAGGAGATGAAAAAATATTATAAATTTCGACTGAATCAATTAGAAAAGAATGATATCACACTGATCCGTTATGCGCAAAACAATGAAAAGGAATTACAAAAAAATATGGGAAACATATAAGCAGCAATATTACCGTTGGAGTAAATTATGAGTGGTATCAAAAAGAGCAAAGAGTTTGTATAAGAGCCGATGGAAGTAAAAGGGATATACGATTCTTGATACGCTAAAATCTGGTAACGGCGGCAATTGTAAATGGGGATTTGCACGAAAATCTGGCAAAGAATATTTTATAAAAGAGTTTATTGATCCAAAATTTCCAGATGAGAACGCCGAAATTTCGAAAACCTTCTTAGAAAATGCGAAACGAAAATGTAATTCGTGGTTTGCGGCACATCAAAAAGTGTATGATGCGGTTCGGCAAAGCGATAGAGGAAATCTTTCAGTCCCTTGCGATTTTTTGCTTTTCAGCATCATTTTTATTTAGTGAAAGAAAAAATTGAAACGAATGGGATACAATTTGACGCGATTCATCGCTGCAACGCAGAGCAAATAAACATTTTACTAAAGATATTAGCTTATCAGTTTTCAGCTCTTGCAGAAAATGGCATCATGCACTCTGATGTAAAACCAGATAATCTTTTGTTGAAATCGACAATTGGTGACTACTTTACAGTAAAAATAATCGATTTTGACGCAAGCTTTTTGGAAAAAATATACCTGATCCAGACGACATCGTAGGGGATATCGTTTATTACGCACCGGAAACCATTCAGTATATCGTAACAGAAGAAGGAACGATTACATCAAAAGCGGATGTCTTTGCACTTGGCATTGTATTCCATCAAATTTTATGTGAAAATTGCCGCAATTTGATCAAGAAAAAAATGGAAGTGTTGCGGAAGCGCTTCTGAATGAAGAAGAAATACAGATAAACATGCAAATTGTGCCTGCTTATCAGAGACTGATCAGGAGTATGCTGGAATTAGAGCCTAAGAAAAGGTTTTCTGCAATGTTGGTGTATCGTGAACTCTGCGAGATAGAGGCATCCAGAAAAAGGAATCATGCGAAAAAATCTCACATAGAACCGCCACCATTATCGGGAGAGCCCACTTTGAAAAACTCTGTATGGAAGAGACTTTCTGAGTTGGACTAATGGTTATCGTTTTTCTCAAATACGCATGATAGCGTAAGTAAAGGAGCGATCTTTATGTATTGCAAAAAATGTGGTAGATTGATTGTCGGAAGCGAGACAATCTGTACTGAATGCTTGAATCGTAATTCGAATACAGAAAAGAAGATCGGAGAAAATTCTGTATCATTATCGCTTTCACCCAATGTATATACGGAATATGGTGTGAAGTGGGAATGTCCTGAATGCGGCAGATTGCATGCAAATGATATAAATCAATGTAACTGTGGCTACATAAGAAATTCTTCTGGAACGAAAAATTCGCAGTTCTTCCATAAAACTGCGCTTGTCACCAACCGTTCTCTTTGGAAGATGTTTTTACTTGGGATTATAACACTCGGGATTTATCCTACAATTGCGCAATGTAAAATGACGCATAAATTGAACATCGTTGCTTATCCGCATGATGGGAAGATTACGTTAAGTCCCGCTGAAGCGGCGCTGCTGTTTATGATCACATTATACATATACTATTTTGTGTATATGCGCCAGTATACAAAGCGTTTGCAAAACGAATTACATGTTCGAGGTATTTCCTATCAAATAGGTCCGCTGCATTTTTGGATGCTTGGTGTGCTGGATGGCGTCACGTTGATTAGTCCACTGATCTTTGCACATAAGATGATAAAGGCGCAAAATTTATTAAATGACAGCTATAACAAGGAATAGCTTGCACGAAAGGAAAAGAACATGTGGAAATGTGAAAAATGTGAGACCTTAAATGATGACGGTCACTCCGTTTGTATGATTTGTGATTTCCCTAAGGAGAATTTCAAGTCGAAACAAAACGATGAAGTTCCGGTTGAAGAGAATCGAGATCATTCAGCAGATTCAGACTCTAGGATGAAGGGTGATTCGGACAATCCAATCAATACGAAACGCGGATCGAAATTTTTGAAACGATTGGAAATTTTCTTGGCTGGTTTTGCAACTTTAGCTGCGATTGTTGCTGTCGTTTTAATTGTAGTTGTAGTTTTACTGATTATTTAAAATCATACAATGTAATGGATCGTTTTTTACAATCCGTTTTATATCAATAGTATAGGAGTGGTGATTTGTGTTTTGCTATCGATGTGAGAGAGAAATTAGTAATGCGGAGGGTACATGTAAATATTATGGAAACACAGATTTCCCCATATATGAAAGCAATTACATGCAGGATGATGCTGTTTGTTTTCTCGTTCAAAATGTGTCAAGTTCCGATCCGAACGCAAAAGAAGTTACTGATTCATCAGAACAAAATCAAGAGGTGTCTGAATATCCTATGAAAGATAAAACGAAAATTTGGAAAGTGATTTGCTTTATAGAGGCGATTGCTTTATCATGTGTTACTGGTCTTTTTGTTGCAAATTTGATTATGCAGAACGACAATCGCAACGATATGGATCATAACAACAGTACAATCGAGATAACGCAAAGTGAAGATTCTAACATAACAACTGCAACCACCGCTGCAACGGTAGCTACAGCTACAACTACAACAACAACGACCACTTCTGCAACAACCTCTGCTGCAACTCAGGATGCAACAGAAGGCAATATTGAACCCGACTATAAATCAGATTTTAATGATTTTCTCAACAAACTTGATGCAGGAAATGATTTGGAATCAAAGCTAAACTACTTGACAGAATCAATCGGTCAAGTCGAGAGTGATGAAAAAAATTCTTCTGTTTGGCGTTACGATTACTATGAAGAGCCAAATAGTGGTACTGCTTTTATGATAGTGAAATTAAATGATAATGAAAATGAAATAGAAATGACATACACTTGTGATCGTAATATAACAGGATTGAAATTTGAAAGCACAGATGGTGAATATACTTATCATGCTTATATAGAAAAGGTTGATGACGGTGATGGAAAGACAGAAACTTGTTTGATGCTGTTCTATGAAAACGGGCAGCAAGAAAACCCCGAAATTTATTTGCTGATCGATGGCAACATTTATGAGATCGAGCGTAACACGAGTAATGTAAATTAAAGCGAAGGAGAAATTTGTATGAAATGTCCGAATTGTAAAAAAATCCCAAAGAATTCAAAATTTTGCAAATACTGTAGATATCAATTGAAGGTTGGAAAAAAATCGAAGGGAAATAAACTTCGTATTTTCATGATTTCTGTGAGCTGCTGCTTGATCGTGGTTGTTAGTATTGGTTCTTTCTTGTTTTATCAATACTGGAATAGCCCAGATCAAAAAAATCCTGCGAGAATTGACCTCGGAAAATTATGAGGAAGCTGTAGAGCTTTATAATTCGAATTTTGACGAAGACGATGCGCCGGATAATATTTTAGAAACCGTCACAAAAATGTTAGACGATGAATATGCTGCTTTTCAAAATCAAGAAAAATCCTATAGCGCTGTTTGCAGTACAATTGATACCATTGCAGAAATGGAAATTGCGGATTTATTCCCAAAGGTGGAAACCATACAGGAATCTGTAGATGCACTAAATGCTTCTCGTACCGCTTATGAAACGGCAGAATCTTATATGGATGATGAGAACTATGCGGATGCGATTGCGCAGTATAAGCTTGTGATTCAGGATGACAGTAATTATGATACAGTGCAGACCAAAATGGAAGAAGCAGTAACAAGTTATCGTACAAAAATGCTGGCAGATGCCGATGAAAAAGCATCATTGGGCGATGTATCTGGTGTAATTACAATTTTAAAGGGCGGACTTAATGTACTGGAAAATGATTCTGAGCTTACGTAGCAGATGACGACATATCAAAATCAATTGGAGGATGAAGCGATTGCCACGGCACTGGAAAAAGCAGAGGAATATGCGGAAAGCGAAAAATATGAAAGTGCTATTTCTGTGATGGAAGATGTGCTAAACAGCTATGCAGACGATGCGAACCTACAGGCGGCTATGGATACATATATCGATGCGTTTGTGAATGATGTGATTGCACAGGCTGATGCGCTGATTGATGAAAATGATTATTCCAGTGCAATTACAAAGCTGGAGGCTGCGATTGAAGTGGTAGACAGCGATGTTCTCAAGGATCAGCTCGCGCAGACCAAAGAAAACCAACCGGTGAATCTGACCGAACTGAAAAGTCAGAATGCGGATGATTTTTAGTTAGAATCGAATGCACTTGAAGACGTTTTTGGAGAAATCTATACAGGAGATAACATCTGGAAAATCGATGGCGGAACACCAAAAAGCTGTGAATTTTATATTGGTGGAAATTATGCCATATTTAGTAGCTCGATTGTTCCGGAAACAGATTTTGGTAAAAACACAGCTATAAACTTCGAGGTTTACATAGATGATGAGTTGGAATATTCACAAAAAATTACGCAGAAAACAGAAGCAACAACATTTGAAATAGACGTTACAAGTGGACAATGGCTGAAAATTAAAGTATCAGAAATAGAGGGCGAATATAGATGGAGCAATCAGCTTATTCTCGTCAATCCTGTTTTGAAAAAATAATATATAAATTTGTAGGAGGAGAATCATTATGTTTTGCAAAAAATGCGGATGTGCAATGAATGACAGCAGCTGTTTCTATCCAAAGTGCGGGACGAAAAATACAATCGTTAGGAAACCGCCAATCAACCCGACATCGAAGAGAGGCAAATTTTTGATACTTGCGAATAACCGGAATACAATTCTTGCGATTGCTGTAGTAGTCGTCGCGGTTGTCCTGATCATCACGCTGTTTTGCGCAGCTTTAGGTAGTAAGGGAAAGTCAAAAATCGAAGGCTATTTTAAGGCTTGTGAAGAAGAAGATGCCAAATATTTTGTAAACCATGTTCCTGATGACTTGTTGGATGATCTCATGGATAGTTACAGTGCTACGAAAAGCGAAATCATAGACAGTATGGAAGATTATATGGATGTAATGTTATATCAAAGAGATTGGGAAGATTATACGTTTGAAAATGACGGAAGGAAACTGAGTGACAATAAGTTGGATGATTTCAAGGATGATTTTGAAGATGACCTAGAGAACGCAGATGTGGACTTGAACGAATTTGATGTAGATGATATTACAGCAGCAGTCAAATGGAAAGCAGAAGTCGATGGGTCTGAGGGCGTTTATTATACCTTTAAATACAAAGGCAAGTGGTATTGTGATATCATGTCATGGCAGCTAAGTCGTGCTGCATATTTCTATGCATGATAATCGGATTTAGGAGGAAATGGTATGTTTTGTAAAAAATGCGGAACTCAGTTTAGTAATGTTTCAAAATTCTGTCTGAAATGTGGACAAGCGGTAATGTATATAAATCCAATGCAGAATCAGAATCAGCAACAAAATATATATCAAATGTTCTGTAAAAAGTGCGGAAGTCCGATGAAAGGCGGAATCCGTTTTTGCCCGAAATGCGGAACGGAAAATGTAACCAGCGCAGGACAGCAATGGAATAAAAATAATGGTAATGGATTTCCAGATAACGGTACATCAAATCCCCCTAGAAAGCCACATAAGCCACATAAAAACATAGCGAAAAAAATAGGTATCGCTGTTGTTTCTTCAGTGGCAGTGGTAGCAATCGCTGGAACAACTGCTGTAAATACAGTGCTTGCACAGCCGTTCCCGGCTTTGGTGCTTGTTTATTCCAATTTTCAGAAAGATACGGCGGATATCAATTCCTATCATATGGTATGTTCTCTGGACACATATGGTGAATCCATATCTTTTGATGGCGATTTTGAAGTGGATTATGATGAACATGAAGCGTACTTTTTAGGAACGGTTGAAGCAGATTATTCTGAAGTCGAATGTGCATTATGCATCGAAGGATATTCTGGCGTAGCATTTTATAATGGTGATGTTTATGACTTACCTTTTGATGAATTGCAGACCTTTTGGGATGCTATTGACAGTTCACGGGATCTATCAAGCGATGGCATGGATTTAGAGAAAATGAAAGAGTCTGCAAATATAGAGGATGATCTGAATGAATATATTCGTGTGAATGAGCTAAATGAATCGTATAAAAATGTAATTTCCAAATTATCTGAAAAAAGTGTGCGAAAAGAGTTAGAAGAAGCATTGGACATTGAAAAGGAAGGTATTATCGGAGAAAAAAACGTATTCGATAGAATACGATCGTAAAAGTTTGGCAAATACATGTCAGATTTTGTTTGAGGTTATTGAGCCGGAATTGGAAGATCTTCTTCGAACTGATTTGGATGGAATGGATGAAGGCATGGATGATGTGGTGGATTTCATCGAAGACGGCGGAGCAGACGATATATTGGAAGGATGTTCGCTGGAATGGAGCATAAAAAATATGCGTTTGATGTCTTTATCGTTTCAGCTGTCACAATATGATATTGCATTAGATATAGCGTATTCTTACGAATGGTTTTCCATTGTGGAAATCAATTTGTTGACTACATTTCAGAGCTATGAGATTCGCCTTTCTATGGATGAAATAAATGAAGTTGGGAATGTAAAAGATAAAATTCCGGATGAAGTGATAAGTGCATTAGATTCGAATGCAACGGTGTTCTGTTAAAAAGGAGAATATTATATGTTTTGTAAAAAATGTGGATATAATCTAAAAGCTACAGAGCAATTTTGCCCGATATATGGCACAAAAAATGCGCTTGCAGGGGTGATAATAGAAACTGGACCTCCGCGTAAGAATAAGAAATGGCTGCTGGGTGTAATCGCTGTTTGCGTTGCGTGTGTGCTTGTTGCATTGAGTATTGGCGGCGCCATCTTTAGACATTCCGCTGCTGGATCACCAGAAAACGCAATAGAAGCATACTATCAGCTTTTGGCAGAAGGCGATTTTGAAGGTATGGTCGATCTGATTCCCGAAGAAAAGCAAGAAATATTACTAGATGCGATTGATGATGCGTATGGCGATTATTATGATTACGATAGCATTGACGATGCATTTGAAGATTATGGCGAATGGTTTGAAAGTCGTACGAGAAAAGTGTACTATGACTATGATGATACTTGCAGTTCTTACACTTTTCAAAATATCAGCGCCATATTGCAAGATGCCAATATATTCACAGTAGATTATTATAATTATGGTGATTCCATATAGGAAGAAATGGTTTCGGGACTGGATGATTATGAGATTTATAAGTGCGGCGGTGTCAGTGTAAAGGTTAAAGATGAAAATAAAGCTAACCTTATAGATTTGCTGCAGGCAAATTGGGATTTCGATGAATTCCGAGATGAAGATGATTTATTGGAAGAAGTAGAAGATGCGGAAAAGATTGAAGGTTTTGACAGCGAAGATGTTATTGAGCTATTGAGCTATGATAAACTTGTAGAGTGCAAGACAACAATAAAGCCAGAATCCGGCAGCAGTTTGACATAGGATGTCTATGTATATAAAATTGGCAGAAAATGGTACTGTGCAAATGTTTTACTCTACTTTTGTGATTACTTAATGGAAGCATAATGGTATAGTTCTATATAATATGATTTAATTTTGCAAATTGTATACCCTTTATTATCGAAAATATTTCGTGATAGTGTTAAAATATTTGGGAGTAATTTGTGTAAGTACCGTTGAAGATACGAAACATTTGTCTTCAACGGTATTTTATTAAAAGGGAGGCTATTGTATGTACTGCAAAAAAAATGCGGATCACAGATTCACGACAAGGCAAAATTCTGCCCGAAATGCGAGGCATAGTTTACAAAAAGAACTGCGGATCTGAAGAAGAAAAAGCGTCATAGGATTACCGCGCTACCGACAAGTCTTGTACTTTTGATTGGCGCTTGCGGCGGCGTGTTTGTGTTTCAGGATGAGATTTTGGCGCTGATTACGGGGTATGAGGATGTGTATTCGGTGGTGGATGGCGAAATTGATGATGTTCTTTCAAGTGAAGATTTTAAAAATGCAGATTTAGAAGAACAAAAAGAAGTAGTGGAAGATGCTTTGATGGAATTAGAAAAAGAAGGAAAAATAGAAGAAGGATCAATTCAGTGGAATGATGATTCAGAATTATATGCTTTTACTTATTCTGATGGTACGTGGGTGGTGTGTCTTTTGCAGAAGAAAATGATGCTGTATCTGGAAATGATATTTCAACCGCGACTTCTTTTGCTAAGCATACTTATACTTCTTATTATGATGGTTTATCATTGAGAACAGAAAAGAATATTTCTTTTCCTATAGATGTACCATATCAAGATAATGATTTATCCGCATTGATTATGTATGGTATTGGAAGAGATTATGTATTGAAAAATTATCAATCGCTACAGCAAACATGGAGCGAAGAAGGATTAAGTACGACAATTCAGCAGAATTGTATTGTAGAGATGTTTCAATTCGAACTAGCTTGATATGATTTTGATAGTATTGAACCTCATGGAAGCAGTTACAATGGAATGCGCTGTATTTGTCTTGAAGAAAATCAAACAATCGATTTGAACAAAAAATATAAAGATGATATCCAATCGAATCGTGCATTAAGAATGACATATACATACGATAATAATGCGAAAGAGGATGTTTATTGGATTACACCTAGTTTTTTCTCTTATCATTATAGTTCTGATCAATTAAAAGGAACAATTGTTTGGATTGGAAGTTGTGGAGCATATGCTACTTCTGATTTCGTATAGGCTTTTGCCGCTAGTGGCGCAAAAGCTGTACAGGACATATAAATACTGTATACACGGATTATGATTGTATTTTAATGGATGCGTATATTCATGCGTTGTTATATGGAAGTACCGTAGGCGATGCATTAAATTTTGCTAAATCGGAATGGGGCGAAACTGATGATGATTGGAGAGATATTTATCGTATCGGATATACTGAAAATCACGGTGCAATATGTAAATTGTATGAGGGAGATTCTGCTTACTCTCTTTACGAAGGAGAAAACGCAACGCTGGTGGATGTGACAAATGAATGTGAAGAGAGCATGAGTGTGGTAGTTTGTGGACAAGTTACTGATGAAGATAACAATCCTATTTCATCAGCAACCGTAACATTAAAGCCAACAGTAAACAATACATTATCTAATATTACTACGAGAACAAATCAAAAATGAAATTATATTACAGCTTGTGATTTTCGAAATTATAAAATTATAGCAAATGCGGATGGTTATGCTGAAGGTGAAAAAATATTAAAGTGGATGAAGAAGGCTACTATATCGCAGATATTCAGCTCGATTCTGAAAGCTCTGTAGAAGTCCCCGACATCATTCAAGCTGTCTTAGACAGTGAAGATTTATGGATGCCAAGCGAAGACAGCTACGAATATGATGGGGGCTTGAGCTGGTTTTAAGATGTAGACATGGACGGGGATGTGAAATTCATCATAGGATCCACGAATACCCTTTGGAGTTCAACAGTTTACAAATATGAGAATGGTAATATAAATGTAATGGAAACGACTTATGAACAAATGTATTTACCATTTGGAATAGATAATGCAATACTAATTTATAAAGATTCTGAGTATTATTACATTCTAGAGGAAATTGGTGATGGAGCTGGAGTGATAACATTAGATGAATGTAAAGGCGCAGAAACAGAATCCGGAAAACAAATTTTAAGTTATGGTTTTTCTCATTTATTAGATATGGAACAAACGTATAATAGTGATTATGTGCCAACCGGATATAGATTTTTTACCGGAAATGGTGCGAAGGAATTATCACAAAGCGAAGCAATTGAGATGTACGATGATTATTTTTTTTGATGCTGTTTTGTATCACACAAATATTCAATGGTTTGTAACGATGGATTATAACACCATGTCCGATGAAGAAAAACTCGCTGTCTTGACCGAATCCTACAACGCCTGGAACTATACCGAAGATGATTCCATCGAACGGCCGCTGGAAGATGTGATCGATGAGTTGAGAGACGAAGTTGAAACAACAGAATCTGCAATTCCAAATACTGCTGTACAATGGAATGGCTCATCATATCAGTTGTTTGATAATGTAGTGGATACTTACGAAGAAGCAGCAGCGTATTGCGAAAGTCTGGGCGGACATTTTGCTATTATCGGCAGTAATGAAGAAAATGATTATTTATATGACTATGATACAAGCCTTGGATATGAAAATGTATATTTTGGCTACACAGATAAGGACTATGAAGGAGAATGGCTTTGTATAGATGGATTAAATACTGCTTATACTAATTGGCATAGTGGTGAACCGAATTCCGAAAACGCCTTGGAAGATTATGCAATGTTCTATTATAAATTTTCAGATGGAATATGGAATGATGGAGATTTTGGTGATGGTGGAATTGTAAATGATAGTAAAGCCTTCATTTGTGAATGGGATTGATAATTTCAAAAAATTATAAGGTCAGATTAGGGTGTCACCTTTTGTAAAATCGATACGTGATACAAGAAACTCGTTCTACCTGCAGACACGAATACAAAAATAGATAACCCGAGAAATAACACGTGTTTACGCTATTTCTCGGGTTTTTGCTATGGTCTTATATGTTTCAAACTGCACAGGCGAGAGTCACTCAGGCTATGGACAAACCTATTTTTCACAAAAATCCCCAAAAACTGGCACAACCTATGTCATTTTTGGGGGATAAATCCTGGTGACCCGTACGGGAATCGAACCCATGATTCCGCCGTGAAAGGGCGGTGTCTTAACCGCTTGACCAACGGGCCATAAATGGTAGCGGCAGCAGGATTTGAACCAGCGACCAATCGGGTATGAACCGAGTACTCTAGCCAACTGAGCTATACCGCCACATGGAATTGCAGAGAAATACACGCTCCGCATCTCTGCGACTTTTTTAGTATACTATAAATGTCCCGAAATGTCAAGTACTTTTTTGAAATTTGTGAAAGTACATAAATCGGCGCGGTATCTTATCACAAAATTATACAAAATGTGAAAACTGCACCGGGTGTGCGAAGCTAGATCGCGCGATGTGCAACCGGGCTCGCATTCGTTTCACTGCAGGCGTGGGGTGTTTTTTGACAGGCTTTCACAAGATCTAACAAATGAACCGCTCCCCAAAAGTTAGACAATATGGTATAATATAAATATACCCAA
>JAJQAB010000039.1 GCA_021203985.1 Ruminococcus sp. | reverse complement strand
TACGAGGCTCGAACTCGCTACCTCCACCTTGGCAAGGTGGCGCTCTACCAGATGAGCTAAATCCGCATAAGATGCCGCTTCTTTTCCAGAATTTCAGCAATTTGCCTGTCGATGCATGTTCAGCAACGCTTCCGTGAAGCATGGCGATCTGGATGGGATTCGAACCCACGACCTCTGCCGTGACAGGGCAGCGTTCTAACCAACTGAACTACCAGACCATGTGGTGGAAACTATAGGGCTCGAACCTATGACCCTCTGCTTGTAGGGCAGATGCTCTCCCAGCTGAGCTAAGCTTCCATCCATTGTGTGCTCACCTTTCAATCAGCGATATATATTATTGTACACGATGCGAATCGATTTGTCAAGTCTTTTTTTTAAATTTTTTCCGTTCGCCAAAATCCAAAAAAGTACCGAAATTGCGTGCTATTTTCGTCTGCGTTCCAAACTTCACAAAAAGTTAACAAAATTTCTCATCAAAAAACCGCTTGTCCCTTGCGGAACAGACGGCACGGATTTTTCGTTATGTCTTACATACCAGAAATCGTAAAGTTGACTTCAATCGTTGTTCATTCGCCAATTTCAGACGGATCGATAATCATTGCAGAATATTCCAAAAAATCTTCCAGATCCGTCAATGTACCCTCATCGCTTCTCGCGTCATCCGGCAGCGAATCGTCAGAAACCCACTCGTTGTAAATATTCGAACGAATGTTATTGTGATCTTCACCACTAACTTCAGCTGTTTCTGTGCTGGTATAGCTCTTCTTCGTCAATGCAATCTCTACGCCGTCTACAACAACGCTGTTGATTGTGATAATTGCATCCGGGCAAACGTCTGCGCCGTCCAGGATCTGAACTGCCATAAATGCGCTGCCGCTCGCGATCAGCTCACCGTTTGCATCGCCCGTTGTATCATAGCGAATTGCATCGGTATTGCATGTTACGCTGACAGTGTAATCGCCGTTTCCGGTAATCGGAACAACGCCGGCATCATAGGTCAGATAGTCGGTATCGTTGCCAAAATACTGCAGCCACCACCGACTGTCTGTAATGCTCAGATACGCGTCACCAGACTCCGGAACAACGGCTTCTTCAAATTCCTGCATCTCCACCTGTCTTACGGAACTTTCTTCCGCATCTTCGCTCGATTCCTCTTCCGCTTCGCTCGATTCCTCTACGCTCGACTCCTCAGCCGTTTCGCTGCTCTCTTCGTCGCTGCCGCATGCCGTAAACGCCGTGCACATCATACCCGATGCCAACAGAAATGCCAAAAGCTTTTTCATCTTTAACATATTCATTCCTCTTTCTTCACATTGAATTTTGATAAAACAACACATCAGTGCACAGCTCCGCACCACTTTACCATTCTCTTTAATCATACAAGATTTTAAAACCAGATGCAATATGTTTTTTCACAAAAATCGTATTCGATTCTGTGTATTATTTTGTACAACTTATCCATTCACTGCAAAGTCCCCCGCGGTTCTTCGCAAAATAGAAGCGACATCATGTGAGACTTAAGTCTAGCTTTATTGCTGCTGCGTATCCGCAAGCGTTTCCTCCACGGAAATCATTTGCTCCATCGTCTTTTCCATTGCCTGGCGCAATTTTTCCATCCGAACGCATTTTTCCTGCATCAGCTGATAATCGCTGCAAACTGGTTCCTCCGTCATCTCCTGTGACAGCTGATCCAATTCCTGCTGCATTTGATCCAGCTCCTGTTCGAGCTGCCGCAGTTCCACGCGCAATTTCACCTGTTGTGCGCGCTGTTTTTTAGAGCGATATGCAGGCTTTTCCTTCGGTGTGGTCGCTGCAGAGGAATCTGCCTGGCGCATCTGCTTTTCCGATTCCGCCACAGTTTCTGCTTTTTGCCGCACTTCCATCCACGCGGAAAAGCCGCCGGCGTACGCCTGTGCACCGTCCGCTTTCAGCTCTAAAATATGATCTGCCACATGATCCAGCAAATAGCGATCATGTGACACGAAGAGCAGTGTTCCCTCGAACGACCGCAGTGCCGATTCAATGACTTCCTTCATCGCGATATCCAGGTGGTTGGTCGGCTCGTCTAGGATCAGCACATTGCCGCGTTCGAGCATCATCACCGCAAAGCAGACCTTCGCACGTTCACCACCGCTGAGCACACCGACCGGCTTAAAGACGTTGTCACCCGTCAGCCGCACCTGTCCCAGAAGCTTTCGCACTTCGAGATCCGTCCAGGACGGTACGCGGTCGTGAATCTCCTGCATCACCGTTTTCTGTGGGTGCAGATTTGCACTTTCCTGATCAAAATAAGAAATTTTCACATTGCTTGCCCATCGAACACGTCCGGTATGTGGCAGCATGCCCTGCAAAATTTTCAGCAGTGTCGATTTTCCAACGCCGTTATCGCCAATGATCCCCCACTTCTCACCGCACCACACTTCAAAAGAAAGCGCCGGCAGCAGCGTCTTTCGGTCTGCGCCATTCCCCACAGCGACATTCACATCCTGCACCTTTAAAAGTTCCTCCGGTGGGTCGATCTCGTAAGTAAACCGCACCTTCGCCTGCTTCTGCGCGGTCACCGGCTTTTCGATCCGTTCCATTTTTTCCAGCTGCTTGATCCGGCTCTGCGCGCTTTTTGTGGTGGAAGCACGCACCAGGTTTCGTGCCACATAGTCCTCGAGCTTTGCGATTTCCTTTTGCTGGATTTCATACGCCTTCCACTGGCGTGCTACTGCTGCTTCTTTTAGCTGGGTAAAGGCTGTGTAATTTCCCTTATAGCGCGTCAGCACACCGCGTTCGATTTCGCAAATACTCGTGCAAAGCCGATCCAAAAAATAGCGATCATGTGACACCAGCAGCAACGCGCCGCGATAATCCTTTAAGTAATCCTCCAGCCACATCACCGTTTGGAAGTCCAGGTGGTTGGTCGGCTCGTCCAAAATCAGCAGATTCGGTGCTTCCAGCAGCAGCCGTGCAATGGCAAGGCGCGTTTTTTCTCCGCCGCTAAAGCTGGAAATCGTTCGCATATCTGTTTCCGGCGGAAAGCCCATACCGCGAAGCACAGTTCGAATTTTCACATCGATTTGGTAGCCGTCATTATCTTCAAACCAGGTCTGCAGGCGATGATATTCTTCTGTAACGGACAGATCCTCCGTCTGCATCGATTCTTCCAGACAGTGCAGCCGATCCTGTGTCCGCAAGAGCGGCTGAAACACGCTGCGCATTTCCTCCCAGACCGTATTTTCACCGTCTAGTCCGCCCAATTGTTCGAGATATCCCACCGTTGTCTTTGCCGCGCGCTGCACATCACCATCGCCCTCGACCAGATGATCCGGCAGTTCCTGCCCCGTCAGGATGCGCAGCAGCGTAGACTTTCCGCAGCCATTCACGCCGATTAACCCGATCCGGTCGTGGTCCTCCACTG
Source organism: Ruminococcus sp. (assembly GCA_021203985.1). Classification (GTDB taxonomy): domain Bacteria; phylum Bacillota; class Clostridia; order Oscillospirales; family Ruminococcaceae; genus Ruminococcus_C. The sequence goes on along the minus strand of JAJQAB010000039.1, from coordinate 336 downwards.
TCAGCGATACGTGAGACAGCACATAATTCCCCTGATAAAATTTATGAACATCATTCACCTGAAGCAGCATAATTTCGTTCTCCTTTTACACTTGATCCTGCGTGATATCCTTATTGTAGCATATTTTCGAAAAAATAGCAAATGCTGTTCAGAGGTCAGAAGTTTAGAGGTTGGAGGGCAGAGATTACAAGTTGCAAAACAAACAGAAAATTTGGTAGAAATCACTTTTCTGTCCTCTGCAATCAGAGGTCAGAAGTCAGAGATTGGGATTTTGTAACGGTAACACTGTTCGTTACGAATTCTAAAACAAACAGAAAATTCGGTAGAAATCACATT
>JAJQAB010000100.1 GCA_021203985.1 Ruminococcus sp. | reverse complement strand
TTTGCATAAAATTCGGTTTCTAATTTTATCTAACTTTTTGGGGTCGGTTCACAAATTGCTATTGACGAAAATCACGATTTCATATATAATAAATATGGATGACAGCGTCAGATAAGCCACGGAAAAAACGGGACAACGTTTGAATCTCGGCGGCAGGATGACGCGTGTGGATGGAGAGGAGCGATACAGGAATTTGAAACGTATGCAGATTTCCGCGTCCATATTAAGCGCGGATATGGCGAATTTAATAGCAGTAACGGCAGGACTCGAGCACGCAAAGGTGGATATGCTGCACTTTGACGTGATGGACGGGAATTTTGTGCCGAATATTACGTTCGGCATGCCGGTTTTGGCGGCGATTGACCGGTGCACGCCGCTGTTTATGGATGTACATTTGATGATTGCAGATCCGTTGCGCTATGCGGCGCAGTTTGTAGAGGCAGGCGCGGATCTCGTGACATTTCATCTAGAGAGCGAGAGCGATCCGAAGGAGACGATTGATGCGATTCACCAGGCGGGTGCGCAAGCCGGGATTGTCTTAAAGCCGGGCACGCCGTGGGATGCGGCAATTCCTTATTTGGAGATGGCGGAGGTTGTTCTGGTCATGACTGTAGAGCCGGGTTTCGGCGGACAGTCGTTTCTCTGGGATATGGTCGATAAGGTGACGAGTCTGCATCGCTATATACGTCAGCACAATTTACCTTGCCGGATCGAGGTTGACGGCGGTATTAATGTGGAAACAGCGCCCTATGTGCTGCGTGCCGGTGCAGAAATTTTGGTGATGGGAAGCTATTTATTTCATCAGGCAAACCTGTACGCAGCTGTGCAGCAAATTCATGCGGAGGCGGAAAAGTTTTTTTCTGACAAAACGTGTGTGCCAGACGTGCCTGCGAACGGGTATTCGATGAAAAAATGAGGAAGAGGGGGAACGAGTGAATGCGCTCCAGGAGACAGCCGAAGGTACATAAATACGCAAAACGCCGAAGCCGCCACATTTCCAGTCCGGGACGCACGGTGCTTTCGATCTGCTTTACCTTTGTGATTGCCGGGGCGATTGGTGTCGTTGGCTATAGCATTGCAAAGCCGATTCTGCAGTTCACCGGGACGGAAAGCACGTCACAGGACGCTTCCGACCTAGTGGAGGAACTTGCCGCTCCAGCGGAAACTGCTGTGCAGACTACGGTGATCGCGACACAATCCGCCACCGAAACCACACAGATGCAGTCTGAAACGGTGGCGCTTGCGGAGACATTGGTTGGTGTGCGGCTTTCTGAATCGGCGCTTGCAGATGCACAGACGCTTTCTGATGCAATCGCTGCGGCAAGAGAAAGCGTACCGGACGGTACGATTCTTGTGATTCCGCTGAAGGTGCAGGGCGGCGCGGTGTTCTATCAGACTTCTGTCGACCTGGCTGCACAGTGCGGCGCAGCGCAGGGCACGCTGACGCTCTCGGAGATTACTGCGGCAGCGCAGGTGGAGGGCTGGATGCCGATTGCGGAATGCAGCTTACTCTATGACAATCTCTTGCCGGATGCGGATGCACAGGCAGGCTATATGGTGGAGGATGAAGGAAGCCGGTGGCTCGACAACAAAAAAGAAAGCGGCGGAAAACCGTGGGCGAGCCCGTTTAGCGATGTGATGGTGGCGTATTGCACTGCGCTGATCCAGGAGATTGCGGCAGGCGGATTTGAACAGATTTGGTGTACCGATGTGATGTTTCCGCCGTTTCGCGATACGGATTTGTCTTATATCGGCGCATCGGTGCAGGATGCCAATCGCGGCGAAGTGCTGGTGCAGCTGATGAATACGCTGGCGGATGCGGCAGGAACAACGCCGGTCTTGCTGGAAACAGATGCCGAATCTGTACTGGACGGAACAGATGAAGCGCTCGACTCGTCCGCGCTGGAAATTTCCGGTGTGGCGTTCGATCTCGGAACACAGGTGCAGGCACAGACGATGCTCGATTGGATGGTGGAACAGACGGAGGTGCTGCAGATTTGGTTTTTGGCGGACGATGGAACGGTTTCCACAGAAATGGAACAGACGCAGTCCGATGCAGGGGAAGTGTCCGGCTGGATCGCGTATGATGCAGAGTGAGTCGAAAAAGAAGGCACTGCATCAGGATCACCAAAAAATGAGGAGTGAATAACAATGGCAGGGAAGTTCACAGTTTCATTGGCAAAAATCATTGAGGAGTTTCACCTGGAAACCATTTATATGCCGAAAGATCCAGTGGAAATTCTGATTGATGAAAACGATGTGACCCGACCGGGGCTGCAGCTGATGGGATTTTATGAATATTTTAGCCCAGATCGGATGCAAATCATCGGAAAAATGGAGTTTGCATATCTTTCTACAATTGATGAGGAGACGAGAACACAGCGTTTGGAAATGCTGATGTCGCGTCATATTCCAGCGCTGATCATTGCGCGAGAGCTGCCGTATTTCTCAGAGATGCTGGATCTCGCGGAAAAATATCATGTGCCGCTTCTGCGCAGCAAGGAAAGCACATCGAATTTTATTTCCGGTTTAATTGCATTTTTGAATCTGAGCCTTGCGCCACGTATTACGCGTCATGGTGTTCTGATCGAAATCTACGGCGAGGGCGTATTTATTACCGGGGAAAGCGGCGTTGGAAAGAGCGAAACAGCAATTGAGCTTGTAAAGCGTGGACACCGCCTGATTGCGGACGATGTGGTTGAAATCCGGAAGGTATCGAATATCAGCTTGGTTGGCAGCTCGCCGGATAATATCCGCCACTTTTTGGAACTGCGCGGAATTGGCATTATCAATGCGAGACGGCTGTTTGGTATTGGTGCGGTAAAGAATACGGAAAAGATTCAATTGATTGTGGAAATGGAACAGTGGAATCCGGAGAAAATCTATGATCGCATGGGTGTGGATACGCAGTTTGCTACGATCCTGGGTGTGAAAGTACCGATGCTTACGATTCCGGTGAAGCCGGGCAGAAACCTCGCTGTCATTCTGGAGGTCGCTGCAATGAACAACCGTCAGAAGAAGATGGGCTATAATGCGGCGACAGAATTGCTCGATCAGTTAGGGCTTGACATGGAATCCAAGGAAATTGTCAAGGACTATGAGACATTTTGAGATTGAAAAATATAAACGGGTTTGATACCATCCCCAAAGGCTGTGCCAGCGGACATGTGGCACATGTTTTTAGGCAGCATTGCGTTGTATGCAATCTTCGTGCGGTGCTGCCTTCATAGGAGGAAAGACAGAAAGTATGAAAAAATGGGATGAATTGCAAAAGCTGTACGAAACGCTGGGCTGCCGTGCACAGATGGCAGAACCGCTTCGGAATCATACGACATTTCGGATCGGCGGCAGCTGTGCGGCTTTTGTTCATATCAATTGCGTGGAAGCACTGCGGCAGGTGCTGCAATATTGTCGCGTACAGGAAATTCCCTATACGGTGATGGGGAACGGAAGCAATATTCTGGCAGCGGACGAAGGGTATTCCGGCGTAGTGTTGCATTTGGGACGCGATTTTTCTGCGGTAACCGTTGACGGTACAAGACTGCACTGCCAGGCGGGGGCAACGCTTTCGCGAATCGGAAAGCTTGCGCTGGAGGAATCCCTTACCGGTATGGAATGCCTTGCAGGAATCCCGGGCACCGTTGGCGGCGCGTTGTACATGAACGCCGGGGCGTATGGAGGAGAAATGGCGAATGTGACCGTATCAGCACACTGTATGCTGCCGGACGGCACGGTGATGGAACTTGAAAAGGAGCAGATGGCACTGGGATATCGCAGCAGCGTTTTCCGTGGAAATCGTTGGCTGATCATGGATGTCACATTGCAGCTGCAACCGGGACGTTATGGCGTGATTCAAGAGGAAATGGATACGCTGATGGCACGCCGCCGTGCGAAGCAGCCGCTCGAGCTGCCCAGTGCCGGCAGTACGTTTCAGCGTCCGGTGGGAAGCTATGCATCGTTTCTGATTGACCAATGCGGTCTGAAGGGCGCAAGCGCTGGCGATGCACAGGTGAGTACAAAGCATGCTGGCTTTGTGGTAAATACCGGAAAGGCAACGTGCCATGATGTGCTGGAGCTTTGCGATTTTGTCAAACAGACGGTACAGGAAAAAACCGGCTATCAGCTGCAGCTCGAACCGGTGATCTTGGGCGATCCGAAATAAGACGAGGCGAAAAAAATAAGGAGGCGTGATGTATATGAAGGAAGACGGACGTATGCAGATTTTGATTGTGACTGGTATGTCCGGATCGGGTAAATCCAGTGTCATGGATGTGCTGGAGGATATTGGCTATTATTGTATCGACAATCTGCCGCCGCAGCTAATCGAGCGGTTTGTGATGATCTGTCGGGAGTCGGAGAACCATTTGCAGAAGCTGGCAATTGCCGCGGATCTTCGATCGGGGGATATGTTTGTGGACACTTATTCCGTGCTGGTGGAATTACAGCGCCAGGCGGATCTGGATGTGAAGGTGCTCTACATTGAAGCAGAAGACGAAGTGATTATCAACCGCTATAAAGAAACACGCCGGAAGCATCCGTTGGATGAACGCTTTGGCGGCTGTTTGCATAACGCGATTGCCTACGAACGGGAACAGCTTCGGTGCATCAAGGGCATGGCAGATTATTGCATCGAGACTTCTTATTTTTCTGCATCGCAGCTCAAAAAACAAATTTGGGAAATTTTTTTGGACAACACGACAGATTCGCTTTCCATTAAGGTGACCTCGTTTGGCTTCAAATATGGCGTTTCCACAGAATCCGACCTGATGTTTGATGTGCGCTGCCTGCCGAATCCGTATTACATCGAATCGCTGCACGCGCATACTGGCTGTGAGGCGTGCGTGCAGGATTACGTGATGTCCTTTGAGCAGTCTCGCGAACTGTTGAAAAAGATTCAGGACTTGCTGGATTTCCTGATCCCGCTTTACATTCAGGAGGGGAAGAGCCGTTTGGTGATTGCCTTTGGCTGTACCGGCGGAAAGCATCGATCGATTACATTTACGGAAAAAATTGGCGATTATCTGGCGGATAAGGGCATGCATGTGATGAAACAGCATCGCGATATTGGAAAGGATCGCCCATAATCATTGGAGGTAGGTCATGTCATTTTCAAACGAAGTACGGGAAGAAATTGCGCGCGGCATTATCGATCGGGATCGTCAGTTCGCTTGCCTTTATGGCATTTTATTGTATAGCCGCGCATTGACGCGGCAGCAGATCGTCCTGCAAACTGAAAGTCCGGTGCTTGCAGAGCTTTTGCCGTCACTGTTTCAGTCTGTACTGCACATGCGTTTGGAATCGGACGATAATCGAAACGCAGCACAGACGATGTACAGCTTTTCTGTTTCTGATCCGGCGCAAATTGCGCAGATTTGCAGCATTTATCACATTCGCCCGGAGCAGCGCGAGATTCGACTTCCCAATCTGGTGAACAACAGCATGAGCGCGTTTCTCGCCGGCGTATTCTTTGGCTGCGGCAGTGCGATGAATCCGAATAAGGAATATCATCTGGAATTCAACACACCGTCCGAATTGCTGTGCGGAGATTTAAAGCAGATCTTGAAGAGCATCGGCGTTACAGGCAGGCAGATTGTGCGGAAAAGCATGTATGTGCTGTATCTGAAGGACAGTGAGCAGATTGAAGATACACTGACGTATATGGGCGCGCAGCAGTGCACGATCGCATTGATGAACATTAAGATTCACAAGGATATGCGCAATAAAGCGAACCGCCTGCGGAATTGTGATGAGGCGAATATCAACAAGGTCGTGAGTGCGGCGATGCGTCAAACGCGTGACATTCAGTGGATTATCCAGTGCGGCGCGTTCGATCGCCTGTCGCCGGAGCTGCGGGAACTGGCACAGCTGCGTTTGGAGAATCCGGAGCTTAGTCTAAAGGAACTGGGGGAGCAGCTTTCTATGCCTATTGGCAGATCTGGTGTGAATCATCGGTTTCAAAAAATCGCAGCCATTGCAGAGGAGTTGAAGGGTCGTGCCGCACATACCAAATGATACGTTTGTGCACTTGCATGTGCATAGTGAATACAGTCTTCTTGATGGCGCGTGCCGCATTCCGCAATTGATCGATCGGGTTCGATCCTTAGGGCAGACGGCGGTAGCTCTGACAGATCATGGCGTGATGTACGGTGTGATGCCGTTTTATCAGGCTGCCCAAAAAGCAGGCATTCACCCGATTATTGGCTGTGAGGTCTATGTGGCGCAGCGGACACGGTATGATCGGGAACACTGCCTCGATGGAAAGAGCTATCACCTGGTGCTGCTTTGTGAAAATAATACGGGCTATCAGAATTTGGTGCAGCTGGTGTCGAAGGCGAGCCTGGAGGGCTTCTATCGTAAGCCGAGAGTTGACTGGGAGCTTTTGACGCAGTATCACGAGGGGCTGATTTGTCTTTCCGGCTGTCTCGCTGGAGAAATTCCGCGGCGGCTGTCCGAAGGGGATTATGCCGGCGCAAAGGAAACTGCGCTGCGCTATCAGCGATTGTTTGGCGCTGAAAATTTTTATCTGGAGGTGCAGGATCACGGGATTGTCGAGGAGCAGAAAAACCGCGCGCTTCTTTCGCGTCTCTCCAAAGAAACGGGGATTCCGCTTGCGGCAACTAACGATGCGCATTATATCGAAAAGGAGGATGCACAGCTGCAGCGTGTACTGCTTTGCATTCAAACCGGAAAGACAATTCACGAGCCGAGCGAGATGGGCTTTGAGACGGATGCGTTTTATGTAAAGTCAACTGAAGAAATGGCGGAGCTGTTCTCCGATCTGCCGGAAGCGGTGACGAATACCGCGCGGATTGCGTCACGTTGTCAGGTGACGTTCGAGACGGGGAAGATTTATTTGCCAAAGTTTCAGATGGATGGCGTGACGGACTGTCATGCCTTTTTTGTTCAGCTTTGTCAGGAGGGACTGCAAAAGCACTACGGCGATCATCCAAGCCAAGAGGTTTTGGATCGTATGCAGATGGAAATCCGGGTCATAACGCAAATGGGCTATGTGGACTATTTCCTGATCGTCTGGGATTACGTTGCCTATGCGCGGCGCATGCAGATTCCGGTTGGACCGGGCAGGGGATCGGGCGCAGGGAGTCTCTGTGCGTATTGCCTGGGCATTACGCAGGTCGACCCGATTCGCTACCATCTGCTGTTTGAACGTTTTTTGAATCCGGAGCGCGTGAGTATGCCGGACTTTGATATCGATTTTTGTATTGAGGGACGGCAGAAGGTGAAGGAATATGTCGTATCGCGGTATGGCGCATCGCGTGTTTCGGAGATTATCACGTTCGATTTCATGAAAGCACGGAGCGCAGTGCGTGATACAGGTCGCGCTATGGGAATCTCGTATGCACTCTGTGATAAAATTGCCAAACAAATCAACTCCCGCAGTACTATCGCACAGGCAATGCAGGGCAGCGATGGGGAACCGCTGCGCACTTTGTACACGTCCAATGCTTCTACCAAAAAATTGATGGATATGGCGATACGCCTGGAGGGTATGCCGCGTCACGCTTCTACCCATGCCGCCGGCGTTCTGATTTCTTCAGTGCCGATTACAGATCTTGTGCCACTGCAAAAAAATGATGAAACGGTGGTCACGCAGTATCCGATGCAGGTGCTGGAGCAAATGGGGCTTTTGAAGTTCGACTTTCTCGGTCTGCGCAATCTGACGATTATTCGAGACTGCGTGCGCGCTATTCAGCAATATGCGCCGGATTTCTCGATCGATGTAATTCCACTTGATGATCGGGACGTTTATGCGATGATCGCGCGGGGCGATACGACAGGGATCTTTCAGCTGGAAAGTGCGGGAATGCGTCATGTGTTGATGCGGCTGCAGCCGGAGAATCTGGAGGACTTGACAGCGGTGCTCTCTCTGTATCGTCCAGGGCCGCGCACATCGATTGATAAATATCTGAAAAATCGGTGCGATCCGAAGCAGATTACTTATGCGCATCCGCTTTTAGAGCCGATTTTAAAGCCAACGTATGGTTGTATGATTTATCAGGAACAGGTTATGGAAATTTGTCGTGTTTTGTCTGGCTATTCATATGGCAGGGCGGATCTGGTGCGCCGGGCGATGGCGAAGAAGAAGCACGATGTCATGGAACAGGAACGCCGTGTGTTCATTTATGGCTGTGATGGATCGGATGGAAGCTCTCCGTGCTGCGGTGCGGTGGCAAATGGCGTTTCGGCAGAGACGGCGAATGCAATTTTTGATGAGATTGCCGGATTTGCTTCGTATGCGTTCAACAAGTCGCACGCGGTGGCATATGCGCTTTTATCCTATCAAACCGCGTATTTGAAATGTCACTATTTTGCAGATGATATGGCGGCGCTCCTTACTAGCGTTATGAATGAAACGGGAAAGCTGATGGAATATCTGAGCGCATGTCAAACAGCAGGTGTGCGCGTGTTGCCACCGCATGTCAATGAAAGTACGGCGGAATTTATTCGCGTTGGCGATTCGATTCGCTTTGGACTGTTGGCGGTGAAGAATTTGGGACGCGGTCTCATTGACGCAATTGTGGAGGAACGGACAGAAAACGGTTTGTTCCGGGATGTGCTTGATTTCACGCGGCGCATGCTGCCACATGGCTTGAATCGGCAGGCACTCGACAGCTTGGTCTGCTGCGGCGCATTGGATGGATTTACATGGAATCGGCGGCAGATGCGCAGAAGCTTGGATTACATGATCGATGAATGCCGTGATGCGCAGCGCGAGATCGTCCTTGGGCAGATGAATTTGTTTGGCGGCGCACAGATGTCGCAGGAGATGCTGCTTGCGATTCCGGATGAGCCGGAATATACGATGGCTGAGCTGCTGCACATGGAGCATGACAGCATGGGGTTTTATTTGTCTGGTCATCCGCTGGATCAGGTGCGCTGGTTGCACGAACTGTATCACGCAAAATCTACACCAGAGCTGCCAGAGCTTCCGGACGGCACGCGTGTGACCTTGTTTGTAACGCTGCAAAAGCTGAAACAGCATCGCACAAAGCAGGATGATGCGATGTGCTTTTTGACGTGTGAAGATCAGGCTGGGACAGTGGATTGTGTGGTATTCCCCAAGCTTTTTTTGGCAGTTCGCGCCAATTTAGAACAGGATGCGATATTGTGTATTCGCGGCAAAATTGCACAGAAGGATGAAACGTACAGCGTTTTGTGCGACAGTGTTCTTACGGTGCAGGAATTGACGCGCACATTTCTTCAAAGCCGCTTTTGCATTAAGGCTGATTCCAGAGATGTGGCGCGTTTGCAATGCGCGGTGGAACTGTCAAAGAAATTTCCGGGAGAAACGCAGGTCTGCCTGTATTTGCTCGACCAGCATCGCATGGTTTCTCTGCGCAGTATACAGGGCGTTGCGGTCACGGAACAAATGTATCGGCGATTTTGTGAAAAGTTTTCGGCAGCATGTATTGGAATGGTGCCGAATGATATGGAACGTATGTGAATTTTTTAAGGCAGCACCGATGACGCTGTGTCTTACGCGGTGCTGTCTTAAATTTTGCCGTGTCAGCGGCAATTTTTTTGCACGGTATGCTTGCCCTAAATTCTCTTCCGATCCAATTGTGCGCAACAGCGCCTATCTTGCTTTCGCAACCTTCCCGTCATACGCCGATCGTAATCGTTTTCGTGTGATAGATAGCGTTCACATCGTTTGACGATGGCGACTGCTTTACAATGTTTTTCACAGAAAAATACACTTCTCCATATTGAGCGAACTTTTACTGCCCTCACAAGCCCAATTTTAACCAAAGTTTTACCGTTTTTTTATAATAATCGTGTAAAATAAAAGTGTATTCGGTCGAATTTGTGTGGGTTGTATAGGACGCACGGAGATTCGGCGGTAATGGAAAAATTTGTGAGGGTGGGGGATGCCTGCCTGGAAATGGAGAAAATCATGAAAAAGAAGAAGGTTTTGGCGGTGCTGATGGCATTGACGTTTATGGTGAGTGCGTGTGGGTGCGCGGACACGGGAACAGACACGGGCGCAGATACAGACACATCTTCATCATTGGGAGAATTGGAATCCAGTGAAAACGTTGATGTTGAAACTTCAGTAAACGAAACAGAAGAAATTGTGGAAGAAGAACTGACTGCCGATGAAGAAAAAATTGTGGACGCACTAAAAAGTTGTGAGGGATGGGAAAGCGGCATGGAAGTAACGGAATGCAATGATATTTCTTACTCGCTTCCTGATGTAGATTTGCATGTGCAGCCAACCTTCGGAATTGCTGATCCAGGATTTAGTACGCTAGATTGGTATTGTATGATGGAAATAACAGAAAGCGGTGAAGAAGCATCCTATTGGATGGCTTCTTTTACAGATGAAACGGTTCTTCTCATAAATTACGAGACATTAGTGGCTTACATTTATGGTAAGTTGTTAAAAGCTGGTGAAAATTATTCGTTGACCACAGTGATGAGTGTTATAGATTCTTATTCCGGAGGGGGATATTATGTGACTTCCAGCGATCACATTGATGTAGCACACATCAATTATGCAATGTAAATTTAGGAGAGCATGGGCAATTGAAAACAGAAAGGAAATTTTTATGATGCATAAGAAAAGACTTTTGAACTGTGCTGTTTCTCTAGGAATGATTATGGTAATTGCTGGAAGTTTGACTGGATGCGGAAGCAAAACGTATACATTCGATTATGATTCGACTCGCGCTAATAATGGTGTTGATGCCTTGGAATTGCTTGGTTATGAATTTGATATTGATGAGGATGATTTTACAACAACCAAATTAAGTGGAAGTACGTTGACAATTGAAGGATACGGCTCGTGGAAAGCGAACAAATTTAATGAAACAAAGCTATTCAATATGTCACACAAGGTGTCATAGATACTGGATGGAGTTCAGATTGTGAAGAAACGGATACAGTCGATGAATCCTATGAAGGTGTTTCCACGTTTTATGTAAGGTAATATACGGATTCCACACAATTAAAAATTCGATGGGAATATTCGGATGGATCATCGGATACGATTGTTTTTGAACTAGATTAAAGAATAGATTGTACAGAAAGTGTGAGAATTCACCGGCTACGGAAAAATTTGTGAGGGTGGGGAGAATTCCTGCTCGGAAAGGAAGAAAATAAAATATGAATAATGATGTGATATGTTGGACGAAAACACAGGCAATATTTCCAACTGTGCCATTATTGATAATTTTTATCTGTATGTTTTTGCTTGGATGTATTGGTGGAATAGTATGTGGATTATCTATAGGGGTATTTGAATTGTTTATCTTTTCACTCCCTTATTTTGTTGCTAAACATGCTGCTTCTAAAGTTTATCTTGCAGTTACAGAAAGTGAAATGAGGGGTCAAGTTAAAATATACGATCAGCGTAGCGGTGGCGGATATGCGACCATAAAGATTCCTCTAGAACATATAGACATGGTTTCAGTTATGCACAAAAAGTCAGATGTACTTGTTTATGGCGGTGGAAAGAGAATTTATATGAACACGAATAATGGAAATTATAAGGTTTTTAGCGTCCAAAACGCCGATGAATTCGCCCAAGTTGCCATGGAAAAAATCGAAGAGGTCAAGAAAAAGACGTTCCACAATCCTGTGCCAGCGCCAGTAGCTGCGCCCGCACAGTCCACCGGAAACGATACCATGGAAAAGCTGGACTCCCTCAAGAAAATGTTGGAAAACGGCTTAATCACACAAGAAGAGTTCGATACCAAACGTAAGGAACTTTTGGAAAAATTATAAACCGCAGAGAATCCAACGAAAATCCAATTTCATAAATCGCCTGATCTGATTTTTAATCATGTTAAATGAAATGATTCTGTCACAACTTGATAATCTTTTGGTTATTCACCCACATGCAAAGATGAAATCTTGCCTTGTATGGTAATTGTTTTCAGAATAGCTGGTTATCGCCAAATCTTTGCTTCATTGTTTGGCAATGATGAAATGTGATGTCAACTTAATCGAAAAAATCCACCCTGCTTAAAGCAAGGCGGATTTTTTCTGAATCAAGTATTTACCACCTACTTGAGAGGGCAAGTTTGCATCTTCTACGCACCCTTTTTCTAGAATACATCTGCGTAAAAAAACAGAATACAGGAATATCTGGGTTGTCGTCATATGTATAGACTTCATATTTTTTTCAATTCCTCTATTGCTGTTCAACACGATCTGTCATCGCTGACTGCGGTAAGTAGATCCGTTTTTTCACATTCAGTGCAAAAGTCCTGTTTCTCATGCGTCTATGTATAATCACTCTGTTCGAACTTAATAACTCAAACCATTTAGCAGTCGATATGGAAAGTCAAACCATTTCAAATCGTATACTGTTATATAATGGTCGAAATTAATTCTTATCAAATTGTCACATCTTTTTACATCGTCAAAAAGATCCCATCCAGAGTAAGTTATAGTATAAGTATATCCCCATACTGGATCTAGCTTTTGATTCATTTTACCGTATAAAATGTATTTTGTATTTGTATCACAAATATTCCTTGAGAGTTCGTTTTCTAGAAGTTCACCATGAACAGATACGCTAAGTGAATTTTCAAACATTCCATCTTGGTCACCGATGCAGATCCAACATCCGGCTTCCGTTGAACCAGCCGAAATTCGATACGCAATAAAAAAACTTTTCAGCTTGTACAGATTCTATTGATTATACAGAAAACCTTATTGGTATAAAATAGAGTGCAAAGACGATGAAGAAAAAAATGATTAGAACAATCACAACGATTTTATGAATTCTTTTACGCTTTAATGGATCATCTACTCAGTTTAAAATATCTCCCAATGGCTTAAAAGTTTTCCAATATCCTCTATCAAGGATCCCTTTTCTCCGCATCGTGCAAATCACTATCAACATAATTTCTAGAATATAGCAACGAAATTTTTCGTTCTTCGATTCCATCACATGTCAATTGTGTGATCTGATACAGCCAAAACAAAGCCCATGGCATCCATTTCCCCACTGTTTCCCAGTTCAACAGAAATGATAGATCTCTCGTACATTGCTTTTAGCAACATGCCTTTATATAAATTTCCGCAAAAATCAGTAACATTCGATTCATCTAATTTACTTGTCAAAATTTTCAAGCGATTTGAATATCTTGTATTGGTTTCTATTTTTATGATATTCGCAATATCACTCATGTATATCCCATCATCCATGTCATCTGGTGATATGTGTTTCATCATAAATTGTTCATCCATAACCTCCAGCACATAACCCGCACTGAATTTCAACGTATCATTTGCATTGGTATAAAGCAGAACGATTTCGTGGTTGATTTTCAAAGTTTTCAAAATTTCAGAGAAAGTTTCATATTTAGATTTTGGGGCGTCATTTATGGGGGTTTGGCGTTCTTCTTGCATCGCCTTTTTCACCTCCTGAATTACGGCTTTTTTGGTTTGACCAGCTTGATGTTTACCTCTTGTACTTGGACGGGAGTTTTTTGTATGCTCCTTATAGTACGAAATATTGATTTCGCCTACTGCAGCATCGCTTGTAGCAAAACTATTTTCAATTTGACTTGCGCTATAAGAAGCAACACCGAGTATCTTCGGTGCAACTTTCATATTCTATTGGATAAGGATATGAGCCTGAAATATAAATGAAATAGGTTGTTTTACTAGACTTTATTATGAAAACATAAAAACAATAATCTACTTCACAGACGCCATCCACTACGTCATATCTGCAGGTGCCAAATCGTGTATTTATATATTGAATTTCAGTTTTATCAAAACCGTATTCTTCATTCAAATGTTTTACTTTGCTTGCAAGTTCAAGACCCATATTTTCAAGATTTATGATGGAGTCTCATTTCAATGAATAACAATCTTTATTTATAAGCAAATCAGATGAAACTGTATACATTACGCTTACTTCTGTAAATGGGGCATATTCATCATTTTGCTTATTCCCGATTTTTGTACTAATATCAATGATTTCTAAAGCATCTTTTGAATAATCAATACCTATAATCGATTCTAAATCTTGATTGGCGACAGATTGAACTAAATAGCTACTGGATGATTCATCTATAGAATTTATGGAACTATCATGAATGCCTTGCTTATTACTTGATTCGTTCAAAAAAATGATAATAATAATGATTACTAATAAAAATGCCAATATAATAATTATGCACTGTTTGCGCCACTTTTTATTTTTCATTTTCATTGCTCCTTTTTGTAGCTGTAATAAGTGTACCTAATCCTTTAAAACTATTTCCTATTAAATTTACTTCAATGTCATCAGATGAATTTCTGGAATAAGTCACATAACCCAGTGATAAAGAAAGAGGTCCAATAAAATCATCAGGCATTTTGTGCTTAACAGATAATTGTTCATATTCGCTCAACATTATAATTATCACCAATAATATATTCGGATCCCGCTGCTTTCCAAGCATAATTTTCATTATAGAGATCTATGGAGTAGAAGTCGCTGAAAGAGCTGGTTTATTCCATAAAAATATTGTGTTTAAAATCCAACAGAGCCTTCCGCTTTATGCAGCAAATAATGGCTTGTATTCTATTCCAGATTTTTTCGTGATATCGCTTGCTTCCGTATCGGATAGAGCAGGGTACGCTTTCTGGAATTCTAAAAAAATCATATTCACAAATGCTATATTTCTTCTCATCAATTATTTTATAATATTCATCATTAGAACAACCATACTCTTGTAACAATTTCAACGAACCATTTTCTGATGAAATACATTGAATTTGATAATACCATTGAGATGCGCTATTGCTGGATAATGTGTAAATCATTCCTGTATCAAATATAGCACATCGATGCTTGGGCCAATATGCATCAATCAATGTGAGATTATGATTGGCGATCGTAAAAATAGCAAGTACTGTATAGTCTCGTAAGAGAAGTATTAATTCTTTGCATTCATTATCATTTAAATCCATCAAGGCAAAACCAAAGGCACTCTCATCTTTTGGCAAATTTCGGTATGACCAAATATTGGTTTCAATCAGCATATTTTCCCAGTGGTAAGAAAGTGTTTCATCAATATTTGAAATGGTAAAAATATTATCTTGAAATACGCCTTCAATATTTCTGTCAATAATGTATTCGGCATACTCTTGATATGATCGTATAATCTCTACATAGTTGCTGTCCATTCCTTGAAGGTAACCTGATCCTGTTGATTTTTTTCGAATTTTCGCTTAAATTGAAGATCGCAAAAACAATGATGCATAATGATAGAAAAATAGAAAAAAGCCAATTGAAAACAATTTGATTTTATTTAAATGTATCATTCCAATACTCCGCACGTTCAATTCTGCTGTCCATTAAGATATCACCAGGTCGCTCATAGCAATACGCAAATACTTCAGTTAAATACGCAAAAGAATGCCTATTCCGTAACCATATTTTTAATATTTCTGCTGTCTGTTGTGATATTGCAATACTGCATGTAGATCCCGCATAATCTTTTTCATTTGGATAATAGTTTATAATCCATACCTCGCTCGACTCATCAAAAAAAATACAGATTACACCACATAATTTTTAAACAATCCATCATCTTGTAAATTTAAAATGATCAAATTGGATAATTTCATTGCTGTTGAACGATCAGGCACACAAATATGATCAATGGAATATATTGCGTCAGAATTGTCCGATAGCCACGCTTTGTCGTAATACTCTCCGGAATCAAAGATAATATTTTGATCCTTCTCACATTTATTGTTGATAATAAGACCTCATAATATTATCCCCACCAATATTAATGATGGCAAAACATAAGCAATTATTTTTTTCATTTTATATATCCTTATGGGTCATCCATATCTCGGTCTATTTCTAGTTTGTGTCATCTGGCATAGCGTTCTTTTATCAGTTCTGCGAATTTTTCTGCAGAAAAAAAGTACAGCGTTTCTCCGTTCACTTTTTCTGTTCTGATATATTTTTTGTTAATTTCATGATTTAGTTTCTTTGTGTGCAACACATTATTTTTTATAAAGTCACTGAGTCGATAACCATCTTCCAAATATTGCAATTGAAAATGATTCATTGATGAGATGATACTTCTGTCTGTCAATTTTCCAAAACATACCAACGGATGGTCTTTAAAAAAACGTTCCAACAGAGTGGTTGTTTCCCTGTCATTGGAATAAATATCCATCATATACTGGGCGACAGCATCACCCATATATTTTAAGTCATTTATTTTGAAATCAACAAGCACAACAGTAAATTTGCTGGCAAAATTACAGATCTGAACACACTTGCGGCGATCAAAATAGAAGAGCTTTGCGCCCCATTCCAAAAGGCGGTCTCCTTACTCAGCATCGTAGGTGGCTTGGACGATGGTTCGCATTGTCGGGTCAGAAAATTCATCCGGCATTTTTAATTGATATCTTTCGATCGTTTGTTTCATTACATAAATAATCATTGCACACCTATTGTTATAATAATTACAAACTTTTTCTTTTTTGTGATACTTTTATTATATCACAATACGCCACAACTCACAAAAATCAGTGCAAATCCATCCTCGGATCATCACTCTGCGTCTGCAAGCGAAGGTGATCCACCAGAACAGCAACATATTCCAAATTTGTCGGCTTGCCCTTTTTGTTGTGGCTGAAATGACCGAAGTAAAGTTCCTTTGCTTCCGGGTCACCCTGACCCCACGAGACATCGATCGCATGCCGCATCGCACGTTCTACGCGATCCACTGTTATGTCATATTTTTTAGCAATCTGTGAATAGAGGTTATTTGTTAAGTTGCTTGACATTGTTTTATCCTGAATCGACAATAAAATCGCAGTGCGCAAGTAATAATATCCCTTCAGCCGCGCTGGAACGCCAAGCTTATGTAACGCGTCCGTAACCCGCACTTCAATGCTGCGCGTTGCGCTGTCGCTACGATTCGTCAAATCGGAAATCAAGCAATGCAGCGTTGCAAATTCAAATGGCTTTGTCAAAAATAAGATGCGTCACTTTTGAGCATCTGCCGCCGCAAAAAATCGTTTTCATAACAGGAGGTCACGATAAATTTTGGTCGATTCGAAAGCATCTGCGTGGCTTTTAACAACTCCACTGCGTTCGTGTCCGGCAGTGTTGCATCCACCACCACAACATCGAAAGCGTTATGCGTCATCGAATTCAAAACAGCGCTCCCAGCCCTTTTGCACATCACCACATGAAAGCCCTATGAGTGTAGTTCCTTGGCGTAGGGAACACCATAAGACACGGTGTCGTCCGCGATTAAGACTTTTATTTTATTTTGTTCCGTTTTAATTTTTTCCGTTTTATTTTCTTCCATTTTTTAAACCTCTTGTAATTTTGTTTCGTTTTTGTGCTTTGAGGATAGCATCACACAAAGTCGTGCGATGCTGCACATATTTTGTAAAAAAACATATTAAAGTATGATTATTGTACCACATTTCGCTGTAAATGTCAAGCATAAGCATGAGGTGTGGATATGTAGCACATATGATAATAGAGTGAGGAGAGAAAATGACAATTCATGAAATTTCGAGCAATGCCTTTGTGATATTTCATTTTTTAGCACACCAAAAGCGGTATAACGATACATAATGCCGCAAATCTGTATTTACGCCCTCTACCTTAGCACAATACCTTTGCTTTATTATTGTAGCATACGAAACAAAAAAATAGCAAGCATTTTTTGCAATTTTCGAATCTGCCTTGCATTTCACCTAAAAATATGCTATACTAAAGATAGTGGAGATAATGGAAATTTCGGTGAAAGCGAGGCAAGATCACATGAGTAACTTCAAACCTATCCC
>JAJQAB010000114.1 GCA_021203985.1 Ruminococcus sp. | reverse complement strand
TCCTCCATCGTGCCTGATTCCATTCCAACTCGTTTAACATCTTGCTTTTTCGAGCTCGTGTAACAGATCATTGACAACTCTACATTTGTATGAAAAACTACAGCGCCGAAAAAATTTCCGCTATTTTGCATCCAACCCAAGCGAATCCGCTTCGCCATTTAGGATCTTATTCGAGGTCCACATTGCGCACATTTTTCCGCACATCGAACAGGTGTGCCGATCCTGCGGCGGACGGCTTTCGTAATACTTTCGCGCCTTTTCCTGGTCGATTGCCTGTTCAAACATACCTTCCCAGTCCACAGTGCTTCTTGCGCAGCTCATCGCGTGATCCCATTCCCGTGCGCCGGGCAGACCATTTGCCAGGTCCGCTGCGTGCGCCGCAATTTTCGTGGCGATGATTCCTTCTCTCACATCCTGCAAATCCGGCAGACACAAATGTTCCGCCGGCGTCACATAGCACAAGAAATCCGCGCCGCTCGCCGCAGCAATTGCTCCACCGATCGCCGAAGTGATATGGTCATAGCCCGGTGCAATATCCGTCACCAGCGGCCCGAGCACATAGAACGGTGCGCCGTGACAAAGCCGCTTTTGCAGCTTCATATTTGCGGCAATTTCATCCATCGCCATGTGTCCTGGCCCTTCCACCATGACCTGGACGTCACGCTGCCATGCGCGCTCTGTGAGTGCGCCCAGTTCCACCAACTCGGAAACCTGCGCCGCATCGGTACTGTCCGCGATTGAACCAGGGCGAAGTGCATCGCCAAGGCTGATTGTCACATCGTACTTCCTTAGAATATCCAGCACATCATCGTAATATTCATAAAACGGGTTTTCATTGCCCGTCATTTCCATCCAGGCAAACAGCAGCGAGCCGCCGCGCGACACAATATTCGTTGTGCGCTTTCTCCGTTTCAGCGCTTCCACAATGCGCCGGTTGATTCCAGCATGGATCGTTTGAAAGTCCACGCCTTGCTTTGCGTGCGCTTCGAGCACCTCTAAGAAGTCAGACGCCTGCAGATCCGCCAGATCCTTTTCGAAATAACCAATCGCATCGTACATCGGCACTGTCCCAACCATTGCGGAGGAACGCTCAATCAGCTGCTGACGGAATGTATGTGTTTTCCCGTAGTTTGACAAATCCATGATCGCTTCGCAGTGGAACTGCAATGCAAGATTCACCTTCTCGAATTCCGCCGTATAGTCGTGGCAGTCGCCGGAGATGCCCAGATTGACATTCATCTTCGTCCGTAATCCCTCGCCGACGCCGGCAGGATGCAGCGACTTATGACCAATATTCGCCGGGATACAAATCGTGCCCTTTGCAACACGTTCACGAATCCGTTCCTTTGGCAAATGCTCCTCCGCTGCAACGATTTCCATTTCCGGCGTTATCACGCCATTTTTTGCCGCTTCCATCTGTGTAGCATATGTTCGCATCACAGCCCTCATCCTTTCCGCTTCTCATCGATGATCGCAAAATTATGTGCGATCGGTCCGTGTCCGTGTCCAAGCGCAAGCCCTGCGCTAATCGCCTGCGTCACGTATTTCTTCGCCTGCCGCACGCTTCCCTCGAGTTCAAACCCACGCGCCAAAAAAGACACAATCGCGGAAGAAAGCGTACAGCCCGTTCCATGGGTATGCGGTGTTTCGCACCGTTTCCCCGGCATCCAGATTGATTTCCTCTGCATATAGAGCAAATCGTCACAGTCGCCCACGCGGTGGCCGCTTTTTAATAGTACTGCCGTCTGATACTTCTCGCTAAGCGTCTGCGCCGCCGCCGCCATTTGTGCCTTGTCGGTAATCGACCTACCGCACAGCCTTTCCGCCTCCGGCAAATTCGGTGTAATCAGCTGTGCGAGTGGAAACAGCTCTGTCTCGAGTGCTGAAACTGCACGCTGCTGCATCAGCGCATCGCCGCTGGTGGAGAGCATCACCGGATCTACGACAACGGCGGAAAGCGCATAGTGCCGAATTACCGCAGCAATTGCCGCGATCTGCGGCACGTCATACACCATCCCAATTTTGACCGCCGCCGGACGGATGTCTTCGCAAACTGCCTTCAGCTGCGCTGTCAAAAAATCTGCAGGGATCGGATAGATAGCGCTCACACCGACCGTATTTTGTGCAGTCAGCGCCGTCACCGCGCTCATGCCATAGCAGCGCAGCATCGTTATCGTCTTTAAATCTGCCTGAATTCCCGCGCCACCGCTGCTGTCACTCCCAGCAATTGTCAAAACCGGATCAAGTCGCATGCTGCCGCTCCTCTCCACAAACCGTATCCGCCAGCCTGCGCATCGTCTGTGCGGCACGCTTTACATCGTTCTGGCAGAACACAGCGGAAACCACAGCGATTCCATCTATACCAGTACAGGAAAGTGCCGTGGCATTCTCCGCCTGAATCCCACCGATTACAACAACCGGAATCGAAACCGCCCGGCAAATGTCGCGCAGTGTCTCCGCGGAAAGCGGCGTGGCGTCTGTTTTCGTTCCCGATGGAAAAACCGCACCGCATCCCAGATAATCCGCGCCCTGTTCCTGCGCACGCAGCGCTTCCTGTATATTGTGGGCACTTGTTCCAATGATGGCGTTTTCGCCCAGAATCTGACGTGCCTGCAGCAAGCCCATATCATGCTGTCCCACGTGCACACCGTCTGCGCCGATCTCTTTTGCGGCGGCGACATCATCGTTCAGCAAGCACGCAATTCCTGCCGTGCGGCACAGCGCGAGAATCGGACGCGCCATTTGCACCAGCTGCTGTGTCGTCTTGTTCTTTTCACGAATTTGAAGCATCGTGATTCCACCGTCAATTGCCGCGCGCACCTGTTCCAGCAGATTCGGCGCAGGCGCTGTCACCGCATAGAGGCGAAACGCCTCACTGGATAATTTCATCGAAATCCTCCCATTTTTTCCAAAGCTGCATCCACAAAAAAGCGTACCATACGGTATGCTCACATGTGCAATCCATGTTCCCGTTGGCATTATCCAAATCAGGTGCGGTCGAGATGTCTGCGTCTCCTCTCAGCCTGCACACAGCAAGCTCCCGTTTTTCTGTCCTTAAGATGCAGAGCGAAGCCACTGCACATAAGGCGCGCAATATTCCATCACAGCCACCCATTTGTCCACAGCCGCAATCACAAATCCCTCTTTGTGATTGCGGCTTATGGCGCACAAACGGCCACATGTAGTGTACAATCATGTCCGTCTCTTTTTCGTTCAGCGAGAAATACGCCGCAGCATTCGACAACGCAAGCTGCGGATGAAACGCAAGGTGTGACGCCCCGTTCGGTACAGCCGTGTGGTCATAGTCGCAGGTTTCATAAAAGTAAAGGTCGTACAGCATCCCAGTGCGCGCCGCAGAAACCGCATCCCAACGAAACCAGCGGCAAATCGCATAGCTGTAATAAGAGACGTTCAAACTGTGCTGAAATCTCGTGGTATGAACATGGTGATGAAAAGCCTTCAGACTCTGCACCGCGCCATGCTCCAATACATCGGACATCACGCAATAATAATCGTGTACCGCCAAGTCTTTTTTCGACCTGTTGCGTGCAGCATGACACCGCACCATCCTTTCCGACTGCTTTCACAGTCCGGCATGCGGCAAATCTGCTGCGTTTTCGGTATGACGACTTACGTTGCACATTCAGTGTAGCAGATTTCAGCCGCTTTGTCAAGGGATTTTTGCGACGCTTTATGCGGCATCCTGTAGAGTTGTCAATGATCTGTTACACGCGCTCGAAAAAACAAGATGTTAAACGAGTTGGAATGGAATCAGGC
>JAJQAB010000059.1 GCA_021203985.1 Ruminococcus sp. | reverse complement strand
TGGGTTGAATCGCCGCGCTTCCAGTACATGGACAGCACCAGCACGACTGGTGTGGATATCTTCGATGATATGGTTGGCCTGAAGGACGGCGCAATCCGCGTTGTTGTGGATTCGGCGGCAGTTACCACCACATTCACCACCGAAACGACTACCACGACAACAACCACCACCTCAACCACCACCACAACAACTTCTGAATCGACTACAACTACCACCACAGCCACAACGAGTACAACAACCACAAAATCCACCCCTCTCCTCTACTTCGAGGACGTCACAATCTCGGAGAGTGAGCTGGAAGCGAATAATTATCAGGTCGCGGTGCGCGCGTACTGTGGCGAGGACTACACGAAGCTGGCGATCGGCTTTACATTGGACGAGGACTGCACCTGCGCGGAACTTTACACAGCTACTGCCGTGCTCGTGAGCAATGAGGGAAATTATTGGTATGCGGCTACCTCCGCGACAGCAATGCCTGCCGGATGGGCGGTGACATTCTACATTACCCTGCCGGAATCCGCCGCCGCTGGCGATGCCTTTTCGATTAGCAGCTGGACCGGTGCAAACGGATCTGCGGCGCAGGTGAATGACACGATCCTTTACGAAAGCAAAGTCGGAAACGGCAGCATTACCATCGTGAAGGACCCGGAAACTACCACAACAACGCTCGAAACCACCACAACGACTACCGAAACGACTACCACGACAACGACTATAACAACCGAATCTACCACTGAATCTACCTCCACCACAAAGGAAACCACCACGGAAGCGACCGAAACGACTGCTGGAACGACAACCACTGAACCGGCATCGGGCGTGGTCACGATCGAAGCGCCGTACATCGGCAACCTCTATGTCGGGAACACGTTCCAGCTCGATTACACCATCGATGCGGATTACACCGGCACGATCGCGTGGCTGAGTACCGATGGGACGATCGCCACTGTTACGCAGGACGGAACGGTTACCGTGTGCGGTGAGGGCACTGTGACGATTCACGCGCTCGATGGCACGGGCAGTATCACGAGCGTCACTTTCACGACATTCACTCTCGCAGCGACTACGACTTCGGCGACAACTTCGGAGACAACGACCATTTCGAGAACGACAACGACAATGACTGCAGCCACAACCACCACTACAACCACCACAGCGACAACAGCCGCCACAGAAACTGCGGCACCTTCCGAGACGACAACCACGACAACCGAGACGATCACAATCACCCTCGGCGACCTCGACGGCGATGGCTCAATCACAATTCAAGACGCCTACAACGCTCTCATGGCGTACTCGAAAACGTCCGCTGGACTTGATGCCGGCTTAACAGACGCACAACGAGAAGCGGCTGACGTAGACGGTGACGGGAAGGTCACGATTAACGATGCGTATAAGATTTTGCTTTATTACGCGACAAGGTCCGTTGGCGGAATGCCGTCTTGGGACTGATCGCGGCTTGTACGGTAAACATAGATAAATTTGGTGGCACATTTGCGACATGCTTTGTGCAATGCCCATAAAGAAACCGCATGGCGAACACACACGCCATGCGGTTTTTCTTGTCTATTATGCAATCGGTTCAGCAAAGCACACGGTCAGGAACTCGCCGCTTACGGTGAATTTGATTTCGAGCGTGCCGAAGCGAAAGCCGTAGATGCGGTCGGGGTCGTGCTGGTAGGACTGGCGCGGATCTTGCGCGAGAAGTTCGCATAAGCCCTCCTGCAGTGCCGCCGGTACGCGCTCGAGCCAATGTGCCGGAAACACCACCGTCAGGCGATGCGCCGCCGCGTCCGCCGCAAAGCCGCCCTTCGCGTCCGGAATGCTGTCGAACTGCGGCAGATAGGGCTTGAGATCATAGATCGGCGTACCGCTCATGAGATCCGCTCCAGTGACTGTCGGAACCGGTGCGTCCTTGCCGTGCAGGTCGATCGCTTCGAGTCGCACAACAGAAAGCCCAATGGGATTCGGGCGAAAGGGCGAGCGCGTAGAAAAAACGCTCATGCGCGTGTTGTCGCCGAGACGCGGCGAGCGAACCGTAGGCGACCAGTCCGCACGCACCGATGCGGAGAACTCCCAGAGAATTCAGAGGTGCGAGAATGTCTCCAGTCCCCGAAGCGCATCGGGATTGCGGTATGGCGGCTCGAAGAGAATGCGCGAGGGCAGAGAAACCAAACCGCTTTGCCGCGGAATCCCGAACTTTGCAGGGAAGTCGTTTTCGATGTGGGCGATGATTTTCATAGAAACTCCTTGCAGTGTGCGCTAGTCGGTGAATACGAGATATTGCTTTTGGTTATGGCCGTTGGCACTGACGACAAAGCCGAGGGCGATGTACATGTTCAGCGTTGCCGTACCGCCGGCACTCAGGAACGGCAGTGGTATGCCGATGACCGGCACAACCTTCAGCACCATGCCGATGTTCATCAGACAGTGGATAAACAGCATCGAGAACACGCCGGTGCAAATAAACGTGCCGAGCCGATCCTTGCAGTGGTATCCGTCATAGAGCGTTTTCAGGCAGAGAAAAGCCAGTACTACAACCACCGCCATTGCGCCGACAAACCCGAGCGCCTGTCCGACCTGCGCGAACAAAAAGTCGTTGTGAATTTCCGGAACGGAAACATAGTCATCGCTGTCGGAAAACAGCCCGACACCGAAGATTTTCCCGTTTGCGAGTGCCTTCAGCCCGAGATCCTGTTGGTATTCGATCCCGTCCGGGTCGGTGCCGGGGTGGAGCAGAACGAGGATGCGCTTTTTGTGCGTGTCGCCGAGGAGAAAATTCCACGCGAGAATCAGCACCGCCGGAATCGCAACGAAAAAGCCGAGCATGTGCTTCAACGAAATCCTTGCCGAAAACAGCATGCCAAGGAAGATCACCGCAAAGACGATGGCAGTGCCATAGTCGCCCTGCAGCGCGATCAGACCTGTGGGAATTGCACCGTGGATGCAGAGCAGCAGCAGATGCAGTGGTCGGTTCATATTTTTTTCATTTTTCGCCAGATGCAGCGCGAAGGTGAGGATGAACACGATCTTCAATATCTCCGATGGTTGGAACTGGATAAACCCGAGGTTCAGCCACGCCTGATCGTCCGCGCCAGCGCGCTTGTGCCCGAGCGAGGTAAAGCATAGCATCGTCAGAATCAGGGCAATGGGCGCGTAGATAAACCAGAGCCGGACGATTTTGTGATAATCGATTGCAGCGAGGATCAGAACACACGCCGCGCCGACTGCACTTGCGATCAGCTGCGTGCGGTATTGGTCATCGTCTACAGCGCTGGAAATGCTGTTTTGCCAGATGGAATATAACAGGACAATACTCAGCCCCGAGCAGAGCAGCGCCGCCAGAATCAGCGATTTGTCCAGCCGCCGCCAATAGTGCAGCAGCGGCGATTCCTTTCGTTCCCGCCGTTTTTTTGACGGGGCATAGCTTCGAGTCATGTGAAGTCCTTTCTATCGTATTTCTTTTGTGTTATTTTGTCCAATATTTTCGATCGAGACTGCGGAACTGCGTTGCCGCGGCAATGTGCTGCTTATGAATCGTCTCCGGCTGTTCGATATCGGCAATCGTCCGCGCGACTTTCAAGATCCGGTCATAGGCGCGGGCACTGAGTCCTAACTTGTCGAACACTGCCCGAAGCAGTACGCTTGCGCTGTCGTCCATCTGGCAGTATGCCTGCAGCTTTCCTGCCGGAATCGCGGCGTTGCAGAAGATGCCGGTGTCCCGAAAGCGTTCGTGCTGAATTTCACGCGCCGTCTGGACACGCTTGCGGATTGTGGCGGAATCTTCGGATTTTTTGTCGCAGAGAGATCATCGAACGAAACCAGCTCTACTTCGATATGCAGATCGAACCGGTCGAGCAGCGGCCCAGAAATCCGGTTTAAGTACTGCCGCACCTGCCGGTCGATACAGGTGCACTTGCGCCGTGGGTGACCGAAATAGCCACACGGACAAGGGTTCATCGCGCCGATCAGCATAAACGAGTACGGATACGACACCGTCCAGGAAGCGCACGTGATCGTCACCTGGTGATCCTCCAGCGGCTGGCGCAGAATTTCGAGCGTGTGGTGGTCGAGCTCCACAAGTTCGTCCAAAAAGAGCAGCCCGTTGTGCGAGAGTGAAACTTCGCCCGGGTGCGGAATCGTGCCGCCGCCCACAAGCCCTGCGCCAGAAATCGTGTGGTGTGGTGTGCGGAACGGCCGTCATGTCATGAGCGGATGCTTTAGATCCAGCAGCCCAGCGATCGAGTAAATCTGTGTCGTCTCGAGTGCCTCTTCGCGCGTCATTTCCGGCAAAATGGTTGGGATGCACTTTGCGAGCATGCTCTTACCGCTGCCGGGGCTGCCGATCATCATGGCATTGTGGCCGTCGGACGCGGCAATCTCCAGGACATAGCGCGCGTTCTGCTGTCCCTTGACATCGGCGAAGTCCATCGGATCGTCCAGATTTTCCGGTGTTGGGGTATAAGTCAGCTGCTGTGGAAGCTGTATCTCACCACAGAGGTGTGCGATCAGATCCGCGATATGCGATATGCCATAGACCGCAATCCCAGCGGTGGAAGCTTCTGCAGCATTCTCCGCCGGCACATAGATTTTCTCTGCACAGTTTTGCGCAGCGAGAAGTGCCATCGGCAAGACACCGTTGACGGCGCGCACCTGTCCGGACAGGAAAACCTAGCCAATAAAATAGCGCGTTTCCGGCTGCGGCGCGATCTACTCTGTGCCGACCAGAAGGCTCATCAGGATCGCGAGGTCGTGCATCGTGCCGACCTTTTTGACATCCGCCGGCGCGAGGTTGACCACGATGTGACGCGGCGGAATTGCCATACAGACAGTTTCCAGCGCAGAACGAATCCGTTCGCGGCTCTCTTTTATGGTGGCGTCCGGCAGCCCGACAATTTCAAACTGCGGACTGCCGCGGCTGATGCTGATTTCCACATCCACGGGAAATGCGTTTAAGCCGAATAATCCAAGGCTTTTGATTTGTGTGAACATAGCGAAGCAGTTTTACCTCCGAATCGAATCTCATTGTTTCTTGTAATTTCTAGTATAGCACGATTTTTGGAAAAAGTAAACAGTTAATTTTGCATCTTTTCAGCCAAGCCTAAGCCGCACAAACGGCGTGATTAGCAGAATATACAAAAATCGTCTCCCGATTTCCACCAAAACAGAGATATTTGTATGAATTTTACAAAATCGCTTGACAAGCCGGCGGCAATATTGTATAATTATAAAATATATCGTAATGTGTAAAGATATATTTTATCAGAATTGTATATCACATTCCGCCCACGCCTGTCAAGAGGATTCTGAAGATTTTAAGAAAAGATATCGCTCTCGGACAGGCAGATTTTATGTTAGGTCTTACCCTGCAAAGCATGAAGGAGGTTTTTGCCAATGGTGCAAGTTACACCAAAGCAGTGTGGAAAAAACGTTCGCATGAACTTCGGAAAGATCAATGAGGTTCTCGAAATCCCGAATCTGATCGAAGCGCAGAAAAACTCGTACAATTGGTTCCGTGAAAAGGGATTGAAAGAGGTTTTTGACGACGTTTCTTCCATTACGGATTATAGCGGCAATCTGGTGCTTAATTTCACCGATTATCGGATTGACGATACGCCGAAGTATTCAATCGCCGAATGCAAGGAACGCGATGTCACCTATGCGGCGCCCCTGCACGTAACCGCGCGTCTCTGGAACAAGGAAACCGGCGAGATCAAAGAAAGCGAAATCTTTATGGGCGACTTTCCGCTGATGACGGAAAGCGGCACGTTTGTCATTAATGGCGCAGAGCGTGTTATCGTTTCACAGTTGGTTCGTTCTCCGGGCGTATACTATGCGTCCGAAAAGGACAGCACCGGTAAAGACCTGTTTAAAGCAACCGTAATCCCGAACCGCGGCGCATGGCTGGAATATGAGATGGATTCCAATGATGTGGTATACGTTCGGATCGATAAAAGCAGCAAGATTCCGATCACGGCGTTTATCCGCGCACTTGGCTTGAGCAGCAACGAAGAAATTCAGGAGATGTTCGGCAATGATGAGCGACTCACGCAGACAATCTTGCAGAAGGACAAGACGGAAAACACAGACGAAGCGCTGATCGAGGCCTACAATAAGCTGCGCCCGGGCGAACCGCCTACGGTGGAAAGCTCTCTGGCACATCTGAACAGCTTGTTCTTTGACGCACGGCGCTATGACCTGTGCCGGTTTGGCCGCTATAAGTATAACAAAAAGCTGGGGATTGCTAGCCGCCTTACTGGACACGAGCTGACACGACCGGTGGTGGATGAATCGACCGGCGAGCTGCTCTTTGACGCTGGAACGCTGCTGTCCTTTGATCAGGCGATGGAGATCCAGGAAGCCGGAATCCGTGAGGCATTCGTGAAGGTGGAGACGAAGGAATTCTTCGAAACCGAAACGGGCGAGAGCGAAATTCACTTTGTGGAAAAGGAAGTCAAGATCATCGGCAATGGCATGGTCGACATCCAGAAGTATGTGGATTTTGACTGCGAGGAGCTTGGCATCAGCGAGAAGGTACGCTATACGGTGCTTCGGGATCTGATGGATGGCGCTTCGGACGAGGAAGAGCTGCGCACGGCGATCCGCAGACATGCTGATGAGCTTGTGCCGAAGCATATTGTCCTGGACGATATTTACGCGACCATCAGCTATTTCTTGAACCTGTGTGATGGCGTGGGTTCGGTTGACGATATCGACCACCTCGGCAATCGGCGTATTCGTTCGGTTGGTGAGCTTTTGCAAAATCAGTTCCGCATCGGCTTTATGCGTATGGAGCGCGTGATTCGCGAGCGGATGAATATTCAGGCACAGGACATGGACGTCATTACACCGCAGGCGCTGGTGAATATCCGTCCGGTGACTTCGGCGATCAAGGAGTTCTTCGGTTCTTCGCCGCTGTCGCAGTTCATGGATCAGAACAACCCGCTGGCAGAACTGACGCATAAACGCCGTCTGTCCGCACTTGGACCGGGCGGTCTGTCCCGTGATCGTGCCGGATTCGAGGTACGTGACGTACACTACAGCCACTACGGCAGAATGTGCCCGATTGAAACGCCGGAAGGTCCGAACATCGGTCTGATTTCCTACCTGGCGACCTTCGCACGAATTAACCAATATGGTTTCATTGAAGCGCCGTACCGCAAGGTTGACAAGGCGACCGGCGTGGTAACGGACGAAGTCATCTATATGACGGCGGACATGGAGGACAACTACATTGTCGCACAGGCGAACGAACCGCTGACAGAGGACGGGCGCTTTGCAAACGCAAAGGTTGCCGGTCGTTACCGCGATCAAATCCTGGAAATCGAGGCGGAAAAGGTCGATTTCATGGACGTTTCGCCAAAAATGGTTGTTTCTGTGGCAACCTCGATGATTCCGTTCCTGGAAAACGACGATGCGAACCGCGCGTTGATGGGATCGAACATGCAGCGTCAGGCTGTACCGCTGTTGAAAACCGAGCGGCCGTTTGTCGGAACGGGTATGGAATATAAGGTGGCAGTCGACTCGGGCGTTTGCATTCTGGCGGACTGCAATGGCGTAATTGATACGGTTTCCGCTGATCAGATCGTTTTGGTCGGTGATGATCATAAGACCTACACCTATCGGCTGCAAAAATATAAGCGCTCGAACCAGTCGACCTGCGTCAACCAAAAGCCGATTGTCGATGCCGGTGAGCGTGTCGAAAAGGGACAGGTGCTTGCGGACGGTCCGGCGACTGCGGATGGCGAAATTGCACTGGGCAAGAACGCGCTGATCGGGTTCATGACCTGGGAAGGCTATAACTACGAGGACGCC
Source organism: Ruminococcus sp. (assembly GCA_021203985.1). Lineage (GTDB taxonomy): Bacteria > Bacillota > Clostridia > Oscillospirales > Ruminococcaceae > Ruminococcus_C. Next base: position 10,321 of record JAJQAB010000059.1, on the reverse strand, counting down.
ATTCTGCTGAACGAGCGCCTGGTACGGGAAGATGTGTTCACTTCGGTGCACATCGAAGAACTGGAAATCGAATGCCGCGACACGAAGCTCGGACCGGAAGAAATCACGCGTGATATCCCGAACGTTAGCAATGATGCGCTGAAGGATCTGGACGAAAACGGTATTATCCGCATTGGTGCGGAGGTGCACGCCGGCGATATTCTGGTCGGAAAGGTAACGCCGAAGGGCGAAACCGAGCTTACCGCGGAAGAGCGTCTGCTCCGTGCAATTTTCGGCGAAAAGGCGCGCGAGGTGCGTGATAACTCCCTAAAAGTGCCGCACGGCGAATCGGGTATTATCATAGATGTCAAGATCTTCACACAGGAAAATTGTGACGAGCTGTCCCCGGGTGTGAATATGCTGGTACGCTGCTATGTGGCGCAGAAGCGTAAGATTTCGATTGGCGACAAGATGGCAGGACGCCACGGTAACAAGGGTGTCGTATCCAGGATTCTGCCGGAAGAGGATATGCCGTTTTTGCCGGATGGCACGCCGCTGGATATTGTGTTGAACCCGTTGGGCGTACCGTCTCGTATGAATATCGGACAGGTTCTCGAAGTGCATCTCGGCATGGCGGCAAAGGCGCTCGGTTGGCACATCATGACACCGGTATTTGACGGCGCGCACGAGGACGATATCTGCGCATGCTTCCGCGAAGCCAACGAGCGCAACGCACCGCACCGCAACGATCCGTTCGACTTAAAGCCGATGGATAAGGTGATTAACCCGAAGGCGCTCGAAATGAACGAGGACGGCAAGTTCACGCTCTATGACGGACGCACCGGCGAAAAGTTTGACAACCGCGTTACGGTTGGCTATATGTATTACCTGAAGCTCCACCACATGGTAGACGATAAAATCCACGCGCGCTCAGTTGGCCCGTATGCACTGGTTACCCAGCAGCCGCTCGGCGGTAAGGCGCAGTTCGGCGGACAGCGTTTCGGTGAGATGGAAGTTTGGGCACTCGAGGCGTACGGTGCGGCATATACGCTGCAGGAAATTCTGACCGTAAAGTCAGACGATACTGTAGGACGTGTCAACACGTATGAAGCGATCGTCAAGGGACAGAACGTACCGAAGCCGGGCATTCCGGAGTCCTTCAAGGTACTGATCAAGGAAATGCAGGCGCTCGGTCTGGATGTCAAGGTACTCGACAGCAATCAGGAGGAAGTTAACCTGAAATCCAGCTTCGATGACGATGACAATATCATTCCGCAGCCGGTGGCATTTGCCGATGACGCAGAGGATACCATGCTCTATGAGGGCGTGGACAAGGATCTCGAGGATGCTAATCTGTCCTTCGCCGATCCGGACGCGTCTGAGGAGACGTCAGAGCAGAATCCGGCGATTGCCGATGAGGACGAGGAAACATTGTTTGACTTTGGCGCAGAAGAGGACGATGAGGCAGATGAATTGTTCTGATTCGCAAAGCATCAATTGCACGCTTGCCGGATGAAATGATGCCGGTATGGCAAACGTTGAAATAAGCAGACGGCAAAACGGTTTTGCCGGTTCTGTGTTCTCATAGATTTCATGGGAGGTAATGGTTTGGAAAATAACATATTTGAATCCATTAAGATTTGTCTTGCTTCGCCGGAACGCATTCGGGAATGGTCATACGGTGTTGTCGAACGTCCGGAGACAATCAATTACCGTACACAAAAGCCGGAGCGTGACGGCTTATACTGCGAGCGCATTTTCGGGCCGACAAAGGACTGGGAGTGCTACTGCGGAAAGTTTAAGAAGATCCGCTTTAAGGGCAAGGTTTGCGACCGCTGCGGCGTAGAGGTAACGCGCGCGAAGGTGCGCCGCGAACGGATGGGACATATCGAACTTGCCGCGCCGGTTTCGCATATCTGGTACTTCAAGGACACACCGTCACGCATCGGTCAGATGCTGGAGGTTTCACAGAAGCACCTGGAAGAGGTGCTCTATTTCACAAAGTATATTGTCGTTGACCCGGGCAATGTGCCGGATCTCGCGCCGAAGCAGCTATTGTCGGAATCAGAATATATCTCGTACCGCGAAAAGTACGGCGATGAATTCCAGGCGGAAATGGGCGCAGAGGCGGTTCAGAAGCTGCTCAAGCAAATCGACCTGGATGAGCTTTCTGCACAGCTGAAAACAGAACTGGCGGGACTTAGTTCCGGTCAGAAGCGCGTGAAGCTCTTAAAGCGGCTCGAAATCGTGGAAGCGTTCCGCCAGTCCGGCAACCGCCCGGAGTGGATGATTCTCGATGTCGTTCCGGTCATTCCGCCGGACTTGCGCCCGATGGTTATGCTCGATGGCGGACGCTATGCGACCTCGGACTTGAACGACTTGTATCGGCGTGTCATTAACCGAAACAATCGCTTGAAGCGGATGCTGGAACTCGATGCACCGGATATTATCGTGCGCAACGAAAAGCGTATGCTGCAGGAAGCAGTGGACGCGCTGATCGACAACGGACGCCACGGCAAACCGGTTACCGGACCGAATAACCGCGCGCTGAAATCGCTGTCCGATATGCTGAAGGGTAAACAGGGACGTTTCCGGCAGAATCTGCTCGGAAAGCGTGTCGACTACTCCGGCCGTTCGGTAATTGTCGTTGGACCAGAGCTGAAAATGTATCAGTGCGGTCTGCCGAAGGAAATGGCACTGGAGCTGTTCAAGCCGTTTGTCTTGAAGCGCCTGGTGGATACGAAAGTTATCGCGAATATCAAGAGCGCCCGCAAAATGGTCGATCGTGCATCGCCTGAGGTGTGGGACGCGCTGGAAAACGTCATTCACGATCACCCGGTACTACTGAACCGTGCGCCTACGCTGCACCGTCTGGGCATTCAGGCGTTTGAACCGGTGCTCGTTGAAGGACGCGCGCTGAAGCTCCATCCGCTGGTATGCTCGGCGTTTAATGCGGACTTTGACGGCGACCAGATGGCAGTGCACCTGCCGCTGTCCGCAGAGGCACAGGCGGAAGCACACTTCTTGATGCTCGCGGCAAACAACCTGTTAAAACCGTCAGACGGCCGACCGGTTGCCGTTCCGACACAGGATATGGTCCTCGGCTCGTATTATCTGACGATGGAACGCGATGGCGAAAAGGGCGAAGGCAAAGTGTTCCGCGATGTCAACGAAGCACTCATGGCATACCACGAGGGTGACGTTTCGATTCACGCGAAGATCAAGGTGCGTGTGATCAAGAACATCGGCGAAAAGCGCATCACAAAGCTGATCGACTGCACAGTAGGGCGACTGATCTTTAACGAGAACATTCCGCAGAATCTCGGCTATGTCGACCGCACAAACTCCGATCATCAGTTCGATTTGGAAGTCGCATTTCTGGTCGGCAAAAAGCAGCTCGGCGATATCATCGACCGCTGCATTAAAATTCACGGAACAATCACAACCTCTGAGGTTTTGGATAAAATTAAGGCAACCGGCTTCAAATATTCCACGAAGGCGGCAATTACCGTTGCGGTTTGCGATGCAAAGATCCCGAAGGAGAAGAAGGCGATCATCGAGGACGCAGATGCACAGGTTGCAGAAATTACAACGCAGTATGAATACGGCTATATCTCCTCTGCGGAGAAGTCCAAGCGGTTTATCGAAATCTGGAACAAGGCGACCAACGATGTCACCGTGGCGCTGCAAAACGGTCTAGATCGATACAACCCGATCTTCATGATGGCGGATTCCGGCGCGCGTGGTAGTATCTCGCAGATTCGTCAGCTCGCAGGCATGCGTGGTCTGATCGCCAACACTTCCGGTACAACGATCGAGATGCCGATTCGTTCGAATTATCGTGAAGGGCTGAATATCCTGGAATACTTTATCTCTTCCCGTGGCGCACGAAAGGGTTTGGCGGATACGGCGCTTCGTACTGCGGACTCTGGTTACCTGACGCGCCGTCTGGTCGATGTTTCCCAGGCGGTTATCATCCGCGAACAGGACTGCGGTGCGCAGGACGGACTGGAAATCTACGAGATCCGCAACGGCAACGAAATGATCGAAAAGCTGTCAGAGCGTCTGGTGGGACGTTATCTCGTGGACGATCTGTACGATCCGCTGACTGGTGATGTGGTTATCTCCAAGAACCATATGATGACCGATGCGGACGCACAGAAGGTGCTCGACTGTGGCGTAGAGCGGATCAAGATTCGTTCGGTGCTGATGTGTCAGGCAAAACAAGGCGTCTGCGCAAAGTGCTATGGCGCGAACCTGGCGAACGGCAATCTGGTTTCCGTTGGCGAAGCAGTCGGCGTCATTGCGGCGCAGTCCATCGGTGAACCGGGTACACAGCTGACGATGCGTACGTTCCACACGGGCGGCGTTGCTTCTGCGGAAGATATTACACAGGGTCTGCCGCGTGTCGAGGAACTGTTCGAGAGCCGTCACCCGAAGAATGCATCCGTTCTGTCACGCATCGATGGCGTGGTACATATGGAAGAAATCAAGAATACGCGCACGATTATCGTGACGAACGAAGAAACCGGCGAGTCGGAATCGTATCCGATCCACTACAACCTGAAGATCCGCGTCCGCGAGGGCGAACAGATCCGAAAGGGTACGCGGATGACAGAGGGCAACGTGTTTCCAGGCGATATCTTGAATATCCTGGGCGTACAGGCGGTACAGGACTATATCATCAGCGAAGTACAGAAGGTATACCGCTTGCAGGGTGTTGACATCAACGACAAGCACATCGAAGTCATTGTACGGCAGATGCTGTGCAAGGTGAAGGTGGACGATGTGGGTAGCAGCTATCTGCTTCCGGGAACGCTGGTGGATCGTCGCAAGATCACCGAAATCAACGCCGAGATCCAGGAACGGATCAACGCCGGAGAAACCGAGCTGGGCTTTGTGACCTACGAGCCGGTGCTTCAGGGTATCACAAAGGCGGCATCGAGCGTGGACAGCTTCCTGTCTGCGGCTTCGTTCCAGGAGACGACAAAGGTTCTGACCGATGCGGCAATTCGCGGCAAAACCGACTATCTGTACGGCACAAAGGAAAACGTCATTATTGGTAAACTGATTCCGGCGGGCACAGGTATGGATGTGTATAATAACGTCAAGCTCGTGAAGAATGATACGTATCTCGAGCATAATGCGGCTGCGTCTGCGTCCGGCACAATGTCCGTGTCTCTGAACTGAGTGGGGCGGAGCGATGCAGCGAGGGAAAAATCGAATTAGGTGCTGCTGTGCGATTTGCGGCAGTTTGCTGCTATTCGGATTTGCGGCTGTGACAGGTCCTGCGTGTGCTGTAGAAGCGGCGGAAACACAGCCGGCAGAGACGGTGCAGGAAAGCACTTCGGGCGGCTGGACAAAGGGAAAAAAAATCGCCGGCTTTCTGGTACTTTTTACCATCGCGTGCGGCGGAACAGCGTATCTGGTGATGCGCCCGAGTCTCAAGAAGCTCAAAGAAACCAAACAGCAGACACAGGAAACCGAGACGCAATCCGATGCGCAGTCGGAATCGCCTGAAAAAACTTCATCATAAAAAGCAAAACCGCCCTGACCTATATCGGTTGATTTCGATCGGTCGGGGCGGTTTTTGTGGATCTTACAGTATAGCCTTAGTGTTCGAGCAGCAGCCGTTCGTTGCAGAATTCGCATTCCAAGAGCGAATCACCAATCGGGAGGAAACTCTTCGGCAGGTACGTTTCCGTGCAGGTGATGCAGTTCGGATTTTTGCAAGCCACTCCGAGCACCGTTTTGCCGTGCAGCAGCTTTGTGTGCGTGTCGAGATTGAGCATAGTGATAATCAGCGCCATCCGGACGTACATGCCATAGCGCGCCTGCTTGAAGTACATGGCACGTGGATCATCGTCCAGCGCGACTTCGATTTCATCGACATGCGGCAGCGGATGGAGGATGATCAGATCCTTCTTTGCCGCCTGCATCTTCTTTGTCGTGAGAATATACGTGTCCTTCTGCGCCAGATAATCCTCGCGGCTCGCAAAGCGCTCCTGTTGAATGCGCGTCATGTAGAGTACATCGAGCATCGGCAACGCGTCATCGAGCGATGTCATTTCTTCGTAGGAGCAGCTGCACGCGTTCAGGAGATCCTTGATGTAGGAGGGCAGCCGAAGTTCTGGCGTGGAGATCAGGATAAAGCGATTCCCCGGGAAGCAGGACATCGCTTTGAGCAGTGAGTGAACCGTTCTGCCGTTAATCAGGTCGCCGCACAGACCAATCGTCAGATGATCGAGCCGCCCCTTTTCACATTGCAGCGTCAACAGGTCGGTGAGTGTCTGCGTAGGGTGCAGGTGTCCGCTGTCGCCGGCGTTGATCACGGGACAGTCCGCCGAAAGCGCCGCCGCCTTCGCCGCTCCCGCAATCGGATGGCGCATCACAAGAATATCCGCATAGCCGCTGACAATTTTCGTGGTATCCTTGAGCGTTTCGCCCTTGGCGACAGACGAATTCGCCGGATTGTCAAAGCCGATCAGTCTGCCGCCGAGCCGCAGCATCGCAGTCTGGAAGGACATTTGTGTGCGCGTGGACGGCTCATAAAACAGGGTCGCCATAATCTTGTTGCTGCAAGCGCCGGCGTAGATTTCCGGATGATCCTTGATCTGCTCCCCCAGATCAATCACCTGTTTCCACCAAGAAACCGGATAGTCATTCAGATCAATCAGATGCGGATATGGTGAAATCATAATAAAGTACCTCCGTTGAACTTCTAAAGAATATTACTTCCGTTAATAATCATTTTAAATTTCCGATCGAAGAACAGCGCCGCGCGTTTTGACAGCAGCATCCGTTCCATGAAAATTTCGAAATACTTGAGCGCCGAGGAAATTTTCGTGTCGATTTTCAGGTCGAGGACGATCGATTTCCGATCCTCACTGAAGTAGAGCTTCGCATATTCCACTGCGTAGTTGACGCGGTCGTGAATATCAAAAGTCATAAAGTCGGTGTTGCGCACACGGCTGCGCCGAACGTATGTCTTGTCGGCAATAATCAGCGCCGCGGAAATCGCATCCACTGGCTGCGCCGTCCCTTCATCGTGGTTGCCGATCGCGGAAATAATCGAACAAATTTCGTCCACGGGCATTTCCAGGCGATCGAGAATCCGAAACGCCATGACCGCACCGCTTTGCGCGTGATCGTTGCGATTGATCACGTTGCCGATGTCGTGGAGAAATCCGGCGATTTTGGTAAGCTCAATCTGACGCGGCGGAAACTCGAGCATCTCTAGAATCATTGCAGCGGTATTCGCCGCCTTTTCTACGTGGGCGAAGGAGTGTTCGGTATAGCCGATCGCAGCGAGCGCCATGTCAGCGCGCCGGATGTATTCGCGGATGTCGGGGTTTTGCCGAATGTAGGCATAGGTAATGTGACTGGGCATAAGGACTGAACTCCTTTTTGGGCAGATTTACTCGCTGCAGTACTCCGGGAAGAATGCGCGATACCATACGAGGAAAATGTACAGCGTCCAGATTTTCCGGCTGTTGTCTGCCTTCCCTGCGCGGTGGTCATCGAGCAGCTTCACGAGCTTTTCTGTGTGGAAAAAGCGGTTTGCTTCATCGCTCTCGAACTGGTCGCGCACGATCTGATAGTAGCGATCCTCCTTGAGCCACACGCGAATGGGCACGGGGAAGCCGAGCTTTTTCTTCGCGGCAGTTTTCGCCGTTTCGGGCGGCGTATCCTGTTTTGCCGCAAGGCGCATCGCGTATTTGGTGATATACGGTGTCTTTTCGTCCGTTATTTCCTTGCGCGTCACGCGATAACGTGTCGGAATCTGCTGGGCAAGCGCCATCATCTCGCGGTCGAGGAACGGCACACGCAGTTCCAGAGAATTTGCCATACTCATCTTGTCGGCCTTGAGCAGTATATCGCCTGCCATCCACATGTGCAAGTCGAGGTACTGCATTTTCGTGACATCGTCCTGATCCTGCACCTTGTCGTAAAACGGCTTCGTGATCGCCATTGGATCGGGCGCGTTCGTGCGGATTTTTAGCAGTGCCTTGCACTCCTCTGGCGTAAACATATACGCATTGCCGATAAAGCGCTCTTCGAGATCCTTGCCCTTGCGCACCAGGAAGTTTCTACCCTTGTGCGCCGGCATTTTTTCGGCAATGTGACCGATGCCATGGCGCAGACTGCGCGGCAGCTTTTCATACGAAGAACTGCCCGGTTCGCTGTAGATGTTATAGCCGCCGAAGATTTCGTCCGCTCCCTCGCCGGAGAGCACCACCTTCAGCGACTGTGACGCGAGATTGCACACAAAATAGAGGGCAATTGCCGCCGGATCTGCCAGCGGTTCGTCCATATGATACTGAATCATCGGCAGCTTTTCCCAATATTCCTCCGGTGTGATGACCTTGTTGTAATTCTGTTTGCCGATCGCGTTCGAGAAGTCCTTCGCCCAGCCGATTTCGTTATAGCGCTCTTCCGTACCAAAGCCGACTGTGAAGGTCTTGTCAACGTTGGCGATTGTCGCGACATAGCTCGAGTCCACGCCGCTCGAGAGGAACGACCCGACCTCAACGTCCGCGATCTTGTGCGCTTCGACACTGTCGTGGAAGGTATCGGAAATGCGGCTGACCCAGGTATTGAGATCCGGCTTTTCGTCCGCCTGGAAATGCACATCCCAATAGCGCTGCGTTTCGAACTTGCCGTCCTGATAGGTGAAATAGTGCGCCGGCGGCAGCTTGTATACGCCCTGGAAAAACGTTTCGTCACAGGGCGAATACTGGAAGGTCAGATAGTTTTCGAGTGCGGCGGTGTTGAGTACCTTCTGAAAGTGCGGATGGCACAGAAAGCTTTTGATTTCCGAGCCGAACAGGAAGGTGTCCTGCATTTGCGCGTAGTACAGGGGCTTAATCCCGAAGAAGTCCCGCGCACCAAAGAGCTTGCGCGCCTTTTTGTCCCAGATGACAAATGAAAACATACCGCGCAGCTGCTGCAGAAGCGATGCGCCGTATTCCAGATAGCCGTAGATTAGCACTTCCGAGTCTGTCTGCGTCTGGAAATGATAGCCCGCTTCGATCAGGCGCGACCGAATCTCGCGATAGTTGTAGATTTCGCCGTTGTAGACAAGGACAAGATTGCCGTCCTCGCTGTAAAGTGGCTGATTGCCGGCGTCCGAAACATCGATAATGCTCAGCCGCCGGTGACCGAGCGCAATGGACGCATCAATATAAGCACCCTCAGCGTCCGGGCCGCGGTGTCGGATTTTGTCGAGCATTTCCTGGAGAACCTGGTTCGAATTGTCAATATGGTTGGTAAATCCTACAAAACCACACATGAGAATAGCTCCTTTCTGGTTTGGGTGTCGTCTGTGATGCGGCGCAGTTTCACACGGAAATCAATTTTTAGATCAAGCATACCAAAGAGATCCCTCAGTCACGCCTGCGGTGTGCCAGCTCCTGCACAAGGCATACCCTTCAGGCGCCTTTCAGGGAGCGCCGAGAAGAGCACTTTTTTAAAAAAGAGTATTCCCTCTCGCCTCCATTGAAAGGGGAGGAGGACCAGCCGCCAGGCTGGTGGAGGGGTTTCTATCCGAATCAAATTTCAAAATCGATTTCCTTGGCAGTTTCAATTTTCTTCTTGCAAAAAGCGCGGGAATCCTGTATAATAAGGAAGGTAACGCGAAGTGTTGACGCACGAATCTGTGCAGCCAAACCTAAACGGCGTTACCCGAGAAACTCGCATGATTGCACAGAAAATCAGGAGGATTGTGTTATGGGAAAAAAGAAACGACTGCGCCGTGTTGACAACATTCACAAGCCAAGGCCCTTTTTGCGATTTCGCTTTCGGGTCGTCATCGCCTTTTTTATCGTATGTTTGCTGGCATGTCTGGTGTACTATATGATTCTCGCCAATGCCAACCCCAGCCACGTCATTACCGGCTGAGTACGGCGGCGGATCACTGCGTGGGGATGTTCTTCGGCATCTTGGTCGGGAGAAAGACTTGCGTCTGCGCATCGAACGCATAGGCGGCGCCCTCCGGCGGCGTGTCCGGTTCGAGCAGCGGCTTTAAACGCGGCTCAAGCTCCAGCGCTTGCGAGGCGGAAACCAGCAAACTGTTTTCCGGATTGGCAAGCTCCAACCCCGTCTCCGTGCCGTAGAGCAGCTGCCAGCCGGTATCGCGCTCGTCACAGACCGCTTCCGTGCGCAGAACAAGACGAATCGCCTTGGACATATAGGCGCGCCGGGAAAGCACCCCCTCGCTGCGCGTTGTTCGCATAACATCTATTATAGCACAGCTTTCCAGAAATTGCAAGGGTGCAGTGAAAGCAAACCACGGAAATCAATTTTAGTAAACAACATGTAATAATTTATCGAAGTCGACCAA
>JAJQAB010000064.1 GCA_021203985.1 Ruminococcus sp. | reverse complement strand
ATGAGAGCGCGTTTTTCTTCTTCTTTTTGTATCAGTTCTATTGTAGCATAACAAATTCTGCAAAAGAATCTGAATCGGCTGCATATCTCTCTGGCATTAAAAAAATGTAGAAACTGGCAATTGCTTGCAATGCCAACGTAATGCTATACTAGAAAATACAGGCGATTGTTCGGACAGGCGGCAGTGAATCTGCGCGTTCTGTGATGATTGCCTTTTTTGAAAATGCAAATACAGGAGGAAAGATCGGATGAAAAACCGTTATGAGCTAAACAAGAATTTGGCACAAATGTTAAAGGGCGGCGTGATTATGGATGTCACAACGCCGGAGCAAGCAAAAATTGCAGAGGCTGCCGGTGCATGTGCTGTTATGGCGCTGGAGTGTATTCCTGCGGACATTCGCGCAGCGGGCGGCGTTTCACGCATGAGCGATCCGAAAATGATTCGCGGCATCTAGGAAGCAGTCAGCATCCCGGTTATGGCAAAGTGCAGAATTGGTCATTTTGCGGAAGCGCAAATTTTACATGCGATTGAAATTGACTATATCGATGAAAGCGAAGTCCTCTCCCCTGCCGATGACAAATATCACATTGACAAAACGAAATTTGTTGTGCCGTTTGTCTGCGGCGCGAAGGATTTGGGCGAGGCGCTTCGCCGGATCAACGAAGGCGCTTCGATGATTCGTACCAAGGGTGAACCGGGTACAGGCGATGTCGTGCAAGCCGTTCGCCATATGCGTATGATGCAGGCGGAAATTCGCCGTCTGCAATCTATGTCAGCGGATGAGCTGTTCGATGCGGCAAAGGAGCTGCGCGTTCCCTATGATCTGGTGCAGTACGTACACGAGAACGGGAAGCTGCCGGTTGTCAACTTTGCGGCAGGCGGCGTTGCGACACCGGCAGATGCGGCGCTGATGATGCAGCTTGGCGCGGAAGGCGTATTTGTTGGGTCGGGAATCTTCAAGTCTGGCAATCCGGAAAAGCGTACCGCGGCGATCGTCAAGGCGGTTACCAATTACCAGGACGCAGGAATGCTGGCGGAATTATCGACAGATCTGGGAGAAGCGATGGTCGGCATCAATGAGGATGAAATCTCCCTGTTAATGGCGGAGCGCGGAAAGTAATGCGAATTGTTATTTTAGCGCTGCAAGGCGCATTTGCAGAGCATCAAATGATGCTGGAACAGCTCGGTGCAGAAAGCTTTGAAATTCGGCAAAAAAGCGATTTAGCACAGCCGATGGACAGACTCATTTTGCCCGGCGGTGAAAGCACGGTTATTCACAAATTATTGCATGAATTGGACTGCTTCCGGACGCTGCAAGCGCAAATTGTGGATGGGCTTCCTGTTTTCGGAACGTGCGCCGGACTTATTTTGCTCGTAAAGCAAGTCGAAGGCGGCGAAAACACGTTTGCCACAATGGACTGCACTGCGCGGAGAAATGCCTATGGCAGACAGCTCGGCAGTTTTTCCGTTACTGTGGAAATGGAAGGCGTTGGCAGGATTCCGATGGTCTTTATTCGCGCGCTGTATATTGTCGCTGCTTCGGACAAGGTACAGGTTCTGGCAAAGGTTGACGGCAAAATTGTCGCCGCGCGGCAAGGCAATTAGCTGGTGACAGCGTTTCATCCGGAGCTCACCGCAAACACGCAGGTACACGCGTATTTTCTGCAGATGATCCGATCAGATTCCTTTGCTGTGGTATCGATGTAAAAAACAAGCCAGTCCGATTATGGGTTGGCTTTTTTGCTGACTGTCTGCAATCCATCCGCGTTCCAGACGCCACGCACTGTAATTCGACACAAGCATGATTTAACTAAAATATTTTTGCATCAGAGCCTTCTTTAGCGTCTCTAGCTCATCAAGGCTCTTTTGTATCGCCAATTTTGATTTGTCGACTTCTTGGACGAAGGCGGAGAATTGGTGTTGGAGTCCTATTGGTGATAGCATAATAGGGAAAGAGCGGATGTCTTTCGCTGATATATGTGGGACAAGTGATCCTGTGACACTACAATGTGAGTCAAAGTCACCCAGTATAAAGCGATATAAAAGATAATGCTGGTTGACATTTATTGCTCGTATCCTCGCAGTTCGCTGAATCAATAATGCTGGTAAATGTTCTTCATCAATCATGGCAATCTTAAACCCTTCTAAAATCCATGGGTGGTCAAGTGCCATGACAATATCATTCGCCTTAAGCATATATGTTTCAAGCCCGTCTGTGCTACACAAATGCTTACAGTCATCCCATTCGATTCTATCCGGCATAATTATCAGCCTACCACAAATATTGACTCCTTTCTCAGTATATTTAGAACTATCAAACGGGAAACCTGAAAGCAAATCAATATGATTTTCAGCACATCCCATCTTCCAACCCATCGAATTATTCAACGGATCCCCAAACATCTCGATAAATCGGGATTTGACGAGAGTGTCCAGGGTTTCAATTTCCTTTTTATAAGAAGAAATAAGATTGTCCACAGCATCCAGTGTATCCGCAATTTTTTCCTGCTGTTCCATAGGCAGCAGCTTGATAGGAATTTCACTTAAAGCGGAAAATTTTAGATTATCCCTCACACTGCCAGTCGCACTGGCTCTGATATAAGTTAATGCAATGTCGCTTTTAAGATAATGGAGCAGATATCTCTGGTTTAGCTTATGGTCTACTCCAAACACGACATAAATAGGACTTACAATCACCTTTTCCTTACAATCCTGCCAGTCTATTGACCCCACATTGATTCTAGATGGATTGTACGCAAAATATCCGCGTTGGACAATCTTATATGTAGTTCTGTCTTTACTGGATACATCCTTGCTGAAATATCCCGTACAGAACCCCTGTTCATTCGTCACACTGTAAACAGGAATATCCTCATCCGTTTTATTTCTGGCAGAGTATTCAGAAATCACTGTACCAAGTTTTACGATTATAATATCCCTCTCAAATCCTTCAATCCATTCTGAATCTGCACCTCCAGTGCGTCCAACTCATCCAAAATCTCTTCCGTTGGAGGATACTCCACCGGGACATATTCGGTTTTCTTATATTTATTGATGGACAGGTCGTAGCCATTCTCCGCGATTTCCTCCACCGGCACAAAGAAGCTCTGCTCTGTGCGCTCGCGCTGTGCTTCTTGCTCCTGGTGGTGGAATCGCTCGATGATGTCCGGAATGTCGTTTTCCGCAATCGGTCCGCGCTTATTGTCCAGGCTATAGCCATCCGCATGCATCTCATAAAACCACACCTTGTCCGTGCCGCCGTTTCCGGTCTTGGTGAAAATCAAAACCGCCGTGGAAACGCCTGCATAAGGCTTGAACACGCCGTACGGCATCGAGATTACCGCCTCTAAGCGGTTGTTCTCGATGATTTCCTTTCGAAGTGCTTTGTGCGCCTTCGATGAGCCAAACAAAACGCCATCCGGCACAATCGAAGCACAGCGGCCGCCAATTTTCAGCACCTTCAAAAACAGCGCCAGAAACAGCAGTTCAGTCTTTTTTCGTTGGTGCAATGGCAGTCAGATCCTTGGCGATTGTCTCCTTGTCTAAGCTGCCTTTGAAGGGCAGATTTGCCATAATCAGGGAATATTTCTCGCGGTCGGTGTTATCCTCCGAAAGCGAGTCCATCCACCGGATATTCGGCGCATCTACGCCGCGCAGCATTATATTCATCGCACCAATACGCAGCATGGTTTGATCTGTGTCAAAGCCCGTGAACATGGTTGTGGTGTAGTGCTTTCTGTTTTCGTTGTTAAATAGCGCATCCGCGTAACGCTCCGAGACGTACTGCGCAGCCGCACAAATAAAGCCAGCGCTACCCATAGCAGGATCTATCCGGACGCTATCTTTGATACAAGAGGTTTCTGTGCAAGTCAGGGCAGAAG
>JAJQAB010000003.1 GCA_021203985.1 Ruminococcus sp. | reverse complement strand
CTCATTTAACATCTTGCTTTTTCGAGCGCGTGTAACAGTCATTGACAACTCTACAAATAATTTGGCGAATTTTAAAAAGTGCTATTGACGAAACGCCTTTTTTCGGTTATACTAAAAGTAGTGTTTAACTTCGGACGGCAAAGCACCCTGCGTGATGACGGTGCGTTTTACTCTTATCTTGGAACATAAGGAGAAACGATTGATGAAAAAATGTGGAAGGCTGCTGGTACTCACGCTCAGCACAGCGATACTCTGCGGAATCGGGACAGGCTGCAGTGGTGACCTCGATGCCGCTTCGTACGAGTGGGGCAACGTGGCGATCGGCGGCGGCGGTTATGTGACCGGTATGGAATGCAACGCCACGGAAGAAGGTCTTGTCTACGCACGCACTGACATCGGCGGACTCTATCGGCGGCGTGACGGCAAGGACTGGACGGCGATTACGGATTTTCTCGGCTCGGACGAGTGGAACTATATCGGTATCAAAAGCATGGCGACTGGTCCGGTCGAGCCGAACCGCGTGTACTTTACCGGCGGCACATATATAAACGATGACGCGGCACTTTTCGCTTCGGACGACTACGGCGAAACGTGGACGCGCTATGACGTACCCTTCGGCTGCGGCGGCAACCAATCCGGACGCGGCTGCGGCGAACGGATGCAGGTCAACCCCAACGCAAACAATGAGGTCTGGTTCGGCTCGCGCAACAGCTGTCTTTGGAAAACGGAGGACTACGGCGAAACCTGGGAAGCGGCCGACTCTTTCCCGGTGACGGGCAACTATAAACAAGAGGGCAACAGCATCAGCATTCTCTGGGTGGAATTCGACCCGACTTCACAGGACATGTATGTCGGCGCTGCGATGACGGACGGGGCATGTATCTACTGCTCTGCGGACGGCGGCGAGAGCTGGGAAGCGCTCGCGGTGAACGAAGCCAGCATGTATCCGCTACACGCATCGTTCTCTTCGACCGGCAAGCTCTATCTCGCGTATTCCGACAACTGTGGTCCGAACCTCTCACCTGCGGCGAGGGCTGTGTACTGCTATGACCCGTCCACGGAGACGTTCTCGGATGTCACGCCCGATCTCGGCGATAGCAGACAGGGCGGCTTCGGCGGCATTTCTGTAGACGCGCAGAACCACGACACGGTGGTCGTTTCCACGCTCGGCTGGTGGGTCGCGGATGTCAACATCAATCCCTTTAATTCAGACGAGGTGATGTACGGCACAGGCGCGACCATCTACACCACGACCAATCTCACGAGCATTGCAGAAGAGCCGGTGGAAATTGCCTTTGACGCCTACGGCTTAGAGGAAATGGCTGTCTATCAGATGGTGACACCGCTAAGCAATGGCAGTACGCCGGAGATGTATTCGATTATGGGCGATCTGACGGGATTTGCACACCTCGATGTGACGCAGTGTCCGGACGATGCGTACTTTATGAAAAACGGCAACCCCACGGATGTGGACTGCACTTACTTAAACGGCAATTACGTGGTCTATGTGAGCAAAGAGGAGACGACAACGCTGACCTACACCAAAGACGGCGGCGCGACTTGGGAAACCGTTGCGCACAAGCCCGATCCGTCCACCGGCGGACAGGTGGCGATGGCGGCGGACGGCAGTTCCTTCATCTGGATTCCTGGCAGCGTCTCTGGACAGCCGTATATCACCACGGACTTTGGCGAAACGTGGTACTATGTTGAAGGCTTAGGCTGTAACGCCAAAATCACGGCGGATCGTGTGAACCCGAAGATCTATTACGCGACTTGTGAGGGACTATTCTACGTGTCCACAGATGGCGGCTATACCTTCGAATCTGCCGGACAAATGGTGGCGGATTCCGTCGAACCGATTTCTGTTGTCGGCGAGGAAGGAAACGTCTGGATGTCAAGCTCGATCCTGATCATGTACACGCAGGATGCCGGCGAGTCGTTTTCGACCGTCAAGACGCTGTCCTCGGTAACGTGCATTGGCTTCGGCAAGTGGAAGGATGACGACAGCTATCCAGTAATCTACGCCCTGGGGGACGATGGAGAGCAGGGAGACGGCGTTTATTGCTCGGAGGATAAGGGCGAAAGCTGGACGCGGATCAATGACGACCAGCACCGCTTCGGCAACTTAAATGGCTTCATTACCGGCGACAGCAATGTCTACGGCAGAGTGTATATCGTGACAAACGGGCACGGCATTATCATGAGTGACAGAACAAAGTGAGACGAAGACATCAATACGTATATACCGTGCGCCGTTTTCTGGCGCTCGTGATCTTACTGCTGCTGCTGATCGGCGGCGTGATCGGCGGAACGCGGCTCTATCACATCTTTATGGCCAGCACCGGCAGACAAGCGTCTGACGTGCCAGACGCGCAGGAATATCCGGTGCGTGGCGTGGATGTCTCCTATTATCAGGGGAACATCGACTGGGAGGTGATCGCGTCACAAGGGATCACCTTCGCGTTTCTCAAGGCAACTGAGGGCGTAGACCACAGTGACAGCCAGTTTTTGCAGAATTGGGAGAGTGCGGCGCAGTCACAGATCTATGTCGGGGCGTACCACTTCTACCGCTTTGAGGACAGCGGCGCACAGCAGGCGCAGCATTTCATCGACACTGTACCTGCTGTGGAAAATACCCTGCCGCCGGTGATTGATGTTGAATTGTACGACACGCTCACAGAAAAACCGGACGCGGAGACGGTGCAGGAGAATCTGCGCGAAATGCTGGAGATCCTGGAGGCATATTATGGGAAAACCCCGATCCTCTACGCCGCGCCGAACACCTATCGCAAATATGTAAGCGTCTTTGCGGACGACTATCCGATCTGGATCAGCAACTATTATTATGAGCCGTACATGGACTGGACATTCTGGCAGTACACCGATTCCGGCGTGCTGGAAGGCTATGACGGTGATCAGGAATGTATTGACCTCAACGTCTACTGCGGAAGTCTGTCGGAATTTTTCGCAGAATTTGACTTGAGATAACAAGGACAACACCGCACAAGAAAGGAGAACGAAAACAATGGAAGAACCGATTTTTTTGCAGAGCATCTGCAAGGACTACCTCTGGGGCGGCAATCGCCTGCGGGAGGAATTCGGCAAGCAGAGCGATTCGGAGATTATCGCGGAGAGCTGGGAACTTGCCGCACATCCGGACGGCAGCAGCATCATCCGCGGTGGCACGTATGACGGCAAGAACCTCCAGGAGTTCCTGGACGAGGTGGGTTCGGGCGTTCTCGGTGCGAACTGTGCCGGCTGCAAAACGATGCCTGTGATGATTAAGTTGATCGATGCCAAACAGGATCTGTCGATTCAGGTGCATCCGGACAATGCCTATGCACAGCGCGTGGAGGGCGAACCGGGGAAAACCGAAATGTGGTATATCCTCGACTGCACGCCGGGCGCTTCTCTCTACTACGATGTCAAAGAGCCTGTCTCGAAAGAGACGTTTCGGGCGAGCATCGAGAATCAGACCCTGACCGATCTGCTCTGCAAAAAGGAGGTAAAGCCCGGTGAACTTTACTTCATCCCAGCCGGCATGCTGCACGCGATTGGTGCGGGAATTTTGCTCGCGGAGATTCAACAGAACTCCAACACGACCTACCGTGTCTACGACTATGGCAGACGTGGCGCGGACGGAAAGCTAAGACCGCTGCACATCGAAAAGGCGCTGGATGTGGCAAATCTCGAGCCAACGCCAATGGCACTGACGTATCCAAGCTTCACCATTCCCGGCGGACATTTTCACCGACTGCATTCCTGTCACTATTTTACAACGGACTTGATGCTTGTGGACGATACAGTGACAAGCGCCGTGACCGAAGAGAGCTTCCATCATCTGCTCGCACTCTCAGGCAATGCGGTACTCGAAACGCAGCAGGGCACATATCCGTTCCCGAAGGGCACAAGCGTGCTTTTGCTGGCAAATTCCGGACGCTACTACGTCAAGGGCGCCTGCCAGTATCTCGCCACGAAGGTGGATGAGCCGGTGATGGACGGCGAATAGTGCCGTGACCCGAAACAAACGCATATGAATATTCTAGGAGGAAAACACGAATGAAGTATTATATTGGAATCGACCTGGGCGGTACGAATATTGTCGCAGGTGTGGTCAATGAGGCGTATGAAATCCAGTCGAAGTCAACCGTGAAAACCAACCTGCCGCGCCCTGCGGAGGAGATTGCCGCAGATATGGCGAAGGTGACGGTCAAAGCGGTGAAAAACGCCAGCCTTACGATGGATCAGATTGAATGGATCGGCGTGGGGACACCCGGCGTTGCCGACAGTGCAAGCGGCGTGATCGAATATTCCAACAACCTCGGCTTCCACAATATGCCAATGGTAAAATACCTCGAAACAACACTCGGCAAGCCGACCTTTATCGAAAACGATGCGAACGCGGCGACTTACGGCGAATATGTTGCCGGTGCGGCGAAGGGCGCGAAGAATGCCGTCTGCATCACCCTCGGCACGGGCGTGGGCGCTGGCATTATCATTGACGGCAAGATCTACAGCGGCTCGAACTTCGGCGGCGCAGAGGTCGGGCACACAGTAATCGAGGTTGGCGGTCCGCAGTGCAGCTGCGGCAGACGGGGCTGCTTTGAGGTATTCTCTTCCGCAACGGGTCTGGTGCGTATGACCAAGGAAGCGCTGGCGGCGAACCCCGAAAGCGCCATGAAGAGCGAGAAGAAAATCTCCGCGCGCACGGCGTTCAACTACATGCGTGCAGGCGATGCTGTGGCGAAACAGGTGGTGGACGACTATATCCTGCACCTCGCCGCAGGAATCACCAACACGATCAACATTTTCCAGCCGGATGTGCTCTGCATTGGCGGCGGCGTCTGCAATGAGGGCGATCCGCTGCTGCTGCCGATGAAGGAAATCGTGAAGCGTGAGGTTTATACGCGCAATTCCGCGAAAAACACCGAAATCGTGATCGCAAAACTTGGCAATGACGCTGGCATTATCGGCGCGGCGTTCCTGGGCAATGCGCACGACTAATGTGCACGAGAAGGGAAAAAGCATTTTCCACAATTTCAAGACTGTTGGTTTGTCATTTTGCTATTTTCCATAAAAAGCGTCCATCTTTTCGGAGAAAATCTATTGACAGCGTTCACAAAAGATGGTATAATAAAATTAATATTTTGTGTAAGGAGCTAGATATTCATGAAGCTTATCAAAAAACTATGGAGTGCAGCTACTGCGGCGGCTGTTGGCATCTCTATGGCTGCTGCATGCGCTGCAGGCACGGCGGTGAACTCCGCCACGGTTTCTGCGGCGGATCTGTCGGCAGTTGAGTTGGTCGACGCGATGGGCTTGGGCTGGAACCTCGGTAACGCGATGGACAGCACCAACACCTGGACCTCCAACCTCGAGCCGTCCGATATCGAAACGGCGTGGGGCAATGTCGAGACTACCGAAGCGATGATCCAGGAGATCAAGAAGGCTGGTTTTAATACGGTTCGAATCCCTGTCACCTGGTGGGATATGACCGGAACGAGCGGAATTGCGAACATCAATGACTTTAACGGCGAAGTTGCAGAAAAATTCCTCGCGAGAGTCAAGGAAATTGTTGACTATTGTATCGACAATGACATGTATGCGATCATCAACACCCACCACGATGAGGACTGGGAAAAGGATACCTCGAAGATCGCGATTTTCGAAAAGCTCTGGAATCAGATCGCGACCTATTTCGCAGACTATGACGAGCACCTGGTATTCGAGGGCATGAACGAAGTTAGCTTCTCCAGCAATGCGGAGGCGATGACATATAACCAGGCGTTCGTGGACACCGTCCGGGCTACTGGCGGCAACAACAACGATCGTCTGTTGATCGTGACGGCTGTCAGCAACAACACCGCAAAGGCACTCGCGTCTGACTTCTCGATGCCGGATGACGATTCAGACATGCTGGCGGTTTCGGTGCACTACTATGAACCGTCCACCTTCTGTGTTGCAACGACTGATTCCACATGGGGCTATTCGAGCACCTGGGGTACGGCTGCACAGTACACGACTTTGGAAAATGACTTCCAGCAGCTGAAGGAAAAGTTCACCGACAATGGCTATGGCATTGTCATCGGCGAATACGGTGTCTGCAATGCCGACAAGTATTACAGCCTGACAGACGGCAGCGGTAACAGCGTCTACTATAATAAGGATCAGGATTCCATCGAAGCGTTCTACGAAGCGGTTATGAGCACCGCGTATAACATGGAGGGCATCTGCCCGGTTGCGTGGGACGACTCGGATTCCGGCACGATCGCACTGTTCAGCCGTAAGACGCGCAGCTGGTACGCTACGGAAATTTGCGACATCGTAGATAGCGTACTCGGCGGCGGTACATCATCGGGCTATGATAAGACCGACCGCGTTTCTGCAACAGCAGAGGAAATGACCACAGAGGACGGCGAACTGGTATTCGATCTCTCGCCGTACAAGGATCTCGGCGTCAGCGTCAGCTCGGTTGTCGTAAATTACACGATGACTTCGGAGAAAGGCTCTGAGCAATACGCGGGCGATATCAACATGAGCTTTAACATCATCGAGGACGGCAACGAAGCGACCGATCCGACCTGGTGCTATCTCGATACGGGCAGTCTGGATGTTAACAAAACAAGCTATACCTTCGACTTCCCGTCCGATAATACTTATGTTACAGAGACGGACGATGATGGCAATCCTGTCACAACACTGACCGGCAAACTGGATATGGACTACTTGAAGTTCGAGAACTGGTGGACATGGTCGGCAACGACTGGCGACACCGTTATCATCACGGTCGACAGCATTACCGTAATCTTTGACGGCTACATCTACACGGAGTCTGGCGACACTTCGTCCACGACTACGACTACAACCACCACAGACAATTCCACCACAACCACCACGACCACCACAGCAGCAATCGAGAGCGGCGAAGCGATCGGTAACGCGTACCTTGCAGGATCGTTCGGCACGGCGAGCAACTGGGATGCGGACGGCGATGGCATTACGGCGGCATCGGTTACCGGTGACGGAACGTATACCGTTTCCTGGGATCTCGAAGAAGCTACCTCTACTGGCAGCGGCTGGGTCCTGATCGTTTGTATCGAACCGGAGGGCGAAGCAGAGAACTTCACCACTGACACGTTCAAATTGCTCGAAGTAACGCTCGATTCTGTTACCATTGACGGCGTTTCGATCGATGATCTGAGCGGCGCGGTTATTAACACGAAATATTATGAAACCGGTCCTGGCGTGACGAGAATTTATCTCCATGACGACTGGACAGGCACGAAGGCTTGCGCGGTTGACGATATGGACATCGAAAGCAACATCACCGTAACCTTCACGGTTTCTGGCACGGGCATCAAAGGCACAACAACAGAAACCACGACTACCACAGAAGTAACCACGACAACCGAAGCGACCACAACAACGGAAGCGACTACCATAACGACTACAACAACCGCAGAAGCAACGACAACTACTACAACAATTACCACAACCACGACCACGGCAACTTCCACCACGCTCGGAACAGTTTCGAGCGATGGCGGCGCATGCGGCGATGTGAATTTGGACAACAATGTGAACATCGCGGACACGATTTTGCTCAACAAGATCATCACCAATCAAGTTAACCCGACCGATCTCCAGAATTCCGTGAGCGACACCAACGGCGATGGAACGGTTGACAGCAACGACAGTTTGGTACTTCTGATGTTTTGCGTACAGTCGATCGACTTCCTGCCGTACGCAGGCTAATCCCGGTGCAGTGAGCGTGCAGCGATCCATAAAGTTGTAAAAAGAACTAAAAATGTCAAGCTTGTGTCATATAAGGCTGACATTTTTTGTTATACCGAAAATCGCGCGGAAATCGGCGAAAAATTTGTGACAAATGACAAAACAGGCGGCAAAGTCGAAATATTTCAGCGAAAAAAGCGCACGGATGTTGCAAAATCAAGCCTTTTTCGGCGTTTTCTCTTTATTTTTCGGCGGAAACGCGCGAAAATCCGACACGCCACGCGTACTTCGCAAATGAAATAAAAAATCGCACAAAAAAAATTGACTTTTTGGAAATACAGGCTTATAATATAATATGACCGTGGAAAACGTTTCCGGACTCGTCCGAAAACGGCTGCGTGGGGCGCAAAATCTGCGCGTTTCGCTGCGAAAAAGCGGTCGTAACGGTGTTGCCTATAAGGTGAAGGTTGTGAATGCAATGGGCGAAGAATTACAGGAAGAGCTGCAAAATCGGATCTTGTGGGAAAGTCCCTTCGATGTGCCGCTTCTCGGGCCGATTCACATCAGCGAATCCGTGGTGACAACCTGGCTGATCATGGCGATTATCATGGTGCTGGTGCTGATCCTAACGCGGAAGCTGAAGGTGATCCCGGGGAAAGGACAGGCGCTTGTCGAATTCGCGGTGACCTGGGTGACCGGCTTTCTCGAAGGCAATATGGGTAAGACGGGCAAACGCTATGTGCCGTATCTGAGCACCGTGCTGCTCTACTTGGGCATCGCGAACCTCATCGGCATGTTCGGCTTCGGCTTAAAGCCCCCCACCAAGGACATTAACGTCACCGTGGCGCTGGCGCTGATGAGCATTGTGCTGATCGAAGTCGCCACGTTCCGGGGACAGGGCGGCTTGAAAGGCTTTTTGAAGTCCTTCACCAAGCCGATGGCGCTAATGACGCCAATCAATATCCTCGAGCTGGTGATTCGGCCGCTGTCGCTTTGCATGCGTCTGTTCGGCAACGTGCTGGGCGCGTTTGTCATCATGAAGCTGATCGAACATGTCTGCAGACTGATCGTGCCGATGGTGTTCAGCATGTATTTTGACGTCTTTGACGGATTGATCCAGGCATACGTATTTGTGTTCCTGACCTCGCTGTTTATGGCGGAGGGCATGGAAACGGAGGAAGAGCAACCAAAGAGCACACTTGCGAATTTACAGCATAGTACATAAAAACGTAGTGTGCGTTTCGGATCAGGAGGAATTTTCAATGGGACTGATAGGTGCAGGTATTGCAGTATTAACGGGTCTGGGCGCAGGTCTGGGCATTGGTATGGCGACTTCGAAGGCAGTGGAGGCGATTGCACGTCAGCCCGAAGCGGCTGGCGCGATCAACAGGGCGCTGCTGCTCGGCTGTGCGCTGGCGGAAGCGACCGCAATCTATGGCTTTGTTGTAGCACTGCTGATGATAATTATGAAATAAGACGCGAATCATGTTGGCGGCGCACCGCAGGATAAGGCTTCTGTGCCGCGCTGCCATCCGAAGAAAGGAGGACGGTTTTCCGCAAGGGAGACTGTGAGAGTAGATATGTTAGATTTTGATATTTGGACGATATTATTTTCCGTCATCAATATCCTGGTGCTGTTTTTCTTTCTGAAGAAGTTTTTGTTTGGCAGAGTGAACGCGATGCTGGAAAAACGGGCACAAATGGTGCAGGATGACTTGGATCAGGCGAAGCAGAGTGCGGCGGATGCGGCGGCGCTGAAAAGCGACTATGAACAGACGCTTGTCGGCGCGAAGCAGGAAGTACGTGACATTCTTTCTGCCGCAGAGCAGCGCTCACGGGCGCAGAGCAATGAAATCACAATGCAGGCGCGGCAGCAGGCGGACGCGATTTTACGCGAGGCGCAAAAGGAAATCGAACGGGAACGCCAACGCACGCTCGATGGCATACAGGGAGAGATTGCAGATCTTGCACTGGCTGCGGCATCGAAGCTGATGGAACAGCAAGTGAACGATGAAACGAACCGTGCGCTGGTCAACGAGTTCCTCACGGAGGAAGGAGTCGGCGAATGAACCGGATCGTTCTGTCCTATGCTGCAGTACTGCTGACGCTCCCTGATCTCACGGACGCGGTGCCAAAGGCGAAACGCGCCTTTACTGCGTGCCCGGCGCTTGCGGACGCGCTGTCGAACCCCACGATTCCGGAAGCGGAAAAATTCGCGGTAATCGAGCGCGTGTTCCCACGGCCGCTGTGGAGCTTTCTGAAGACAGTCTGCCGCAATCAGCAAATCGGCAGTATACTGGATATTTTTGACGAATACGAAGTACAGTTACGGCAGTGTAGAGCGTGTGCCCATGCTGTGCTGGAATACGTGACGCCGCTGACACAGGAGCAGGTGTCGGCGATGAAGGCGATGGTCTGCACAAAAACTGGAAAATCCGAGGTAGAGCTTGACCTGAAGCAAAACACAGCGCTGCTGGGCGGCTTTATCCTACATATTGGCGATCAGACGTATGACCGGAGCATGCGCTCCACACTGAAAGCCATGCGAAACAGCTTGACACGGAGGTGAGGGTAAGACATGAGTACCATGAATTCAAGTGAGATTATATCCGTTTTAAAAAGCGAAATCGAGGACTTCGACCAGAAATCCGGCGTACAGGAGGCGGGCACGGTCGTGCGCGTGGGCGATGGCATTGCCACAGTCTTTGGCATGCAGCACGCGATGTACGGCGAGCTTGTGGAATTCGAAACCGGCGTGCGCGGTATTGTGCAGAATCTTGAGGAAAAAACCATCAGCGTTGTTTTACTCGGCAGCGATTATGGCATTACGGAGGGGACACCGGTCGTCCGCACCGAAAAACGCGCCGGCATCGGCGTAAGTGATCGCATGATCGGTCGTGTGGTGGACGCGCTCGGCAGCCCAATTGACGGCGGCGATCCGCTCACGGCAGACGATTTTTTCCCGATCGAACGGGAAGCACCGGGTGTGGCGCATCGAAAGAGCATTTCTGTACCGCTGCAAACCGGCATTCTCTCGATTGACGCGATGTTCCCGATCGGACGCGGTCAGCGTGAGCTGATCATTGGTGACCGCCAGACCGGTAAGACATCGATCACAGTGGATACGATCATTCACCAAAAGGGACAGGATGTCATTTGTATTTATGTGGCAATCGGACAGAAGTCCTCGACCGTTGCAAAAATTGTCTCCACACTGAAAAAATACGGCACAATGGATTATACCATTGTCATGTCCGCCTCTGCCAGCGATCCGGCGCCGGTGCAGTATATCGCGCCCTATTCCGGCACGGCGATTGCCGAATACTTTATGC
Source organism: Ruminococcus sp. (assembly GCA_021203985.1). GTDB lineage: Bacteria > Bacillota > Clostridia > Oscillospirales > Ruminococcaceae > Ruminococcus_C. The sequence goes on along the minus strand of JAJQAB010000003.1, from coordinate 7,424 downwards.
AGCAAGGGAAAGACGTTCTGATCGTCTACGACGATCTCTCGAAGCACGCCGTGGCGTATCGTGCCATATCGCTGCTGCTCCACCGTCCGCCGGGGCGTGAAGCGTATCCGGGCGATGTCTTTTATCTGCATTCCCGTCTGCTGGAGCGCTCCTGCCGTCTCGATGACGCACACGGCGGCGGCTCGATCACAGCGCTGCCGATTATTGAAACGCAGGCAGGCGATGTTTCGGCGTACATCCCGACAAACGTCATCTCCATCACCGATGGACAGATCTTCCTCGAAAGCGAACTGTTCAACTCCGGCATGCGTCCGGCAGTGAATGTCGGACTGTCCGTCTCCCGTGTGGGTGGCGCGGCGCAGTCGAAGGCGATGAAGAAGGTCGCAGGGCAGATGCGAATCGACCTGGCGCAGTTGCGCGAAATGGAAATCTTTACGCAGTTTAGCTCCGATCTCGACCCGGCGACACAGGCGATGCTCGATCACGGACACATCCTGATGGAACTGTTGAAACAGCCACTCTACCACCCGCTGGCGATGTGGAAGGAAGTCGTGCTTCTGGCGGCGGCTTCGCACAAGCTGCTCGATGATGTCGAGCTGTCAGAGCTTAACTCCTTCCGCGATGGTCTGATGCGCTACACCGAACAGAACGGCGGCGCGGCGCTCACAGAAATCCGGGAACAGGGCACGCTGTCCGAAGAGCACTTGGAACAGCTGCTCGAAATGGTACGGCAATATAAAAAGCAGGTGAACTAACATGGGCAATATGCGTGAAATCCGCGACCGGATCAAGAGCATCAACGATATCATGAAAATTACGAACGCGATGTATCTGATTTCGTCCTCGAAACTGAAAAAAGCGAAAAAGGATCTGGCGGCGACACATCCATATTTCAACAAGCTGGTCTACGCGATGCGCAGTATCTTGTCCCGTGCGCCGGAGGATATCGACATGCAGTATTTCGACCGGCGCGAAAACATTGCACCCACGGACCGCAAGGTTGGCTATATTGTCATCACCGCGGATAAGGGCATGTGCGGCTCGTATAACCACAACATCATCAAGCTCACAGAGCAGAAAATAGCGGCGAATCAGCACGCAAGCCTCTATGTCATGGGACAGGTGGGGCGGATATATTTCCAGCGCCGTTCGCGCTCAGGCGAGCTTAATGTCGATGCGGAATTCATCTACACGACCCAGAACCCGACACTCTACCGCGCGCGGCGCATTGCGGAACAGATGCTGAAGCTTTTTGAGGAAGAAAAGCTGGACGATGTGTACATTATTTATACGAATATGGTTTCTTCGATTATCTTCGAACCGAAAATTCTTCAGCTCTTGCCGCTGGACGCCGCACACTTTGTGCAGACAGAGGGCGAAATTTCACGACACCACGAGGCAGAATTCTTTCCCACGCCGAATCTTGTCATGGAGCACCTGACGCCGAACTTTATGAAGGGATTGGTTTACGGCGCGATGGTTGACTCGTTCTGTAGTGAACAGCAAGCGCGGATGTCCGCGATGGACTCCGCCACAACCAGCGCGAAGGATATACTACAAGAACTGTCGCTACAATATAACCGGGTGCGTCAGGCGGCAATTACACAGGAAATCACGGAAATTGTCGGCGGCGCAGAGCTGTAATCACGAAATCAAACGCGGTACGCCGCGAGAAGAACCACTGCCCGAACGTGGGCACAGGAGGCGCATATGGAAACAGGAAAAATTGTACAGGTCTTAGGGCCGGTCATTGACGTGGCATTTCCGGGAAAGTTCCCGATGATCAAGGACGCTCTGCTGGTCGAAAATCAGGGGAAAACCTGTGTCATGGAAGTGGCGCAGCATATGGGGAACGGCGTGGTGCGCTGTATTTGTCTGTCCTCCACCATGGGCTTCACAAAAGACATGACAGTCACCGCCACCGGATCTTGCATTCAGGTGCCGGTCGGTACGGCAACGCTCGGCAGAATATTTAACGTACTCGGCGAGCCGATCGATGAAGCCGGCGAAGTCAAGGCGGAGGAAAAGTGGCCGATTCACTGCCCCGCACCGTCCTTCCGCGACCAAAGTCCCGTGGTCGAGGTGCTCGAAACGGGCATCAAGACCATCGACCTCTTAGCACCGTACGCAAAAGGCGGTAAGGTCGGCTTGTTCGGCGGCGCAGGTGTCGGAAAAACCATTCTGATTCAGGAACTGATCCACAACATGGCGACAGCGCACAGTGGCTATTCGATTTTCACCGGAGTCGGCGAGCGTTCGCGTGAGGGCAACGACCTCTGGAACGAAATGAAGGAATCTGGCGTTATCGACAAGACGGTGCTGGTGTTCGGACAGATGAACGAACCTCCGGGGTCGCGTATGCGTGTGGCGCAGACAGGGCTGACGATGGCGGAATATTTCCGTGACGAGAAGCATCAGGATGTGCTTTTGTTCATCGACAACATCTTCCGGTATGTACAGGCTGGCTCGGAGGTGTCCGCGCTGCTCGGGCGGATGCCATCGGCGGTTGGCTATCAGCCTACGCTGGCGAACGAGGTCGGCGAATTGCAGGAGCGCATTACCTCCACGAAGAACGGATCGATCACCTCGGTACAGGCGGTCTATGTACCGGCGGACGACCTGACCGACCCGGCGCCTGCGACAACTTTCGCCCATCTGGACGCAACGACTGTTCTGTCGCGTAAGATTGTCGAGCAAGGCATCTACCCGGCGGTCGATCCGTTGGAGTCGACTTCGCGGATTCTCGAACCGGACATAGTCGGCGAGGAGCACTACCGCGTGGCGCGAAGTGTGCAGGAGCTACTGCAACGATACAAGGAGTTACAGGATATCATCGCGATTCTTGGCATGGAGGAGCTGGACGAAGCGGATCAGCTCGCCGTGTACCGTGCGAGAAAGATTCAGCATTTCTTGTCGCAGCCGTTCCATGTCGCAGAGGTATTCACCGGTACGCCCGGCAAGTACGTGCCAATCGAGGAGACGATCCGCGGCTTCCGGATGATCATTGACGGCGAGATGGACGAATATCCGGAGAGTGCGTTCTTTATGGTGGGGACGATCGACGAAGTCATCAAAAAGGCAAAAATCACATCGATTTCGTGAGGAGTGCGTGATGGAAAAGACATTTCAACTGGAAATCCTGGCTTCTGACCGACCGTTTTATGTCGGACCTTCGGAGTATCTCGTATTTCCGACCGTGGACGGCATGTTTGGCGTTCTGCCTGGTCACGAGTCGATGGTTACAGTTATCAGCCCGGGGGAATTGAAGTATCAGATCGATGGCAAGTGGCACTATGCCTCAATCAGCGAGGGCTTTGTGGAAATTCGCCGGGACTACGTGCTGGTGCTCGGAGACGCGATCGAGCTTCCTGAGGAAATTGACGCGAAGCGTGCTGCAGAAGCGGCGGAGCGTGCCAAAGAGCGGCTGCTCCACAAGCAGAGCATCATGCAGTATTACCACAGCCAGGCGGCGCTGAACCGCGCGATCAACCGGCTGAAAATCTCCAAGCGGCACAGCCACGAGGTGTAATTGCATATAATAAACCGAAAAAGGGAACGCATTTGATTTGCGTTCCCTTGTTTTCTTGGGTTGGGTTTATATGTTTAGTATTCCGCGTAGCAGCCGTCCGCATAGGTCGCGTTGTCGCAGTTGAGCCCCTTCTTTGTGGAATGTACGTTGACTGCACCGCCGGAAATGGTGATGCTAACGTCCACCTGAATGCCATTTCCGGTGGCATTCAGGACATCGATATAGCCATCTTCCATGGTCACATAGCCGTCATAGTAGACGCTGTCGCACGCCTTGATACCGTCCTTGCACGAAGTCACGGTAATCGAACCGCCCGAAACCTGTACGCTGTCCTCGCCGTAGATCCCGGCGGAAACCGCAGAAATCGTCAGCGTACCGTTCTTGATCTTCACGTCATTGTTCGACTTGATCGCGTACTTCTTCGTGCCAACCACGGTCATTGCGCCGACGCCCTTGATGGTGAGGTCGTCCTTGCTGAAGATCGCCACGCTGTTCGCATTCGCGGTCGTATCCGCCATGTAGTTGGTCGAGCCGGTCTCTAGGTGAATCGTGCAGGTGTCCACGCTCGCGACATAAACCGGCGCTGCCCCAGAACAGGTAATGCTGACGCCGTTGAAGTAGAGATCGACCTTTTCTTCCTTGGTCGCGCTCACGACAATCTGCCAGTTGCTCAGCGTGCCAGTAAGCTCATAGCGTCCATCCTGCGTAATCGTCGCCACACTGCCGCTGATCAAAACGCCGTCACTGCTCGATGCAGTAATGCCGCCGTCACTGAGGGTGATCATCACGCGTTCCTCTTCTTCGACAACCGCTTCGGTTTCTACGACTGCGGCTTCTGTCTGCGGTGCAGCGGTTTCTGCGGCTGCCTGTGTGGATGCGCTGCTGTCGCCGCCGGAGCTGTTCGAGTCGCTGGAGCTGCCACCGGAACTGCCACAGGAACTGTCACCCGAGCTGCCGCCGCTGTTGGAGTTGGAGTTGCTGTTACTGCCGCTGCTGCTGCCGCCGGATGAGCTGTTACCGGAGCTATTGCCGGAGCTGGAGTCCGAACCGGAATCGCCGGAGGTGTTTCCACTGCTGTCACCGGACAAGCTATTGCCGGAGCTGCGCCCGAACTGCCGCCGAAGCTGTTATTATCGGCACTCGTGTCGTCCTCATCATCTGTATAGGCGCTGTCGCCGCCGGCACTGCGATACGCGGAAGCTGGAACGGTTTTTGAGGTGGTCACGGTCGATGATTTCGACCCGGTCGTATGGGAAGTCGTTGTCGAAGAAACCGCCATTGTGGTGACGGCGCATGTCGTTGTCGTCATGGTCGCAACAACGGTGTCGTCTGTCTTCACGGCACTGATTTCCGCTTCGCTCGATTCCGCATCCGACTGACTCGAAGCATATCCGGTGAATGCCTCCAGAGAAGCCGCGGCACAAAGGAGTGCCAGATATTTTCGAAAATTCATACTCTTCATCCTTTCTACAGCAATTTACAAAAAAGCAAAACCGCCGAAGCGCGTTTGTGAAATTGCATCGTTTCGATCACGTACGTTCACACGAATTCGACAATTCGTGAATCATAACCATAGCTTAACATAGAAAGTTTAAAATAACATTGAAATTTCCGGCGTTTTGCCGGTACTGCCGAAACAAAAAGGGATCGCGTCACGCGGCGCAATCCCCCCATTTTTTACATTTACATCATATAATCAGGCACCACGGAAATCAATTTTTAAACTTGCTTCGAATGGTGACCCGAATCAGAGGTCAGATGCAAGAGGACAGAGAACAGAGAACCCCTCCACCACCGCTGTGCGGCGGTCCCCCCCTCAGCGCAAGGCACGCCACAAGAGCGTCCTTTCAGGGGGAGGCAAGAAGTTACTGTAACCGCCCACACAAACCTCTCGGTTTCCCTGAAAAATGCCCGAAAGGTGTGTCTTGTGCTGGAGCTGGCACGCCATATACGTGACTGAGATGTCTTTTTGGTATGTTTAATTAAATAATTGATTCCCATAGTTAAGCACTTAAAATTCGACTTTCCCCTGCAAATAATCGACCAGCGCATCGATTGGCATGCGAACCTGTTCCATCGTATCGCGGTCGCGCACGGTGACGCAGTTGTCCTTTTCGAGCGAGTCGAAATCGTAGGTGATGCAATACGGCGTGCCGATGGCGTCCTGGCGGCGATAGCGCTTGCCGATCGAGCCGGTTTCGTCATAGTCGACCGAGAAGTACTTCGAGAGCATCGCGTAGACCTCTTGTGCCTTCTCGCCGAGCTTCTTCGACAGCGGCAGTACTGCTGCCTGGAACGGTGCGAGCGCCGGATGCAAATGCATTACGATGCGCGTGTCGTTCTTCTCGACATCTATTACCTCTTCGTCATACGCTTCCGTCACGATCGCCAGGAACAGGCGTTCTACGCCCAGAGACGGTTCGATGACATACGGCACGTACTTCGTGTTCATCTCCGGATCAAAGTACTCGAGCGATTTTCCGCTGTGGTTCTGGTGCTGTGTCAGGTCGTAGTCCGTGCGATCCGCAACGCCCCAAAGTTCGCCCCAGCCGAAGGAGAAGCGATATTCGAAATCGGTCGTTGCCTTCGAGTAGAAGCAAAGCTCCTCCGGATCGTGGTCGCGCAGGCGCAGGTTCTCTTCCTTCAGACCCAGCGACAGCAAGAAGTCCTTGCAGTAGCCGCGCCAGTACTGGAACCACTCCAGATCCGTGCCCGGCTTGCAGAAGAATTCCAGTTCCATCTGCTCAAATTCGCGGACGCGGAAGATGAAGTTCCCCGGTGTGATTTCGTTGCGGAAGGATTTGCCGATTTGTGCCACGCCGAACGGCAGCTTCTTTCGGGCCGTGCGCTGGATGTTCGCGAAGTTGACGAAAATGCCCTGCGCCGTCTCCGGTCGAAGGTACAGCTCCGACTTCGAATCCTCCGTCACGCCCTGGAACGTCTTGAACATCAGGTTAAACTGACGGATGTCAGTGAAATCCGACTTGCCGCAGTTCGGGCAGGTGATGCCTTTTTCGCGGATGTAGTCCATCATCTGCTGGTTCGTCCAGCCCGCCGGGTTCGTCCCGTCAAAATCCTCGATCAGGTTGTCGGCGCGGTGGCGCGTTTTACAGCTCTTGCAGTCCATCAGCGGATCAGAAAAACCGCCGAGGTGACCGGAAGCAACCCACGTCTCCGGGTTCATCAGAATCGAGGCGTCCAGCCCGACATTATAGGGCGACTGCTGTACAAAGCGTTTCCACCAAGCCTTTTTGATATTGCGCTTGAGTTCCACGCCGAGTGGACCATAGTCCCAGGCGTTCGCCAGTCCGCCGTAAATTTCAGAGCCGGGATAGACAAAGCCCCGAGACTTACAGAGGTCGACAATCTGTTCCATATTTTTTTGTTCATTCGAAAGCATGCGGGATTCTCCTTTATGCAAATTTACGCGAAACGCGTCTCTCTTCTCTTTAATTGTAATGGAAAATAGGGGAAATGTCAAGCGAAAAAGTGCAGATCCACCGGATCAGAGGTCAGATGCAAGAGGACAGAAGATAGAGAACCCCTCCACCACCGAAGCAAGTTTCAAAAATAATTTCCGTGTACAAAGCCCACGTCTCTCCGTCAAAATGGTAAAAGGAAGCCGGGGCTGTTCTAATTTCCGACCAAACAGCCCCGGCAAAGCAATGAGAAAAAGAGAGATAACTGCAAAAATCTAATTGCAATAATTCAGAGTACGAAACCATGGCGTGCCCACACAGCACCAAGCCCGCCGACCGCAATTCAATTCGGGAGCATCGGCATTTTCTATCAGTTTTATTATAGCACAGATTCCTTCTCTTGTCAATACTTTTTCCTTATTTTTCACGGAAATCAATTTTAGTAAACAACATGTAATAATTTATCGAAGTCGACC
>JAJQAB010000012.1 GCA_021203985.1 Ruminococcus sp. | reverse complement strand
TTATATCACTTTTTTCCTTCCTTGTAAGCACTTTGTAATTATTGATTTCCGTGTTTTTCAGTAACATTGTTATTACATTTTCTGTATTTTTCCGCGTAGAAAGCGCAGACATGCCTCCGCTGTTCCGTACGTAAAGCCGTTTCGATCCACGAGCATTGTAAACTGCTGCGGCGCAAAGTAAAGCACGATCCAGTGCCCATCGCTTTTCACCCAGGTGAGTGCGTGATAGCCCAGCTCATATTTTTCCTGGGTAGTTGTCGTCATCATCTGCAAATGATCTGGAAAGAATGCGTACTGGTGCACCGCGTGCAAATCCAGATCCTTGCGCGTGCGCCGCAGGTACGTCCGGATCTGCGTTTGCGGATAATGCCAGACCCAAACAGCCACAATCAGCAGCAGCAGAAACAGCACGTCCAGCGGACGAAACCGCACCTGAGACGCAGACCCCGTGCAGAGCAAAATGAGCGTATAAATCAACCGTCCCAAAAACGGCGCGGCGAGCACGAGACTGATGCCGTGGCACGCCATGCGCTGGCGATCATGCCGAATCCGCAAAATTGCCGCATAGCCTTCTTCTGTAATTTGCGTTGTATTTTCAAAATAATCCTTCATGATAGATACCATTTTTTACACCAATCTTCTTACTTGCGTTCCCACTTCGCACAAAGCTCGCTCAGCTGATCCGCCATCATCCACGCAAACACCTTCGTAATCGCAATGGCGAGGAGCAGTCCCACTACGCCGATTGCGGCAAAGGCGAGGAATTCCGCCAGGCGTGATTTCACCTTCGAAGTGCGGAACACCCAGAACGTACTCATCGCATAGTTCACCAGCAAGCCTGCCACAAAGGACAAGCCATTCGCCAGCGCTGCGTACTGCTGCTATAGAATCGCGTAGAACAATAGTGAGGAAAGTCCCCAGTCCACAACGGTTGCCGCGCCGCCGACAAAGCAATAGCAAAAAAATTGAATCAGCGTGTTATCGGTCGCACCGGAAAATAATTTCTTCAGCTGCCTGCTACGCAAAATTTCCAGCAGCTGCTGCAGATTCTCAGACGATTGTTTCATTTGCATACTCCTTTATGTGGACGATATCTGTCCAATGCTTTCAATCGCCTGTACCAGGAACAGCAGCAGCGTCATCGAATCGTTGCTGTCGCTTGTGCCATCGCCGTTACAGTCCGCCGCGCGCTCCTGCAATTCGCTGAGCTGCACGATATTGGCACTCGCCTTGCACAGAAAGATCGCATCTGCCATATTGACACTTCCGTCCAGGTTCACATCTCCGTAGAGCAGCCCACCGGAAGTGCCGCTCTGGCTCGTGATCGTTTCCACAGTAGTTGTGGTCTGTGTCTCCTGCGTTTCATCGGAATCGGTCGTCTCGTCCATGGTAAGCGTGCTGATGGTCTCTGTGGAAGTGTCGGCGATTTCCTCGTCAGTCGTTGTCAGTGCGGTCGATGCGGTCGTTTGTGCATCGGTTGTTACAGTGGTCTCGGTTGTCTCCGCCGGATCTTCCGTCACAGGGACGCTGCCGTCCGGTTCGATTCCGCCCACCAAAACGCCATCAGAATAAACGCAGATATAATTCGTCCGCGTCTCCGATCCGTCTTGATAGGTGTCCGCCGCCTTCGTAATATCCTGATAGCTCCAGTCGTTTGTCGGATCCCAGTTGTCGCCCTAATACAAGTCAACGGTAAACTGATATTTCTTATTCGAATTTACAATTTTATAGCCGTCAAACGCGATATCGATATAGTAAATATTCGGATCATAGGAGGCGTCATACTGATATGGCCCGGAAATCACGCTGTCTGCGCCGGCCTCCACCTGTGCCTGGTCGTACAGTTCCGTTCCAGTCACCGCGCTGATATTGCTCGTGTCCGTCATTTCCTCGATGCTGAAATAATACCGAATCGACAGGTCAGTCTTTGACGCTGTCGAATTGGTATATACGAGCATTGCGATTTTGGTCATGCCTGCGCCGCTATCCTGCGGATCGTCTAACCGCATAAGCGGATACCCAGTAGTCGTTGCCGCTCGATGCATCATCGCCCGTTGTCTCCAGTGGGAAGTCCGGCGTAATCTCCATCGATTCGTCACCGTAAAACGTATACAGTCTGGCACACGCGCCGACAAATGCGGCGTTATAGTCGATCGTGACCTCGTTATAGGTATAATCCGATGTTAGATCCACATGATTATCGCTGTCGTCCGGACCGCCAACCAGCGCGCCGTACAGGACATAGCGCTGTTCGCTGGTATCCTCACACGTTGCCAGACCAGACGCAGCGCGGTGATGCGGATATTTTACGGAATTTTCGTCATAGCCCACGACATAGCATCGTTCGAGCGGATTATCGCTGAGCAGATATTCCATCTGTCCCTTCGCCCAATCGCTGAATTCTGAAGGCTCGCCATCGTTATTGTACTTATCATAAACCAGCGCCATCAGCTGTGCCGCCGCATTATACCGCGCCGACCCCCAGGTATTCAGCCAGAAATAGCCTGCCGGCGTAATCGTGCCGATGTTGCCGTTCATGTAGTTGTTGATCGCAGATGCAACCGAATCCCAGTAGTCCATCTCCTCATATTCGTTCTTTCCGGCAGCTGCCTTATAGTCCGTGATGAAATCCGGATACTGTTCCATGGAGATTTCGCCTAGAATGCACTGCACGCTGCCCCATACGTTATTCCAGCAGTAGACATAGCACGGCGCTGCATAATAATCATAGTACGGGAAGATCTCTTCGAGATAGTGATAATCGTTTGTGATTTTATAAAGTCACGCCGCAGCCCAGCAATAATCATCCTCCCACTTCGCCGAAACATAATAGCTCTTCGGGCCATCACTGTTATTGCTAAGCTACTTGTCGTTCTCCTCCGCAAACGAGAACAGTGTAAGCGCATAATCGAGCGACTGCTGTGCGTACTCCGGATCGGTGTCTTTGAAATTCAAATAGTTGATCGCAAGGGATGCTGCCGCAGATGCTACGTAATCGGTCTGCGGCTTGTCCGCCGTCGGAAGTATGACGGTCGATCCATGTCATCAATTTCCGGTGCGTTCCAGTAGGCGTGGTCAATATCGCCGTCACCCACCTGATAGCAGTGTGCAACCACCTCGCCATCCTCATTTAAAAACGTGCACTTCATCAGATAGTCATTGAAATAGCGCAGCAGCGTTTCGATATGGTCGTCTTGTCCAGTCGCCACATACGCGTCACGGAATTCGTAATAGCCCCACCCGAGCGTTGCGGCGGAATAATTCTTCGGCATGCCGAACTTCACATGATCGCTCGCATCGTGAAAGCCGCCGGAAACATCGATATAGCCATCGCCGTTCGGGTCAAGAATCGATGCGTTTTCCGTCAGAAATTCTTCGCTCAAATTCGTGGCGGATGTGCTAAGCTCCACCTGCGAATCGTAGGTATGACAATCGCCACGCCAGCTAAAGCGCAAGGTCTCGCTCACCTGCGTGCCGCACATGTTGGCATCGTAAAAGTACATGGAGTACTGCAGCGCCTTCGCGAAATTCGCATCCGTCTCTGCATCCTCTGCCCCGGCAGTCGCGCCCGTACCGGCATATGTCCCGACAAGCATTGCACCGCTGACCGCAGCCGCAGCCAGGCGCTTCCAAAAGCGTTTCATCCTTTTCATATACAGTTCCTTTTTTCCCATTCCCACGCCAGGCAGGGGCAATTCTTCGGGCGACACCAATCCGCGCCGCCGACACATGTCGATGCAGCGCAAGGACACATGTACTCTCGTCATCTTTCCTATTATTATACGAGATATTCGGAAAAAAGTCAACATTTTTTCTTGTGGGTACTGCCACCAGGTGCGCCGCCCACCGCGCGCAAACAAGTTGCATCAAAACCGGCAGCTGTAGAGTTGTCAATGATCTGTTACACGCGCTCGAAAAAGCAGGATGTTAAACGAGTTGG
>JAJQAB010000072.1 GCA_021203985.1 Ruminococcus sp. | reverse complement strand
ATGAGAGCGCGTTTTTCTTCTTCTTTTTATATCAGTTCTATTGTAGCATAACATTGCATGAAAAATCGAGTGAAAACAAAATATGTATTGCTTTTACGAAACCAAATTTAAGCAAAATTTTTACCGTTTTTTTATATCAATCGTGTAAAATAAGATTGTATTCGGTCGAATTTGTGCGATATACGCTGAGTCGGAAAAGAAGGATGTAACCGAAAGAGGAGGAATTTCCATGGCAGACGAAATTAGTAGAGAAGCTTTGCTTATCTATTTGGACAATATTCGAACAATGGAGACGATTGTGTATGAATCGGAAAATGCGTTGGCACAAGCGCAGGATGATGTAATGCAAGATGATTTTATACAAAAGAATCCTACAGCACAGAAACCAAATGAACCTTTTCAAAAGGTGCCATATAATCCTTTTTATGATCCATTGTTTAAGATAGGAGGTTTTATCGGTATTCCCGCTTCTATCGGTGGAGTGGCATTTTTGATTTTGATGAAATATTTTTAGGAGTATTATGTCTTCTCTTGGAACTTCCTTTATTTATTCCTTTTATTTTGTATTTAAATGCTAATAGCAAGAAAAAAAGAGAATATGATAAATCATTATGAATAAAAAAAGAAATTAGAGACATATAAGAAAGAACTTGCATCTTATGAAATTGAAAGAAAATGTCAAGAGCAACAATTATCCAATATATTAAAAAAAGCTCGAGATCAGAGAAAAGACTTAACCGCCGACATTCAATCCACAAAAGCACAACTCCAAAAAGCCTATTCGTTAAACATCATCCCGCTTCAATTCCGCAACATTCAAGGCATCTATTACTTATACGACTATATTTCTACATCGAATCAAGGTCTTTCTGAAGCGTTAATGCAGTGCAATCTGGACGCAATCAAGCAGAAGCTCGACAATGTGATTCGGCTGCATGGCGCAGCGATCGTTCAGCAAGCACAAGCCAATGCACAGCTTTATCAGCAGAATCAACAAATTTTAGCAACTGTAGAAGCCACGATGAATAACACTGCAATCGCCGCAAAATACGCACAGATTTCGGCAATCAACAGCGAAGTTTCATTGCAGCTGCAATCCAAACAGTTAGCTTATCAAAAAGCAGATTTCTGGTTAAAATAATTTGGTTTAGAAATGCAAGGTAAACAAATTCATTCCCTTCATCAAAGCTTTTCCTCCGATGAAGGGAATTTTTATGGTTCTTAGAAAAGTACATTTCTCAGGGAATATTTTCAAGTAAAGCTTCATGTGTCAGCCGCTATAGATGAAAACTATCGCGCGATAAAGAAAAAATCTAGTTGACATTTGAGTGAAATTGCATTACAATGAAATCATTTTAATTCGATATGTTTTATAGGAGTATAGAGAAAATGACATTGGTTCAACTGAAATATGCAATCACAGTGGCAGGGGAGCATTCGCTGAGTAAGACCGCAAAGAAGTTGTTTCTATCGCAGCCGAGCCTGTCGACCACAATTCGTTCACTGGAACAGGAAATTGGCTTTGAAATTTTCAACCGTTTTCGAACCGGAATCACACTTACAATTGCGGGATCTGAATTTATCGGATACGCAAGGTCGGTAGTGGAATAGTATGAAATCTTAGACGCAAAATATATCTCACGAGTTAACGTAAAAAAGCATTTCAGTGTCTCTATGCAGCACTACACATTTGCAGTAAATGCTTTTGTTGAACTTGTGAAGCAGTACGGCATGGATGAATACGAATTTGAAGTGTTTGAAACGAAAACAAGAGAAATTATTGAAAATGTAAAAAACCGAAGAAGCGAGCTTGGGATCCTCTATCTTAACGACTATAACAAAGCAGTTCTGACGAAGATTTTTTCGGAAGCTGCGCTCGGCTTTACGCCGCTTTTTACATGTGACGTCTATGTATATCTGTGGAAGGGACATCCGTTTGCTGGACGCTAAGAAATTTCTTTTGAGGAACTCGAAGAATATCCCTGCCTCAGCTTTTCACAAGGAGAATCAAATTCGTTTTATTTTACAGAAGAGGTTTTGAGCACCCATCCGTACAAGCGCTTTATTCGTGCAAGCGACAGAGCAACGCTGCTAAATCTCATGGTAGGACTCAACGGCTTTACGCTGTGTTCGGGGATTATCTGCGAGGATTTGAACGGCAGCATTTATTGTGCAGTGAAGCTGAAATCCGATGAAAAAATGACAATAGGCTATATTTCGCGTAAAGATTCCGTTTTAAGTCCGATTGGCGAAAAATATTTGCTGAAAATTCGAAAATATCAGGAGGCAAATGATCATGAATCGACAAATCGAAACAAAATGTCTGCATCTTGAAGAGGACGAGAATCATTGTAATCACTACGGTGCAATCAGCTATCCGATTTATCAAACGGCAACTTATGCGCATCCAGTGGTTGGAAAAAGCACGGGATATGATTACTCCCGTTTGCAGAATCCCACAAAAGAGCATCTTGAAAGGGTTGCTGCATCGCTGGAAAACGGCGTCAGCGCATTTGCATTTTCTTCAGGAATGGCCGCCATTTCTTTGCTGATGGAAATTTTCAAGCCCGGCGATCGTATCATTGCAGATTCCGATTTATATGGTGGAAGCATTCGATTGTTCCGTCATATTTCTGAGAAAAATGGTCTGCAATTTTCAAATATTGACTGTGATCGCGATGAGATCGAGCATTTTATCCGTGCAAACACAAAGGCAATCTACATAGAAACTCCAACGAACCCAATGATGCATGTAACGGATATTGCGCACGTTGCCGAAATTGCGAAAAGGCATGGACTGCTTTTCATTGTTGATAATACATTTTTGTCGCCATATTTTCAAAATCCCCTTGATTTGGGCGCTGATATTGTCGTGCATAGCGGTACGAAATATCTTAGCGGACACAACGATACCCTTGCAGGCTTTTTAATCACAAACAGAGAGGATCTTGCTGAGAAGTTCTCTTTTTTGATGAAAACAACCGGTACCGGTTTAGCGCCCTTTGATAGCTGGCTTATTTTAAGGGGTATCAAAACGCTGGGAATTCGCATGGAAAAATCACAGGAAAATGCAATGAAAATTGCCGAATGGCTGAAAAAAGAAAAATCCGTCACAAAGATGATTTACCCCGGACTTCCAGAGCATCCTGGATACGAGATCCTAAAAAAGCAAGCGCGTGGATTTGAAGCGATGCTGACATTTCAGCTAGAAAGCAAGGAATTTGCACTGTCTGTCCTGGAAAAAGTACACATGATCAAATTCGCGGAAAGTCTTGGCGGTGTTGAAACGCTTATCACATATCCAACAACGCAGACACATGCAGATGTACCGGAAGAAATTCGTATCAAAAACGGTATCACGGAAAGCACCCTCAGATTGTCGGTGGGATTGAAAATATTGGCGATCTGCTATACGAACTTGAAAGCGTCTTTTCAGAAACGGAGCGTGAAGGGAATGGCTGAAAGAAACCTTGATTTCGATCAAATTATCGACCGAAGAAATACACGATGTCTGAAATACGATTTTGCAAAAAGACGCGGTAAGCCTGAGGACGTTCTTCCCTTATGGGTTGCGGATATGGATTTTCAAACCTCCTCTTATATTGAGGACGCTCTCATTGAACGGGCAAAGCATGGCATTTTTGGCTATAGCGAGGTTCAGACTCCATATTTCGAAGTGGTACGAAATTGGATGAAAGTTCATCACTCCTGGGATGTACAAGAATCATGGCTTGTGAAAACGCCAGGCGTGGTTTTCGCGCTTGTGATGGCAGTAAAAGCCTATACAAACCCAGGCGATGGCGTATTGATCCAGCAGCCGGTGTACTATCTTTTTTCGGAGGTCATCCGAGACAATGGCAGAAAAGTCGTGAACAATGATCTGTATCTCGGCGATGACAATCGTTATCATATCGATTTTGAGGACTTCGAACGAAAAATCGTCAAGGAAAAAATCAAATTATTTATACTGTGTAGTCCCAATAATCCTGTGGGACGCGTGTGGACAGCGGACGAATTAATACGGCTTGGAGATCTTTGCGTAAAGTATGGCGTTATCGTTGTAAGCGATGAAATTCATCAGGATTTCGTATTTCATGGCAGGCATTTTGTTTTTGCAAGCCTGAAGAAGTCGTTTGAAAATATCAGCATCACCTGTACCTCCCTGAGTAAAACCTTCAATCTTGCAGGACTTATGATTTCGAATATATTTATTCCAAATCGTGAATTAAGACATAAGTTCCGCAGGGAACGCAATGCTGCTGGGATCAGTCAGCTTGATGTTATTGGATTAGTCGGATGCGAAGCAGCATACAGTAAAGGTGATGAATGGTACAAGGCAATGCTGAACTATGTTCATGAAAATATTCGCTTTACGCATGAATATGTAAAGGAAAATTTCAAGGACGTAAACATGATAACACCTGATGGCACATATCTTATATGGCTTGACTTCCGGAAAACAGGTCTGAATGCTGATGCATTGGAAAATGCGATTGTCAACAAAGCAAAGCTCTGGCTGGACAGCGGCAGAATCTTCGGCAAATGCGGCGAAGGCATTCAGCGTATCAATGTTGCTTGTCCAAGGAGTGTCATGAAAGAAGCGCTTGACCGGCTTAGAGCTGTACTTTAATGGCATTCGTACCCGATTCGATCATTTTGCGTTATTGACGCATTAACGGCATGTCAAGTGAGAGGAGTGATAAATCATATGAGTAACAACTATAAAAATTTGCAGAATTCCCACCCATGTTTCGGCGGAAATAAAAATAATGTCAGAAGAATTTATTTGCCGGTTAGTCCGGGATGCAATATTGCCTGTCGATTTTGTGAGCGTGCTATAAACGATACCAAAAATCGCCCCGGCGTCACATCAAAGGTGATCTCGCCGGAGGAAAGTATGGATATTTTAAAAAAAGCTTTGGAGATCTGTCCAGAAATTCGGGTTGTGGGCATTGCAGGGCCAGGAGATCCGCTGGCATCTGATTACGCGATAGAAACCTTTCGCAAGGTGAAAGAACATTTTCCGAAGCTACTAAAATGCATGAGCACCAATGGGCTTTTACTTGATGAGCGTGCAGAGGAAATCATTGACATCGGAATCGATTCGCTTACCGTCACAGTAAACGCAGTTGATCCTGTGATTGAAGCGAAGCTTAACAAATATGTCATTTATCATGGCAAAAAAATATGAAGGTATCGAAGCAGCGGAACTGCTGATTGATCATCAACTGAACGGAATCAAAAAGATTGCTGCAGCGGGAATCACCGTGAAGGTGAATATGGTACTTGTTCCGGAGATCAACGAAAATCATATGGAAGAAATTGCAAAAGCCGTAAGTCAGGCGGGCGCAGCGATTTATAATATTATCCCACTGATCCCATAGTATGAACTTGCCGATCAAAAAGCACCGACCTGTTCGCAGATTGATGCGGCGCATACAAAGGCGTCAAAATATATCGATGTTTTCCGTCATTGCCAGCATTGTCGGGCGGATGCAGTGGGCGTCCCTTGAAAATCGGAATTCGGCGAGCAGATCTATCAAAAAAGATTTAACGTAAAGGAAACATTTTCTCATGGATAATTCGTATCGAATCGCGGTTGCGTCATCGGATGGAATCGTTGTAAATCAGCATTTTGGTCATGCAGACAGGTTTCTCATTTATGATGTGACAGACAGTGGGAACTGTAATCTTGCGGAAATCCGAAGCGCAGAACCAGTTTGCAGCTTTCGAGATCATGATGACGAAAAGCTAAAGAAAAATATGAAAATACTTCAGGACTGTAAATACCTTCTTGTTAGCAAAATCGGAAACGGAGCGTCAATGTGCGCTGAACAGTTTGGTATTACCGCAATGGAACTTCTTGATTGGATTGAAAATTCGATTAGGAAAGTGATTTCATATGAATAGGTACAAAAATTGATTGGAAAGGAATAAAAAACAATGTCAGAAATCAGACAAATTGCAATCTATGGAAAAGGCGGTATTGGTAAATCAACCACAACGCAGAATCTCACGGCTGGTCTTTGTGATCACGGCAAAAAGGTTATGGTCGTTGGTTGTGACCCAAAGGCAGATTCAACAAGACTTCTCTTGGGAGGTTTGGCGCAGAAAACCGTGCTTGACACGATCCGCGATGAGGGAGAGAATATTGTGCTAGATAGAATCATGCGCGAGGGATACGGCGGTACGCGCTGCGTGGAATCTGGAGGCCCTGAACCGGGCGTTGGCTGCGCAGGAAGAGGAATTATCACTTCGATCAATATGCTTGAAAATCTGGGTGCATATACCGATGACCTTGACTATGTTTTCTATGACGTACTCGGCGATGTTGTCTGTGGCGGTTTTGCTATGTCGATTCGTGAGGGGGAAGGCAAAGGAAATTTATATTGTAGCAAGCGGAGAAATGATGGCGCTTTATGCGGCAAATAATATTGCAAAGGGAATCAAACGATATGCGAGAACAGGCGGCGTGCGCTTGGGTGGTATCATCTGCAACAGCAGAAATGTTGATAGAGAGTACGATCTGCTTCGTGCGTTTTCCAAGGAGCTTGGAACGCAGCACTTGTACTTTGTCCCGCGTGACAATATCGTTCAGCGTGCGGAAATCAATAAGAAAACAGTGATCGAATACAAACCGGATTCGAATCAGGCGCAGGAATACAGGAATCTAGCGGAAGCCATGATCAATAATACAAAATTTGCGATTCCAACGCCAATGACACAAGAACGTCTGGAGGAAATTCTGTTGGAATTCGGACTTATGGATTCCGCAGACGATTATCATATTTGAAAGGAAGAATAAAATCATGGCAAAGATATATGAATCTATTGCGGAGCTTGTTGGAAGAACACCGCTGCTCAAGTTGAAAAACTATGAGGAAAAACATCATCTCAAGGCAAAAATTCTCGTGAAGCTGGAATATTACAATCCGAATCAAAGCGTAAAGGACAGAATCGCCCTTGCAATGGTGGAAGATACGGAATGCTCCGGAAAGCTGAAAAAGGGAGATACCATCGTGGAGCTTACAAGCGACAACACAGGTGTTGGACTCGCCGCAATTGCGGCAGCAAAGGGCTATCAATTCCGTGCGTACATATAGGATCAGGTAAGCCAGGAGCGCTATCAGGTGGTTCATGCGTTTGGCGGTGAAACCGTAAAGCTGTCGGAGGTTCCAGAGGTCGTCAAAAGCATGGAAGAAAACGGTCCCGATTTTGTCGAATGCTGCAAAGTGCTTGAAAGAGCGATAAGCGGCGAAAAAATGTTTGGTTCGCAGACCAGACGAGAAATCACGCAAATCCTGATGTTCACTTTAAAACCACAGGCTCAGAAATATGACAGGGCACAGACGGAAATATTGATATTTTCGTGGCAAATGTGGGAACAGGCGGAACGCTTTCTGGTACAGGGAATTATCTCAAATCAAAGAATCCGCAGATCCAGGTTGTGGGAATTTAGCCGACCGAAGATTCTTTCCAGAGTGAGGAACGTCCCGATCAGGAGGAAATCACAGGGGTACACCCTTTTGAAAACGTGGAAGAAAGATACATCCCCGCAAATCTCGACAGAAATGTTTATGATGATTGGTACGAGGTGCATACGAATCAGGCGTATGAAGCCGTAAGAGAAGTGGCAAGAACAGATGGTATTTTAATCGGCGCATCCTCTGGCGCTGCAATTTATACCGCGACAAAGCTTGCCGAAAAGCTAGAGAATGCCGGAAAGACAATTGTTGTTATTTTGCCGGATACCGGGCTTCGCTATCTTTCTACGCATCTTTTCGATGAAAATTATCACGTTTGAGGAGGCGCACATTATGGCATTGAATTTCGAAAGCTCCAATGTGGCTACAAGAGAAAATCATATAGGTTCAATCACGGGCTATATCGGCACATTGGGCGATCTTGCAAAACAAAGCGAATGCGGCACTTTAAAGGGCTGTTCGAGATGCTTTTCACAGTCAAGCACTTGCCTTTCGAGCTGCGCTTTGGGACAACTTTCAGCAATCCGGGATATTGCGATAATTCATCATGGACCGGCAGGATGTTCCGTGGCAAGCGCAAATGCATATTATCTCGATAAAGTCATGGCAAAAAAGCGTGGCGTTACAAATGACACCGTTTATGTTGGGACAGATATGAATGAAAAGGATATCATTTTCGGTTCAACTGAAGCGCTCAGAAAAATGATTCTCGAAGTGAACCGCCGATATACTCCAAAAGCAATTTTTGTAACAAGCTTCTGTGCTACAGGCATCATTGGCGAAGATATTGACAGTGTTGTTGACGATGCAAGGGAAGAAATCGACGTCCCGATTACAGCCGTACACTGCGAAGGCTTCAAGTCAAGAATATGGGCGACAGGATTTGACATTTCCGACCATGCAGTACTGAGCAGTATCATTCAGCCGCCGAAGCAGAAGCGAAATACCATCAACTTTAAGAACTTCTACGAAAGTGCACGACCGGAAATTATAGAGATATTCAAAAATTTTGACTTAGAGCCAATCTTCCTTTATTGCAATTCCACAGTTGAGGAGCTGAGTTATATTTCGGAATCGCTTGCAACCACCTATATATGTGGCACGCTGGGAAATTACCTTGGCAATGGACTCGAGGAGAAATACGGCGTACCATATATCCGAATAATCAATCCTCTCGGAATCGCAGGCTTCGAGACATGGCTGTGTGAAATTGACAGAGTCACAGGTCGCAGTGACAAGGTAGAAACCTATATTGCAGAACAGCGTGCGATTTACATTCCGCAGATCGAGGAAGTGAAAAAAATTAAAAGGCTTGAAGGCAGTTCTTGGTATGGGACCGGGATATACCTTCGAAGTGTCAAGAGTTTTGGATGAACTTGGCATTGAAGCCGTTTGGGCTTTGGCATGGCATTACGATAAGAAATACGAAAACGGCGATGTGCCGCCGTCTATGGAATATCTGTTGGAGCATGATATTGATTTTGAAGCAAGTGTTGCCGATCAGCAGAATTACGAGGTAATGAATATTCTTAATAAATATCATCCTGACCTGTATCTTTCCAGACATCCCGGCTCTACGGTATGGGCAATCAAAAATGGAACGCCGGCAGTATATGTTGCGGATGAGTATATGATTTTCGGCTACAAGCATACGCTTGAATTCGCACAGTCTATTCTTGACAGTATTCATAACCGCAGCTTTGAAAAAATCTTGCAAAACATGTGAAACTTCCGTATACGGACTGGTGGTATGAGCAGAAGGTTGATAAATTCTTAGAGGGGGCGAAAAAGTAATGGCGAAACTTCTTGATAAGCAAAGATATAAATGTACATTGGGCGCAATGCAGACAGTGCAGGAAATCGAAAGAGCCATTCCGATCCTTCATTCAGGACCTGGCTGCGCACAAAAGCTTTCTGATTCTATCGGAAGCAGCGGCTATTTTTCACCGAATATTTTTCCCTGCACAAGCATTAATGAAAAGGACGTTGTATTTGGCGGCGTAAAAAAGCTTGAAACTACCATTGAAAATGCGCAAAAAGTGATCGATGCGGACTTGTATGTCGTCTTGATCGGATGTATTCCGGAAATTGTTGGGGATGATACCGCAGAGGTTGTCAGTCGCTTTGAAGGTTCTGAAAAGCCTGTAATTTATGCATCCACAGCAGGCTTTAAAGGGAATAATTACATAGGCCATGAGCAGGTAATTGATGCGATCATCGAACAGTATCTTGAAGCGTCTGATGAGAAGGAAAAGGGACTCGTCAATATATGGGCAGATGTACCCTATCAGGACTTGTTCTGGCTTGGGAATATCAGAGAGCTTGAAAAGCTCGTTGCTGAGCTTGGCCTTATTCCGAATGCCATCTTTGGTTATGGGCATGGAATCAAAAATATCAAGCGCATTCCAAAAGCGGAATATAATCTTCTCGTATCTCCTTGGGTATCGGTCGGATACATGAAGAAGATGGAGCGGAAACTTGGAATCCCATGCCTTTATTATCCCACATTGCCGATCGGCGTTTTTGAAACAAGCAGGTTTCTGCGTGAGGTTAGAAAATTCACATGTGTCGATGCGGAAAAAATCGAAAGTATCATCAATAAGCATGAGAATTATTACTACTATCTTATTGAACGCTATGCGGATATGTTTTTGGAAACACGTGTTATGGCAAAGCAGTTTTCGGTTGTAGCGGATGCGCAGTATGCACTTGGAATTACGAAATTTCTGGTCAATGATCTGGGACTTATACCGGCAAAGCAGTTTATCACAGATGACACACCAAAGGCGTTTCAAGAGCAAATACGCACGGAATTTGAGAATCTCAACTACGGTTTAAAAGCAGAGGTGAGCTTTGAAACTGACGGCTATAAGATATACAATGAAATTCAGTCTCACGATTATCACGGCTATCCGCTGATTCTCGGAAGCTATTATGAAAAAGAGATGACCGAGAAAATGTTCGGGCATTTCTTGAATATTTTGTGGCCTGTACAAGACAAGGTCGTGTTAGACGACACGTATGTCGGCTATACGGGCAGCATCCGTCTGATTGAGGACATTTATTCGGTTGCTGTACAGCGCTGGAACTAAGTTTCTTATGTGGAGATGAAACAGTATGACCTATAAAATCGCAATTGCTTCTTCTGACGGCGTTCAGATCGATGAAACATTTGGCAGTGTCACGCGGTTTCTGATATTTACGGTAGATGATGAAACCATCGAGCGAATGGAGGAGCGGATTTGCTGCACGGATATAATAGAGCAATCTGCTGTCTGTGAAAATACAGTCCGCTGTGGTAATGGGAATGGATGCAATCATGGCATAGGCAGCATGAAAAAGGTCGAACAAATCGGTGATTGTCGCTGCGTGGTCTGCCAAAAAATCGGCTTTCAGGTACAAAAGCAGCTGGAATGAAAAGCCATTTGTTTTTTTGACGTCAGCTGTACTGTAGAAGAAGCCTTGCGTAAAATTATAACATACTATAGTAAAGTTGATAAGCACGAGTCACTTCGAAAATAAAATGCATGGAAAAGCACTATGATTCAAAAATGAGTCCATGCTCCTGGTGCAGTAGCCCAAACTGCTGCGCAATTTTCATGCAGTACGCTCAATAGAGTGGGAAATCGATATTCGGATTCAATACAGAAACCAAAAGAATGATCGTTAAGATCACAAATGCGTAAATCATAAGCCCAAAGAGAATACGATGAAGGATCTTTTTATTGCTTTTCACATTGAGGTATGCCGAAGTAAATGCGGAAATAATCATGGCATATAGCCAAACAGCCGCCAAAACACAATTCTGTGTACGGAAGCCGAGAAGAACGGAAACGATAACAAAAATTGGTTCCAATGCAATTGCAATTATGTATCCAATATTTTTCATAAAAATTTACTTATCCCTTTTAAAATCAGTATCAAAAAAATCTCTTCAGCACTATCTTCGCGCTTTCGCCAGCACATCACAGATCTCTTTTTATTATAAACCATTTGGTCTCTTTATAAATGACCGAGTTGTTATATTTTCATGTCGTCCGTCTTTACAAAGGAATCGTCAAGTCGTGATTCCGCACATTCGAAAATGTTGCATCTTTTCGAAAAAAATATTCACAAACTTTCTAAACCTGATTTGAATAAATCGCTGAATTTCTGCGAAAATGCTTGACATCGGTGTGCTTCTTTCGTTATACTAAAACAGTAAGATGGCAGAAAATGGTGGTTAGCTCGATCGAAACTAGTTCTGCCAGCCGAAAAATGTGTGCCATTGGCTTTTGCGCATGCACAATGACACGCAAACGAAAACGGTTCAGGCACTGCATTGCTTGAACGAAACGCTCGGAGGGCTTTTTATGAAAGGAAAAAATTTCTATGCGCCGCGGTTGCAGCAAGTGTGTTCGCAAGCGGTCTGGTAGCGAATCTCAGCGTCACAGCGCTGGAAGAGATGGTTCTGTACGAACCGGTTACGCTTGAAGCGAGTGCAACAAGAATCTGCGTTGACTACACCGGTGAAGAAGAGCACAAAGCGATTCTCTTCACTGCAGAAACACTTGCGGAAGTCGATACAATTACGCTGGCAGACTTAGACACTGGCGAGGCGGTTGCCACGCTCTATGATGATGGAGGCTTCACCAATGCGGATGATGGGGACGAATACATGAATGACGGTGTGTTCTTCAACTATCTGGATTTTTCTGAAAAAGAAGTGGGAGACTACGCCTATTATGCACAGTACACTTTGGATGGATTAACTTATTCTTCGAAAACGATCACCGTGCATGTTTATCGCCTTTTCACGGAATAAGAACTGACAGATATGGAAACTGTAGACACTGCGATCAGCGAATTGGAAAGTTCTGTGGAATATGTAGCTATGTCGGTGGACGAAAAAGTACAGGCTGCTTCAAATTTACTGGAATCTCTTGCGGAAGTAGACGAAGATTTAGGCTATGCACTGATTCAGACGGATTCCATTGTGTATAAGGAATCCGTCTATCAATTTGAATTCCAGTATGCTTGCGGCGTCAATTTTGTATGGCAGATTTACACAGAGCCGGGGGACTGATTAAACGGATGCATCTTGCTTTACTTATACCAATCATGGAGATTCCATTGAAATTACAGGGTTTGATGGCTCTGTCGATGATGTGGTGATTCCATCGGAAATCGAGGACTTGCCGGTGACAGAGATTGGCGAAAGCGCGTTTACATCGATCACCGTGAATTCTGTTGTGGTTCTGGAAAGCGTAACTTATATCGCAGAGAACGCATTTCAGTTCTGTGATTCGCTCAACGAAATTACAATCTTGAACCCATCTTGTGAAATTTATGTTTCTCGCACAATGATTACGAATTGCTATATTTACCTTGTGCCTGGGGAGGATCTTGAACATTTCACTGGCACAATCTATGGCTACGCGGATTCTACAGCACAGACCTATGCAAAAACATATTGTTATGCGTTTGCTGTAATCGAAGAAAATACTAGCACGGGTGCGCTGCGTATTGTAGACGAAAACGATGATGTTTCGGCAGACATTGAAAGTGAGATCATTGCGCAATATGCGGCAGCCTATCCAGGCGTCGATCTGAGCGACTTTTCACTTGTGTTCCTTGCGGATCAATCTGCAATTTATATGGATTATACCAGCTATTACCGATTTGAGATGTATTATCAGGATATGTATTTACTCAATCGTATCGTTCAGGTTAAGGTGACGGCAGGCGGCGAAGTGACGGCATCGATTATGGACGAATCCCTGATCAATTATTGCTTAACGTCCCTCGATTCGAATTATCTCTCAGAGGAGGAGATCCTGCGCTATGTTTGCTGCGAGGCAGATGATTATATCTTATCCGATGAACCGTTGTCCATTTCGCTTGTTGTATACACCGGTTATTCCGATGTGACAACTTCGCTCACGTATGCAATCACATATGAACATACCGATGGGGAACGCACCTTTTTCCTCGATGCGTATACTGGCATGGGATTGGGATGGCGGAGCAACTGGAGTGATGGAATCCAGTACGGCTGGACGGGTATGATGCAGTTGTCATATTCTAAAGAAGATGATGGGTATATATTTACAGTGGAATCCACGTATAGCGATTTGGATGGTTGGCTTACGTTAGCGGACGTTGACACAGGCGAGGATCTGGCAGTGGATGACAGAAGCGGGAACGACAGAGGACGGATATTATCGTTACACCTGTTCTATGACATTGCCTTCGGATATAGATACAATCAAAACGTTATACGCTTATATCGAGCACGATGATCTTTGGCCTGGAGATGTGAGCGAGTTGGAGGTCTCCAATTACTTGACAGTGGATGTAAGTGCTACATCGACAATAACCACAGAAACTACAATGGCGACTGAAGTAACTCAAGAAACTACGACTACAACAATATATTGTTCATACTATGAATTATCCGGCTGGTTCAAATTGGATTATGAACCAGATAAATTAACCTATACCATGGGCGAAGAACTGGATTTAACTGGTTTGTGCGTATCGCTTATCTGTGGAACGTATGGTGAAGATGATGCTTATCTTGCGTATTATGGCAATCCACTTGATGATCCGGAAGCCTTTACTGTAGACACCAGTGCGTTTGACAGCAGCACGCCAGGAGAATATACGATTACCATTTCTTGTACAAAGGAAACCATTGAAGAATATTCTGTAAATGAACCCACCTCTGTTTCTTTCACCGTAACCGTTGTAGGTGATACGACCACGGAAACAACCACAGAAACGACATCGACTACCACAACGACAACTGAAAGCGCTTCTCATATTGTCAGCGATATGAATTTAGACGGCAAGATCACTCTTACGGATTCGATCCTTTTAAGAAAATATGTTGCTGGTCTGATCGATCTGAGCGATAACGCTCTCACAAACGCGGACACTGACGTAGATGGCTATGTGGATGCATATGACGCGTTGGTACTGCTGGAGTTCCAAGTATAGATGATCGATGCCCTGCCTATTATTTCCACGGATGATAATCAGGGGGATTTGATTTACGAACTGGAATTTAGCGTGGAGGATTCGCTTACATAATTAGGCAACACTGCGCAAAGACCGCCTATGGCTTTGTACGGCATTGTCTTACGTAGAGACAAAATTGTACATAAAAAACAGAACCACGTAAAACTGCAAGAAAGCAGCTTTACGTGGTTCTGTTTGAAAAATTGGAAGTAATTCAATATTTAAACATTAAAGATAATATCACTATAAGCAGGTACAGGCCATTTGTCCGAAGGCGTAATTACCTCAAGTGCATCAACAGCCGTACGCAGCTGATCCATGACCGGAATGACATCGTAACGATAAGATTTTGCCATTTCGAGGATGCAGGAATCCTTTGCAGCAGCCGCCGCAGTAACCTCTTCCAGCTTTGCGGTAGCATCGTAAGCCTTCTTCGTCAGGTCGCTGACCTTCGAGACCAAATCTTTTTCTACGCAAGCGCAAATTTCGAGGCTTGCTTTTGCGCTGACCGTATCGCAAAGTTCTTTCGCATAAGCAATGCAAACAGGAATGTACTTTTTCTTCGCCATATCAATCATCGTCAATGCTTCGATGTTGATGTTTTTTGCATAGTTCTCCAACAGGATCTCAGTACGAGCATCGATCTCTGCCTTCGACAGAACGCCGAATTTTTCGAGCAGTGCAACGTTCTTTTCATCCGCATAGTGCGGTACACAGTCGACTGTCGATTTGTAATTCGGCAGACCGCGTCTTTTGGCTTCCTCAACCCATTCCTGCGAATAGCCGTTGCCATTGAAAATAACGCGCTTGTGCTTCTTGATGATGGAGACGAGCAGTGCTTTCAGCTTCTCATCAAACTGTTCTGCAGGTACGCCTTCCATCTGATCCGCAATTTCACACAATTCACCTGCAACGATCGCGTTTAACAGCGAGTTCGGGCAGCCGATATTATCCGAAGAACCTACCATACGGAATTCAAAACGATTGCCGGTGAAAGCGAATGGGGAAGTACGGTTCCGGTCTGTGGAATCCTTCGGGAATGCCGGTAGAGAATCCACGCCGATTTCGAATACCTTCGATTCGCTATTATAAGTAGTACCAGCTTCCAGCGCATCCAGAACGCCCTGCAATTCTTCGCCCATGAAAATCGAAATAATAGCCGGCGGTGCTTCGTTTGCACCCAGACGGTGATCGTTTCCAGCGGAGGAAGCGCTGATGCGCAGAAGATCGGCGTATTCATCAATACCCTTGATTACCGCGCACAGGAAGGTGAGGAACTGCATGTTTTCCATAGGCGTAGAGCCCGGATCTAACAGGTTTTGACCGTCATTCGTGCTCATCGACCAGTTGTTGTGCTTTCCAGAACCATTTACGCCAGCAAACGGCTTTTCGTGCAGCAGACAAACCAGCCCGTGCTTCAACGCAACCTTTTCCATAACCTCCATTGCCAATTCATTCTGATCGGTGGAGATATTCGTTGTAGAAAATACAGGCGCCATTTCGTGCTGTGCCGGTGCAACCTCGTTGTGCTTTGTAGTCGCGAAAACGCCAACCTTCCAAAGCGCTTCGTCCAGATCCGCCATAAACGCAGCGATACGCGGCTTCAAATTCGCAAAATACTGATCCTCCAGTTCCTGTCCCTTTGGCGGCATCGCGCCGAACAGTGTGCGACCGGTCATAATCAAATCTTCACGCTTATCATACATTTTCTTGTCAATCAGGAAATATTCCTGTTCCGGACCAACGGTGGAAGTAACCTTTGCTGTCGTTGTGTTGCCGAACAAGCGCAAAATCCGAACGGCTTGCTGACTCAACGCATCCATCGAACGGAGCAGCGGCGTTTTCTTATCCAGCGCCTCGCCCGTATAAGAGACAAAGACTGTCGGGATATAGAGCGAGCCTTCCTTTACAAAGCAATACGAAGTCGGATCCCAGGCAGTATAGCCTCTTGCGGAACAGGTTTCACGCAGACCGCCCGATGGGAACGAAGAAGCGTCAGGTTCGCCTTTTACCAGTTCTTTTCCGGAAAAGTTCATGATTATCATGCCGTTATCCGTGGGGCTGATGAAAGAATCATGTTTCTCCGCAGTCGAACCTGTCATCGGCTGAAACCAGTGCGTGTAGTGTGTCGCTCCATGTTCAATTGCCCAATCCTTGATTGCGTTTGCAACAACATCTGCATAGGTGGGATCCAATGGCGTCCCTATCTTGCGCGTTCTTGATAATGCCTCATAGACCGGTTTTGGAAGTCTTGCTTTCATAACCTCATCGTTAAAGGCATCACACGCGAAAAAATCTGCAACATTCTTAGACATGATAATAACCTCCTAAAAATAAAAAACATTTTCATTACTTGTACAGAATACTGAAAACAGCATGCAAGTACAAGTATGGAAACGCCTTTGTTTCATGTTTTTATGAATTGTCTTAATTGGTTGTCATTGACCGCAGTCTGATTCATTGACATTTACATCATACAAGAAATTTTGGAATTTGTCAAGTCATTTTTCGCAAAAATCGAAATTGCCTTGTTTTCCAAAATTTTTTTTCGATTTTCTAATGAAAAAAAGAAATCGGTCTCCTTTTTCGAAAAAAACAAAACGTCGTACAGCCACATGCAGGGATCTTTTCCGTCTCGCGGCAGCTGATGCATAAATGAGGCATGTATGCGTTGATGATTCATCAGAAAAGCGCTTGATTCACGAATATTTCTCTCACAAAATCCGAGATCTAAGCGGAATGCGTGGCGCTTCTCCCTTCCTTTTTTAGTGTATTTTTGCATGGGAAAGCTTCTGACAGTGCAAAATTTGAATCGAACTTATTTTATTTTTTTACAAATTGGTCAAGAAAGAAATTGCATTTTCTCTTGACAACCAGCCGAAAATCTGATATAATAATAAAATTGAATGCGAGTGTGCTGGAATTGGCAGACAGGCACGTTTGAGGGGCGTGTGCTTCGGCGTACGGGTTCAAGTCCCGTCACTCGCACCACTTCCTATTTGGGAAGCAATCTAATAAAGTTGGACAGGTGGTTGAGCTGGTCTAAGGCGCACGACTGGAACTCGTGTATACGTTGATAGCGTATCGAGGGTTCGAATCCCTCCCTGTCCGCCAAATCTTTTGAAGCCATGCAAATGCATGGCTTTTCTATTATCTAATTTTATCTGGTACAATGCGGAAATACTGGGTATCAAATCAAAAAAATCACGCAGCTTCTGCAAGTGGAAGCTGCGTGATTTTTCTAAGGCTGTGAAATTAGAGTACCGATCGCTACCACATGAGCGAGGTGAGATCATCTAGCACGCATCCGGCAGCCTTCACTGCCTTCCCTGCGTTTTTCTTAATGTCATGTTTTTGTCTGGAGGTCGCCTTTGACATCATATAGCAAACGCCTCCAACGGTAGCGCCGATTGTTACACCACGTATTACGGATTTCAGTGTCATGCGCATTTTCCCTTCTTTCTGCACAGCCGCGTAATTTGCGGAATTCCTGATGCAGTTTTAGTATGACAAGCTTTGACCGGATTTATCCTTGTTGATGCGTACCAGATTTGGAAAGGATAGGGCAATACCGCACAGAGATTGTGCGTCAGATGCGCCAGCAGATTTTTCTTTAGATTATGAAGTGACGACGAAGCAATACTCTATGTATTGCAAGGAGGAACTTGATAAGATAAAGGAAAAGATGCCAGCAGATGGCGTGCAAAGTCGAAGGCGGTCTTTGTGCGGTGTTGCCATAGGTTAAAACATGGAAACATCTTTTAAATATTGTTCTTGTAGAGCCACAGATTCCGCAGAATACCGGGAATATATCTCGCACCTGTGCGGTAACTGGCGCATGTTTGCATCTTGTTGAGCCAATGGGATTTACTGTTACCGATAAACATCTAAAGCGTGCTGGACTTGATTACTGGGATAAATTAGATATTCGGTATTACACAGATTTAGAGGATTTTTTCGCAAGGAATTCGAATGCAGTTTTTATTATTTTACAACAAAGGGCAGAAAAGCGCACAGCGATGTGACATATTCTATGGAAAAGCCAGTTTATCTTGTGTTCGGCAGAGAGGACAAGCACAGAAATCAATTTTAGTAAACAACATGTAATAATTTATCGAAGTCGACTAAGC
>JAJQAB010000095.1 GCA_021203985.1 Ruminococcus sp. | reverse complement strand
GGAATCAGGCACTCTTTCGTTGCCTTCGGCTCCTCCATCGTGCCTGATTCCATTCCAACTCGTTTAACATCTTGCTTTTTCGAGCGCGTGTAACAGTCATTGACAACTCTACAAAATTCACAAAAAACACATTATTTTTTCTTTACATCGTGCCAAAAATACAGTATAATAAAAAATATACTTTTCAGGAGGTACGATCATGCTTTTCCCCAAAACTGAGACGGATATTTTAGATTTCATTGAAGAAAATGACGTGAAATTTATTCGCATGACATTTTGTGATACATTCGGCAATATGCGCAATATTGCAATCATGCCCCGTGAACTGCACCGCGCGGTCACGGTCGGCATCCCGTTTAATGCCACCGGACTTTTGGAGGCATCCCATCAAAATCTGCTGCTCAAGCCCGACACCTCGACACTCTTGATTCTCCCCTGGCGTCCCCAGTCCGGACGCGTGGTTCGCTTTTTCTGCACGCTGTACCACATGGACGGCACGCCCTATGAGGGCGATCAGCGCCGCAATCTGCGCGAAACCATGAAGTCGATTCAGGCGCAGGGCTATCAGTGCGAAATGGGAACGTGCTGTGAGTTCTATCTCTTCGAAACTGACATGGAGGGCAACCCGACACGCATTCCCTGCGACCGGGGCGGTTATCTGGATGTTGCGCCGCTCGATCAGTGCGAGAATACACGCCGTGAAATTTGCCTGTCGCTCGATGAAATGGGGCTGAACCCAACGACTTCCTGCCACAAGCACGGCCCGGGGCAAAATGAAATCGATTTTGTGTGCAGCAATCCCCTGACTGCGGCGGACAATATGGCACACTATAAAACAGTCGTTAAGACAATCGCAACGCAAAACGGACTTTATGCCTCGTTTATGCCAAAGCCGTTTCCGGACTGCAGCGGCAGCGCACTGAAAATTACCATCAGCGTCAAAAAAGACGGTCAGAGCATCTTCGGCACAAGCCATGAAACCATGACGCCGGAGGGCAGCGCCTTTATTGCTGGGATTCTAAACCGTGTCCGGGACTTCACGATATTCTCGAATCCAACGGTGAATTCCTATGAGCGCTTCGGTCTGCGCGCTGCACCGAAGTCGATCACCTGGTCGGAGGAGAACTGCATTCCGCTGATCCAGCTGCTGTACGCGCCGGGCAGAGACGCTTCGATTGAATTTCGCTCTGCTGACGCTTACTGCAATCCGTACATTACGTTCCAGATGCTGCTTTCTGCCGGCATGGCAGGTATACAGCATCACGAGGTGCTGACAGACACAATGAACGCTGCCAGCAATTCCGATGCATTCAAGACGCTGCCGCATTCGCTGCAGGAATCCATTACGCTGGCACAAAACAGCAGCTTTGTCCGCTCGATTCTTCCGGAAGTACTGATCCGCGATTTCTCTGATGCCATGCAGAAGGATGTTGAAGCATACCAAGCCGCACAGGATTCACAGGAGTTTTGTTTTGAACGCTACTTCTGAGGAAACGCCATGCGAATCTCAAAACAGGAGGAAATACAATGGTGTATTCAGAACATACCCTGATTATTTCCGGCTCTGAAAAAGGGCTGGATGTCGTCGCCAATTTCTTAAAATCCTCCGGCTGCGGCACAGTTTCCACCATCTCGAGCGGAAGCGAGGCGCTGCGTATGCTTCAGCATACGGACTATGACCTGATCATTATCAACACGCCCCTCAAGGACGAATTCGGCTGTCAGCTCTCACTCAAACTCTCTGAGTCGACCTATGCTGGAATCATTCTGATCTGTAAGGCAGATTTGGCGGACGAAATGATCAACCGCACCATGAGCTACGGCGTCTGTTTCGTGCCAAAGCCGCTGAATAAATCGGTGTTTCTGCAGGCGATCCGCACGGGCAGCGCATTTCATCACCGCATGACGATCTTGTCCAAGGAGAACCAAAAGCTCCGTGCAAAGCTCGAAGAGCTTCAATCGGTTTCCCGTGCGAAGCTTCTGCTGATTACGCAGGAACAAATGACGGAAGAGGATGCGCATCGCTATATCGAAAAGAGCGCCATGGACACACGGCGCACCAAAAAAGAGGTCGCACTTGAAATTATTGCGAAAGGGTTGCTTTAGGAGGTCGGCGCTTTGTTGGGGCGTGCGCGAAATCACACAGCGCACGTCTTGGCAAGCAAGATATCGTGTTGTATAATAAAAATAGAGCAATGTCGCTCGATCCTGGAAGTAACATCTGGCAAAGCGTGCTGAGCGCCTTTGCGCGATGTCGCTCGGATACCTTATCAAGAGTGGTGGAGGAACAGGTCCTGTGAAGTCTGACAACCGGCCGGTATGATTGCCTGGTACGGTGCCAATTCCTGCGGTATAGCCGAAAGATGAGTGGCTTGTACAAAACACATTGGCATCCCTTCGGCGGGATGCTTTTTTGGGCAGCGTTGCCCTTGATAGACCTGACAAGGAAGGAAAGATTTTTTATGGCAAGAACGTTATTTACTTCAGAATCCGTAACCGAGGGACATCCGGATAAAATCTGCGATCAGATCTCGGACGCTGTGCTGGATGCGATTCTGGCACAAGATCCCAAAGCGCGCGTTGCGTGTGAAACCACCATTTCAACCGGAATGGTCTTATGCATGGGTGAAATTTCCACCACGGCAAAGATTGACGTGCCGCAAATCGCACGGGACGTCATTGTCGAGATCGGCTATGATTGGGCAAAGTATGGCTTTGACGGTCACACCTGTTCGGTTTTAACGGCAATAAATCATCAGTCGCCGGACATCGCGATGGGCGTGAACGATGCGCTGGAAAATAGAAACGGCACGCAGTGCGAAACTGGCGCAGGCGACCAGGGCATGATGTTTGGCTATGCGTGCGATGAAACGAAAGAGCTGATGCCGCTTCCGATTTCTCTGGCGCATAAGCTTGCACAAAAGCTCGCGGACCTGCGGAAGGACGGCACGCTGCGCTATCTGCGACCGGACGGCAAGACACAGGTGACTGTGGAATATGACGGCATAATGCCCGTGCGCATCCACACGGTTGTGATTTCGGCACAGCACGCGCCGAAGGTGAGTATGGAAACCATTCGCCGCGATCTGCTGACCTATGTCATTCCAGCGGTTCTGCCAAAGGAACTGTTAGACGAGCAGACAGCCTATCTGATCAACCCCACCGGTCGATTCGTGATCGGCGGACCACAGGGCGACTGCGGACTAACCGGACGGAAGCTCATTGTCGACACGTATGGCGGCTACGCGCGGCACGGCGGCGGCGCTTTCAGCGGAAAAGATCCAACAAAGGTCGACCGCTCTGGCGCATACGCGGCACGGTACATCGCGAAGAATATCGTTGCGGCAGGACTTGCAAAGCGCTGTGAAGTACAGCTGGCGTATGCGATCGGCGTGGCAAAGCCGGTTTCGGTTCGCGTGGATACCTTTGGAACGGGGACAGTTTCCGAAGAAACGCTCGCGAAGGTTGTCCCACAGGTATTTTCCCTCACGCCCGATGGCATGATTGCGATGCTCGATCTGCGGAAGCCGCAGTACCGTAAGCTTGCGGCGTATGGGCACATGGGCAGAGAGGATCTCGGTGTAGCGTGGGAAAAATGCGATCGGACAGAGGCGTTAAAGTGCGCCATCGAACAGGTGTAATCCGTCACCTCAAGTTGTCCCCGTACCCCGAAGCAGACCGGTAATCGCATCGACTTGCTTTGCCATTGCATTGACTGCCGTTTCCGGCTCGAACGTTGTGTCATAGTCATAGATGGCAATCCCGTCCACGCCGTCAAGCTGCAGCAGAAATTCCACTTGGCGCTGTGGAATGTCCAGGTGGCCCACCCATTCTGTGCTTCCCGTCCCTGCCCAGGTGTCCTCGCAGCCGAGCTTATACGTACAGATCCACACGACAA
Organism: Ruminococcus sp.; assembly: GCA_021203985.1. Lineage (GTDB taxonomy): Bacteria > Bacillota > Clostridia > Oscillospirales > Ruminococcaceae > Ruminococcus_C. Next base: position 15,318 of record JAJQAB010000095.1, on the reverse strand, counting down.
GCGATACACAGTCGCTGGTGACTGTTTGCGTCCAGATTGCCACGGTATCCTCGAACGGCGCGTTTTCGTTCTTGAAGCCATAGTAAATCTGCGGAATCAGCACATCGCAATAGCCCGTCTCACTTGCCCAAAGCTGCACATCTGCGTACTGGCTGTCATAATTGCCGCGCATCGTGCCCTGTGGGCTAATGCTGACAATCAGGCTCTGATCCTGCGCCTTGACCGTATCATAAATCAGCTGCACCATCCGACTGGTCTGCGCTAAGCGAAAGGTCAACAGATCGTCCGCACCGCTTTCCGCGAATGCGGCGGCATCGAACGCTGGATCGGTCGTGGGATAGAAATAATCGTCAAGATGCACCCCATCGACATCATACTGTGAAACGATCTCTGCGACACCGTCCACGATCAGCTGCCGCACCTCCGGGTAGGCAGGATTGAGCCACCAGTTGCTGCCGGACTGCACGAGATAGCTGCCGTTTTTTTCGGATCGTCATACCACTGGCGCAGTAAATAGCGACTGTCCATTTCCTCCATCGCCTTCGTTCCCGGGCCGCGCAGTGGATTGATCCAAGCGTGCGCCGAAAGATGCAGCGCGTGTGCCTCTTCCAGCAAAATGGCAAAGGGGATCGAAGTCGATATCTGGATCGGCATATGCGCCCATCAGGAACAGTTCGGACGTATAATAGGCGTCCTGATAGGCACGGACGTGGAAATAGACCGTATTGATGCCAAGATCTGCGGCGTTTTGCAGCCGCTGCCGCATAATCGTGCGGAATTCATTCGCCGTTTTTCCGTGCAGCGTATCGGCATAGTCCATCACCAAAAACCACATGGCATAGATTGCCGAAGTCGTGTCACTGTCCTCGGTGGCGGCAGGTTCTGTGGTTTCTGTGGCAATGTGCAGCTGATCCACACTCTGCGCCTGATCCGCCAAATTCTCGCAAAACAGCGCATCCTCTGGGCTGACGTGCTCTGTCTGCGTGGTGCAGCCGCAGAAGCTGAGTAAAAATGCCGCGGCAAACAGGCGGCAGCATTTCCTTTGCATTTTTTCTCGTCCTTTCTGCTTGTGACGGCAGCCACAATCGTTTCGATCGATTGCCGCCGAAAATCGGGCATTGAAGTTCTTGTAATGTCTAAATTGCCTTAGTAGTAGTCTATGCGGCAGGCGTAAAAAATAGAACCGTTCGCGCCGTTTTTCCCCAACCCACAGGTGGTGCTATCACTTCTACGAAAAAACGGGAAAAACTTGTGGAAATACAGCGAAACACCGAAAAAAACGTCCTTGCAATACCACAATAAAAATGGTATAATAAGTTAAGGTGACACCGTACGAAAACCAGCGGTGCCGTTTGCCAGAAAGAATTATAAAGGAGTGACTGCATATGTTGTCAGATATCGAGATTGTGCAACAGGCGGAAATCAAGCCGATTCAGGAAATTGCAGACGCACTGTCCATTGACGCGGCAGATGTGGAATACTACGGGCACGATAAGGCAAAGCTTTCCGGGGCGCTCGATCAGAAGCTGACAGATCAGCCCGATGGAAAGCTGATTCTCGTGACGGCGATTAACCCTACGCCTGCGGGTGAGGGAAAAACAACGGTCAGCATTGGCCTTGCGGACGCGCTGCGCCGAATCGGGAAGAAGTCCGTGCTTGCCCTGCGCGAACCGTCCTTAGGGCCGGTTTTCGGGATCAAGGGCGGTGCTGCCGGCGGCGGCTATGCACAGGTTGTACCGATGGAGGACATCAATTTACACTTCACGGGAGATATGCACGCAATTACTGCGGCAAATAATCTGCTTTGCGCGATGCTCGACAATCACATGCAGCAAGGAAACGCACTGCGAATCGACCAGCGCCGCGTGATGCTCAAGCGTGTGCTGGATATGAATGACCGCGCACTGCGGAATATCGTCATCGGACTCGGCGGTAAGGTGGATGGCATTCCGCGCAGCGATAGCTTTCAGATCACTGTTGCATCAGAGGTCATGGCGATTCTTTGCCTGGCGTCTGATCTAGAGGATCTGAAGGAGCGGCTCGGTAAGATCCTCGTGGCATATGACCTGGACGGAAATCCGGTCTATGCCAAGGATCTCGAAGCGAACGGTGCGATGACTGCACTGCTGCGGGACGCGATTAAGCCGAACCTCGTACAGACGCTGGAACACACGCCGGCGCTGATTCACGGTGGACCGTTCGCCAATATCGCGCACGGCTGCAATTCACTTCGCGCCACAAAGCTGGCAATGAAACTCGGCGACTACTGCGTGACGGAAGCCGGCTTCGGCTCGGATCTGGGCGCGGAAAAATTCTTCGATATCAAATGCCGCTGCGGCGGACTGCAGCCCGATTGCGTTGTGCTGGTCGCAACGATTCGCGCGCTGAAATATAACGGCGGCGTGCCGAAGGCGGAACTGACACAGGAAAACCTGGACTCGCTGAAAAAGGGCATCGTGAACCTGCAGGTGCATATCGAAAACATGAAGAAATTCGGCGTGCCGGTGGTGGTTGCGATCAACCGTTTCCAGACGGACACGGACGCGGAGCTTGCGTTCGTCAAGGCGTTTTGTGAAAAATTCGGCGCAAAGGCGGCAATGACAGAGGTCTTTGCAAAGGGCGGCGAAGGCGGCAGAGAGCTGGCGGAGCAAGTCTGCAAAACAATCGAAACAAAGCCGTCACACTTCCACACGCTGTATGATACTAACTGGTTTGTGGAGGAAAAAATCGAGAAAATCGCAAAGGAAATTTACCGCGCAGACGGTGTGACATTTACGGCGCAGGCAAAAAAAGCACTCGCGCAGATCGAAGCCTTGGACTGCGGACAACTTCCGGTGTGCATCGCAAAAACGCAGTATTCGCTCTCAGACGATCCCACGAAGCTCGGGAAGCCGGAGCACTTCACGATTACTGTTCGTGACGTGACGCTTTCCAACGGCGCTGGCTTTATCGTTGCGCTGACGGGAAATATCATGACGATGCCCGGACTGCCGAAGCAGCCGGCTGCGCAAAAAATCGATTGCGATCGAAACGGCCATATTACGGGACTATTTTAAGTAAGGCGGCACCGCACAGAGATTGTGCGTCAGATGCGCCAACAGATTTTTCTTTAGATTATTAAGTTACGACGAAGCAATACTTTGTGTATTGCAAGGAGGAATTTTGCAAGATAAAGGAAAAGATGTCAGCAGATGGCGCGCAAAGCCGCAGGCGGTCTTTGCGCAGTGTTGCCTTAAGTCGCTGCCGTCTTTCACGGCGCGATAAATACAGGAGAAAGGGAGGTGGCGCGGACGTGCCAAATGTAACAATCGATACTACGTCACCGGAGGAAACGATGGCGCTTGCGGAAAAAGTTGGCGCACGGCTTCGCCCCGGCGATGTGATCGCGTATTTCGGCGACCTGGGTGTCGGAAAAACCACGTTTACGCGCGGACTCGCAAAGGGCATGGGACTTCCCGATGTCATCTCCTCCCCCACATTCGCTATCGTGCAAGAGTATCATGGAGAGGGACTGTCGCTCTACCACTTCGACATGTATCGCGTGGACGGCGCGCTGGATCTAGAATCCACGGGATTCTATGACTATCCACTGGACGAGGGCATATTTGCAATCGAATGGTCAGAGCATATTCTCGAAGCGTTGCCGAAAAACGCAATTTCCATTACGCTGGAGCGGCTTTCGGATACTGCGCGGAAAATCACAATCGAAGGAGATGAGCGCTTTGTGGATCTTGGGCATGGATACTTCCGGGACGGTTGCGGCGACTGCACTGTATGATGCGGCGGAGCAGCGTGTTCTGGCACAACAGGTGCGCAGTACGAAGCGCACACACTCACAGGTGATTCTCCCGATGGTACAGCGGCTGCTCGATGACACTGAGCTGTCCTGGCAGGATGTGGACGGTCTTGCGGTGGCGAACGGTCCGGGATCTTACACCGGACTGCGCATCGGGATTGCTGCGGTGAAGGCGATGGCGTTTGCGCTGGAGATCCCCTGTGCTGGAATTTCTACGCTCGCCGGGCTTGCGTGGCAGAATCTTTCCTGGCAGGGCTATATCTGCGCTGTCATGGCGGCTCGGCAGACACTCGTATATGCCGGGCTGTATTACAGCGATGGGACACAGGTCACCGCGGTACAGCCAAACTGTCTCATCGAGTCCGCGGCGCTTTCGCGGCAGCTGGCACAGCTGAACGCTCCGGTACTTTTGACCGGCGATGGTGCGGCGGCGATCGCGCAAACCGAAACGCTGCACATGGGATCACCGGCTGTGCGGCTGCAAAACGGCACGGGAATCTGCCTTGCGGCGGCGGCGCTCGAACAGTGGCAGCGTCCGGCGGAGCTGATGCCGGAGTATTTGCAGCTCGTGAAAGTGGAAAAGGATCGGAATTTGCAGCAAACGATGCAAAATACACAACCATTGTGAAAAAATCCTTGCAATGTAGGCAAAAATATGGTATAATAAACCAAGCTGTTTCGCGGTGCGATTGCGCAGGAGACACAAAGCCGTATCGCGGCGTTTGAGACAAAGGAGTCGGAAAGCATGAAAATCTGGATTGGCTGCGACCATGCCGGCTATACACGGAAACAGGAGGTTATCGCATTATTGCAGGAACGAGGACTCGAAACGGAGGACTGCGGCTGTCAGGGTGAGTGCACGGATTATCCGGTGATCGCAAAGGCTGTTGGCGCACAGGTCGTATCTCACCCCGGTGATCGGGGTATTTTGATTTGTGGAACGGGAATTGGGATGTCTATTGCTGCGAACAAAATCCGTGGTGTACGCGCTGCATTGTGTGCAGATGCGTTTTCCACAAAATATACACGGCTGCATAATGATGCGAATATCATGTGCATGGGTGCGCGAACGCTTGACAGCGGTCTTGCACTGGAACTGGTGGAGATCTTTTTGGATACACCGTTCGAGGGCGGCAGGCACGAAAAGCGCGTACAGATGATTGCACAGCTGGAACAGAAAAATTAGGAGGAAATCAATATGGCAGGACTTCATGTAGTAGATCATCCACTGGTGCAGCACAAGATTTCATTGATGCGCGACAAGACGACAGGTGTGAAGGAATTTCGGGAGTTGACGGCGGAGACGGCGATGCTCATTTGTTATGAGACAACACGGGACTTGCCGCTAAAGGAAGTGACAATCGAGACACACCAGGGGATCGCGCAGACAAAGCTGATCTCCGGCAGAAAGCTGGCGTTCGTCCCGATTTTGCGTGCGGGGCTGGGATTGATTGACGGCGTGACATCGCTGATTCCGGCGGCAAAAATTGGTCACATCGGTATTTTCTGCGAGCCGGTGACGCACAATCCGGTCAAGTATTATTCGAAAATGCCGGACGATATCGCGGAGCGCGAAGTTATTGTTGTCGATGCGATGCTCGCGACTGGTACGTCCGCAATTGCTGCGGTACAGGATTTGAAGGAAATGGGCGTAAAGAGCATCAAGTTCCTTTGTCTGCTGGCGTGCCCGGAAGGTCGAGATGCGCTTTTGGCTGCGCATCCGGATGTCGATATCTACTGCGGCGGCGTTGACGAAACCATGAACGAGGCCGGCTATATCGTGCCGGGTCTTGGCGATGCAGGCGACCGTATGTTCGGCACAAAATAAGCGCCGATCGATTCTTCTACAGATTTAGCAAAACCCTCACGGCTTTTCGGTCGTGAGGGTTTTTTGACGCTTTGACATAAAACGATACTCGTGCACGCAAAAGCACCGCAGCTCCTTTACAGAGCTGCGGTGCTTTCTCGATCGTGAAGGTTGACAAAAGTCAAATAGCACGCATTCATTTGTGTTTCAAAGCGATTGCTTATTTCTCCGGCAGAGAATCCAGAGCCTGTACCTGGAACTTCAACAGGGACAGTGCGTCATTATTGTTTACATCGCCAGCGCCGTCATAGTAGCAGTCGCCATTTGCCACCTGCTGATCAATGAAGTCAACAGAACCAGCAACATACTTGTTCAACAGAATCGTATCTGCCATGTTGACAACGCCATCGAGGTTAACGTCACCGAGCTTGCCGCCACTGGTGGACGACGTATCGCCAGAAGTTGTGGCAGTTGTCGTTGTAACATCTGTGGTGTCAATGTCCGCTGTTGTAGCCGTTGTAACATCCGAAGAGGTGTCTGTATCGGTTGCAGCAGTCGTCTCTGTTGTTGTCGTTGTTGTGGTAGTGGTTGTCGTCTTGGTTGTCGTTGTGCTCGAAGCATCACGAACGATGTTCGGAGCTTCGTCATCGATGAAGGATACAACCCAGCACAGCGGCGAGTTCCAGTTGATCGTGCACTCGTTTACAGACCATGCTTCTACGTTGTCGAGGTAGCAAGCCATCGGAGCGATGCCGCCGATCTTGTAACCACGACCCTGAACCATCGGGTCATTCATGTTAGAGTTCGGGCCACCGGACAGAACACCATACGGTGCATACGGGAAGTTGTTACTATCCAGCTGACCAGACCACCATCTGTGGTGCGGATACTGAGTCGAATGCTCACCATAACCGGTGACATAAGACTGTTCAATCGAGTTACGTCCCATCAGGTAGTCAAATGCGGTTGTTACACCGTCAACGTACTTGACATCCTGTGTTTCGTCATAAGCCAGAGCCATTGCGATGGTGTTGTTGATAACCATCGAGTTCGAGCCCCACTCATAACCACCGGTCAGCGAGATAGAATCCATGCTGCCCGTGCCAGAGGACTTGTCATAGCTCCATACGTCTGCATCATACGTCATGCCTTCGTACGGTGTCGAATATGCGGAATTGTCCTGGATATCCAGATAGAAGTCTGCTGCGTTGATGACCTGATCCTTCAGGGTGTCAACTTCGTCCTGTGTCAACAGACCCTTTTCGAGCATTTCTTCGGAGTTTACATACAGCGAGATCGAACCAACGCTGTTCAGTGTGCCCCATGTGAAGAGCGAGCATGTGCCGTTGTTTTCACCGCCGACCAAAGTCGTAGAAATGCCGAACGCTACACCATTGTCTGTACCATATGCATTTGTGCCGTACTTCTTGAGTTCAGTGTAGTACTGAGAATCACCAGTGGAGATGTACAGCTCGCAAGCTGCCCAGTAGAATTCATCGCTGACTTCCGAGTCGCCATACGGGCCGCCGCCCTTGTCCTGATCCATCGGTGCATACTTACCAGTATCGGTAAAGCCTACCTTAGAGAACGGTTCATACTGATCAACTGCTGCTGCGTAAGCCTTTTCTGCTGCTGCAAGCAGTGTTGCTGCATAAGAAGCATCATATTCTTCGAACAGACGCGCACCCTGTGCACAAGCTGCTGCGAAATTCAAGGTTGCCGCATAAGTAACCGGCTTTACAATACGCATCGGGCGCTGTGAACCAGACGGATCGCCGTCATCATCGTACGGTGCAACCGCCAGACCAGTCCACTTGTAGTCGTGCATCTTGTGGTAAACCATGCCGTCATCGCGCTGCATCTTCAGGAAGAAGTCCAACTCAACCTTGCACTCATCGAGGATGTCCGGTGTGCCGTTTCCTGCTTCCGGAATAATGACTGTGCCGGAGCTGTCGTCCCACTTATCTGCCTTGCCGACCATGATTGATCTCTCATACATGTTCATCAAGGTCCACAGAGAGATACCGCCGTTTACAATGTACTTACCATAGTCGCCGGCATCGTACCAACCGCCGGTAAGATCGATCGACTGGCTGTAGGTCGGCAGCGAAGTGTAGATGTAAACCCACTCGTCCGCGATATAAGCCGTATCCGGATCATGGCAGTCCTTACGTCCGAGCGATACGCCACTTCCGCCTACAGTCTGTCCGCTCGGGATGTAAGCATCCAGTGTTTCTTCACCCGAACGTGCCTGATAGAAGAAGTTCATCGCATAGGTCAAAAGACTCTCATCATAATACGTCTCATAGAGGTTCTGATTAATGTCAAATGCGATAGAAGTCTTTCCGGCAACCTCTAAGGTATATTCGATGCCTTCTTCTGTGAAATCGGTGAAGTCGATTACCTGATTATAGTTCCAAGCCGCTTCATCATAGATAACATTGCCATCGGTCGTACCGGTATAAACGGTATTTCCAGAAGAATCCTTGATTGCGTAGTCATACTGTGTTGTATCGCCCTCGTCTACGATCAGCGTAGCGAGCTTCTTTGCGTTCGGATAATAACCGATCTGGTTCAGCTCAACGCCAGTCGAAACATAATCTTCTTCTGCAACATAGTCAGTTGCATTGTCCGTCATGTCGATCAGCATCAGGTTGTCAAACAGAACGATCGTATCGTCCTGGAAGCAGACATCATTCTGATTGTACTGGGGTGTTGTACCACCGAGGTGGAATGTCCACTCACCAGTCGTTGTCGAAATGTGATTACTATTAGACTGTTCTGCTTTGAATTCATACGCATATGTGGTCCAGGTGTTTGCCTGTACTGTCATCGACTTGAACGCATCCCAGCCCGTGCCATAGTCTGTATAACTGCCGTTCGAGCTTGCGTTACACAGCTGGGTTTCCAGTTCGCTCGCCGAAAGGTGCTCTGTATAAGACATGCTCAGACCGGTACCGTTCATGTGCCATATCTCGTACTGATCGTCTGTCATATCACCGATCTTTGAGTAGAATGTACCACTTCTTGACGGGTTGATACTAAAGGTCAGACGATAGGTATGACCTTCATCGATCGTCAGGTTTCTGTGACGGAACTGGCAGTCCCAGCGTCCCTCACCGCCTTCACCAACACCGCCGACCTTTTCCAGGTAGATCGCATAAATGCCGTCTGTGATGTCGAACTTCATGGAAGCAGTCGCACTCTCACAGATGTGCCACGGTAATGCCTTACCGCCTTCGAAGGTTCCCTCGCCGGTTTCTACCCCTGCAGAAGCAGTCAACGAAGCAATCGCAGACATACCAGTTACAGATGCGGTCACAGCCATGACCACAGCAGAAACCAACGCAGCAATCTTCTTACCAAGTTTTTCTTTCAGCATAAAATATCCTCCTTGAATCGAATAGAATAGATAAATTTCACGCCCTTTTGATCAAAACCGCCGTACATCTCCCCCAGAACAAACCGTGCCGTACAGCGCGAAGTGCCTTTTACGAACCGGAAATTTCGCAAAGCAGCGTCACACCTATGCAGCACATGCCCATCCCAAAGCATGCAGCAGGATTTTCACAAAAAAGTGCATGGAGCAGAAACGAAACCGATCTGTCTTGCAACGATCCGAGTCACCGACGCAAACCGGCAAGATGCATATAAAACGGGAATAAAATCCCCCAGATTACATCCTTTTCTCGTTTTATATATTATAACACATGACGATTTTCTTGTAAAGCGCGTTTCTCGAATTTCAGTAAAAATAGCTAAACAACTACTTTTATTTTTAGCGAATCTGACGAATTTTTCCGACAAAAAATTGCAGACGCCCCTGCAAAGGAACGTCTGCAATTGCGCATTTCTGCGCCACAAAAAACAGATAAGGAGTTATCGGAAAAGTCTTTACAATTTCGTAAAATTAGCCGTTCATCGAAGCCGGGATCGACTGGATCACCTGTACGATGAAGCGCAGCAGTGTGAGTGCGTCATCACTGTTCACTTCGGAAGAATCGGTACAGCAGTTTGCGTTTGCCGTTTGTGTGGCAGAGAGCGTCACGATATCTGCTACCGCCTTATTCAACAGAATGCAGTCCGCCATATTCACCGTGCCATCGAGGTTTACGTCACCGCAAACTCCGCCGGATACAACTGTCGTGTTGCCCGTTGTGGTGGTCGTTGTCGTGCCAGATGTGGTGGATTTCGTAGTCGTGGTCGTAGTGGTGGTAGTCGTTGTCGTTGTTGTGGTAGATGTTGCCGCATCGGTATAGACTACAACCGAATCAATCGTGAACGAATCGCAGTCGATCCACCAGATGCCGAACTTCAGCATGCCGCCGTACTGTGTCTGGATGATTGATGCGGTAGCCGAATCAACGTCCCAGGTAATCGTGCCGCTATTGATGTAGAATGTTTCGGTCATGTCGCTTGTCTGTGTCCAGTAATCCGGAGATACGCTAGTCGAAGAGCCAAACGCGCCCTGCCATTTGCCGATCGTGCCGGAGCTTGTGGAAATGTTTACTTCCACCTTCGTGATCGTCTCGCCGGAAGCGATGCCGAACTGCGACCATTCCCAGCCGATCATCTTATCGTCTGTCGGAAGCTGGCTATAGGTCACATCCTGATCGAGTTGGAGCGTATAGACGCCATTGCTGCTGCTCGAGCTGTCGGATGCATTGGTAGCCGTTGTTGTGCCTGTTCCCGAAGGCGTTTCGTAGTACAGTTCAATCTTTGTCACAGAAGCCGTAGTCGGATACCAGATGTAAACGTCCACCGTACAGTTGTCCATCAAATCGCTCGGGATCGTATAGGTCATGCTGGTTTCGCTCGATCCGGTTGTATAGCTGTAGTCCATGTTGTAATCGTAGCTGCTGTTATAGCAATAGCCGACAGAGCCGGACACACCGCCCGTGCTGTAGTAAATGATCGCATAGGTTGCGCTGTTCGGGTCGAACGCATAGTAGGTCGCGCCGTCATCGCCTTGCTTTTGCTGAATCGTTGCCTCAACCGCACTGCTCGAAGAAAAACTGCTTGTTGTCGTGGTCGTAGTTGCCTTCGTTGTCATTGTGGTTGATGCCGCAGTCACCTGGCTCGTGGTCGATGTCACAAAAGCGCTGCTGCTTGCCGTGCTGGCAGTTATCTGTGCATCTGTCGAAGTTGTGGTAGTTGTGGTTGTGGTTTCTGTTGTGGTCGTGGTAGTCGTGATCGAAGAAGAAGTCGAAGATACGCCTTCAATCGAGCTATCGAGCGATCCAGTGCCGTACTTCGAATACAGCGCCGCCGCCGCGCCGACCAGTGTCGCGTTATAGTCGAGTGCAACTTCGTTGCAGGTGTAGTCCTGAATGGTGTCGGTATAGGTCATGTTCGAGTCTGTCGGGCCGCCAACGAGTGCGCCGATCAGGGTGTGACCATCTGATGCATAGCCGGTATTCGTGCCCATCTCATCAAAGCTATCATAACCAGAAGCCGCTCTGTGGTGCGCGTACTTTGCGGAATTATCATACAGACCGGTCACAAAACACGTGTTGATCGAGTTGTTGCCCAGGATAATTTCCATCTGATTTTCCGCCCAGGAAGCATAGCCGGAGTTCGAGTTATAATTCTCGTCCAGCAGCAGTGTGATCATCTGCATTGCCGTATTATAGCGGCAGCTACCCCACTGACTCTCGCAGTAGTAGCTCGTGTCGCTGGTGTTGATGTTATTTTGGTTCACGAGTGTCACAAGCTTTGCCCAGTCGTTTGCACTGCCCGTGATTTCCGCCTGCAGAACCGCAGCGCCTGCGCTGACATTATTCCAGCTCATTGTCGAATAAACGCCCCACTGACAGCCGGAACTTCCGGAAGAACCCGCACCGGACGTGTTCATAAAGGTGTTCAAGAACGTCTTATAGGTGGAATCGCCAGTCGCGAGATACAGCCAGCCAGCCGCCCACGCCTGATCATCATAATAATCATAAGAGGTATAGAAGCCGGATACGCCTTCGGTCGCGCAGGTGTTATTCTTTGTCGAGAATGCATACAGCGCCTTCGCGTATTCCAGATCTTCGCCATCGCCAAAGTTAATGTAGTTTACCGCCAGCGCCGCCGCATATTCCGCCGCGATATCACTCGCACTGCTGGTCGTCTCATAGACCGTACGTGTAGTCGTAGTGTCCATTTCCGGCGAGCACCAAACCGCGTGATCCGCATCGCCGTTGCCGATCTGGTAAATAAACCGTGTCACCGTTCCGTTGGTTATCGTGGTGCAATCCTTGAAGTAATCACAGAAATAATCGGTGATCGTCTGCAGGTGTGATGTCTGTCCGAGGTCATCAAACGCATCGCTGTATTCATAGTAGCTCCAGCCGAGTGTCGATGCCGCATAGCCAGCCGGCAAGCCGAACTTCACATGGTCGCCCGCATCGTGGAAACCGCCGGTGACTTCGTCACTCGTGTGGCAGTCGTCACGCCAATCCATCGCCGAGGTTTCCCCTGCCTCATCGCCACACATGTTCACGTCATAGAAATACAGCGAATACTGCAGCAGCTTCGCATAATTCGTGTAATCCGAGCTTGCCGCAGAAGCGGTCGTCCCCTGGAATGTCGTCAGTAAAGATAAAGCGGTCGTGCCGGTCAAAAGCGTTGCCGCACTCACCGCACAGGCAAGAATCCGTTTGCCTAGCTTATGTTTTTTCATAAAAACTCCTTCCACACATCACGCGAAGGCCGTCATTTTTCAACAGCCCACGCAAAAATTCATTGACATTTTATTTTAGCATACCCGTACAAAAAAATCAACTGTTTTTTCCATTTGCGCTCGCTTTCTATGAAATATGTACAACTCCGTGAAAGCGTTTTTGGTGAAAATGTCAGTTTTTGTCCCGGGTGTGTACGATTGTTTTGGCGCACTCAGCGTGCAATACGCGTCTCCACATCTCGCTGCAGCGTCTGTTGCAGCTGCCGCCAATCCGGAAGCTCCTGCGCGATAAACTGATAGAACTGCGCCGAATGGTTCGGATAGAGAAAATGCGTGAATTCGTGCATCACCACATATTCGATACAGCGCACCGGTACTGCCAGAAGGCGCGTATTAAAGGTCAGCACGCCGCGCTGTGGACGGCAGTTCCCCCACTGGGAAACCATCGCACGAAAACGGATGGTCGGAAACGCCACCTGATGCTTTTCGAAGATCGGATAAACCGCACGGCAGAGATTGCACACGGCGTGCTCGCAGGCATCGTTCCACCACGCGTCAAAAATTCGCTTGCGCCGCGCCGCGTCCGCCGGATTTTTTGTCACAAGCAGCAGACGGTTTTTCTCTGGGTGGACGCCCTCTGTCCTGCCAAACGCCACCGCAAGAAGGCATTCCTGTCCGAGATACAGCACCGTTTCGCCGTCTGTATACGCCACCGGATACTGCTGGCTGTGGTGCACTTCCTCTTGCACGGACCGGTGCAGTGCCTGCAGGATTTTCTGCTGGTTTTCCCGAATCGCTTCTTCGATTTGCTCAATCGGCACGGAAGGCGGTGCGGAGACGGAAAGCCCCGTTTCCTGCCGAATCCGCATATTGATATTTTTCACTTGCTTTCGTGTCAGCGTATAGGAAACCTGCTCACCATCCAACACGATTGTAAGCCACTGTGATGGTTCTGCCACCTCGCACACTCCCTTCCGTTATACTGCAAAAAAAGCGCGTGATGCAGCAGTTTTCCGAGCATGACACCGCACAGGCAGCCGAGCACGCTTAGCAAGACGTACAAGCTGCCCAAGCCCCATTTTCCCATCTGAAACAGCGTCACCGCCTCCAGCGAAAACGTAGAAAAGGTCGTAAATCCGCCGCAGACGCCGGTTTTCCAGAAGAGCGTACACCGCGCGGAAATCTGCTGCGATGATGCGGCTTCCGCGATCAAACCAATCACAGCTGCGCCCAGAAAATTTATGCACAGCGTCAGAATCGGAAAATCACCGCGCACCGGAATCAGCCCAATTCCATAGTGCAGAATCGCGCCCAGCGCGCCGCCACATCCTACAAGCAGCCATGACAGCATCGGATGATCCTCCCTTCTCCCAATCACTTTCTTACAGCGACTGATTCGAAAAGTGCTTTAACAGCGGAATCAGCACGCCGCCGACCAGATTCCCCAAAATCACAACTGGGAAATAACACAGCGCGCACAGCGGATTCGGGCAGCCTGCCAGGAAATAGTAAAACAAATCCGCAACGCAGTGGTTAAAGCCGGACAAAATAAACACCGTAATCGGCAGCACGATCAGAAACACGCCGCCGACAAAGTTATTCTTTTTCGCACAGCGGCGATGCCCCTCCACCGCCGTAAACATCAGGATGCCGCAGAATATCGCCAGGACGAAGCTACTGAGGAGGCTGTCGTCAAACTTTGTCTGCATGGTACTCTGCGCCCTTTCCATCAGCGTGACGTCCATGCCGCTAATTGTGGCATCGTTCGCGAAGCGCGTCAGGAGCATCAGTCCTGCCGTCAGTGCCGCACCAACGGCGTTTGCCAACAAGGTGAAAAAGGTTTCTCCCAGATAGGCTTTGTCGCGATCGAGCACATAGCCCACCTTTCCGGTGTAGAGTCCATAGCCAAACTGCACGATACAGAAGAGTCCGAGCGAAAACAGCACCGCGCCCAGGTAGCGATTTTCACAGGACAGGTTTACGATTCCGCCAATTCCGATCATCAGTCCCGACAGCATACCATCCACCCAGAATGACAGCCATTTGTTTTTCTTCATTTGTTCTTCCATATTCGCTTCCTCTTCCGTCTCAATTTGAAAAATACGCCGCCGGATCTTCCTGATTGACCGCCAGTACATCCAGATTCTGCTGCAAATCTGGCAACAAAAAACCGCCCTCAATGCACGCCGAACTGCAAAACGCGAACATGGATGGGTAGGTCTGATCATCCATAAAAAACGGTTCGCGTGTGCACGCAGGATTAACGCCAACGCGGTAAATTCCATCCGCATAGTGGAACACGATCTCCAGTACATCGCTGCGATGTGCTCGCATCAGTGCAATCACTGCGGAAGCCGGCGCAGATACGGGCTTCCACTGATAAGTTGTTTCTTCCATCATACAACATCCGTCCTTTTTCGATTTTTTTCACGCATGAAAAACAGCACATCCCAGAACGGGTTGTGCTGTCCATGTCTAACGTACCCCGCCTGGGACAGTCCACGCACGGTGTCGTCTTATTCTTCTACCGCCGCAAGCTTTGCCCCGCAATTCCCGCAGAAATCAAACGTATATTTTTCGTCAAACAGTGCACCACAGCTGCCGCAGATCCGAATGCCCTTGATCAGGCTCAGATCGCCCTGCATGCTTTCAATCCGGCGTTTTCTGTCAGCAATATCCTCACACATCGCAATCTCCGCGGTATGATCGCCGTGCGGATTTTCGCAAAATGCCTTGCCGATCTCCGTGTAAATTTCCTGAATCCGTTCTCTCTCGTACAGAATCTTCTTTCTAAGATTGCTGGACTCCGCAGTATTCTTCGAGCTTCCTGAGACGCTCTTGCTCACCTGGTTCATTTTATCTAAAAGTCCCATGCACACCACTCCTATTCTTCGGGCTGCTCATGCAGCGCCGATGTCATTATTCACATTATCATTATACATCCTTGCCACAATTTTGTCAAGAGCAACAACACACATTTACGGAAATCAATAATTACAATGTAGAGTTGTCAATGATCTGTTACACGCGCTCGAAAAAGCAAGATGTTAA
>JAJQAB010000036.1 GCA_021203985.1 Ruminococcus sp. | reverse complement strand
TGCTTAGTCGACTTCGATAAATTATTACATGTTGTTTACTAAAATTGATTTCCGTAGTCTACCGCGGCGATGTATTGACAAACGCAGGAAATTGTGGTATAATAATAAATAACATTGATGTCGAGGTGTAACTCAGTTTGGTAGAGTGCTTGCTTTGGGAGCAAGATGCCGCAGGTTCGAATCCTGTCACCTCGACCATCAGAATGTCTGTTTTCCAAAAAAACACCTTCTCGTCATCGAGGGGGCGTATTTTTTTGCGATATTTTTTTCGTTGACAAAATTGGTGAAATGGTGTATTATATAGTTAGTGCTACCTAACTCACACAAAAAAGGCTGCTGTTGGTATTTATAGAAGTGGAGGAAGCTATGGCATTTGCAGAAGAAATGTAAAGGTTCAGCAAGGCGCACCACTTTGCAAAAGAAAACATAGATGGGATTCGCACCCGTTATCTCTTGTGCGGTAAAGCTGATGCTCGGTATACGCTGGTGTATCTTGTAGGCGGTACGGGAATTTCCGATGTTTGGTTCAACCATATCATTCAAATGGAAGAGGATTACCAGATCCTCACCTTTGATTATTCGATGAAAATAGGCGATCTCGAAAAGCTTGCCGACCATATCGTGAAGCTGATCAAAAAAGCTAGATCTTTAGAATCCCGTGTTCATCGGAGCTTCATTGGATGGGTTTATCGCGCAGCTGATTGCAAGGCGGTATTCAGGTTTGGTGTCCGCTGTGGCTTTATATTCCACGTGCAGCCTGTCACAGGCGAGCATTTCAGACTTGAAAAAAGCAGTACAAATCATACGGTGTGATGCTTGGACTTATGAAAGTTGTTCCTTATTCGTGGATCAAGAAAATGCTGTTTTCGGCATCAAAAAAACAAGTCGGCATGGAAAATGAAAATCCCATTCACAGAGCGTATATGGAGGATTTTTTCGCCTGGATTTATGGGCAATACACGAAAGAATTTGACCTGCATATGACAGGCTTGATCATAGATGTAGCAAACATAAAGCCTTTTACACGCTCGGATTATCAAAGGTTTGATGATAAAACGCTTCTGGTTCTCCCGAAGGCAGACAAGGCTTTTTCAGAGGCGGCGCAGGCGGATTTGCTGCATTCTATGCCGAAGGCAAAGGCAGTCAAAGTAGAAGGCGACCATACTGCCACGCTCTACAAGGTTGATGCATATGTGCAGGAAACAAAAGCGTTTCTTGAGAATCTTCTGTAAGTGAGAACATAACAAATGAATGAGGAGAGTTGGAATAGAAAAATACGATATTTCTCAACCGATAAATCTAAAAAAAGGCGTGTATATGCTAAATGATGAGGCTAACTTTAATTATCAGCTTAACCGTGTCATAAATTGGGACGGTGGGCGCTTAGAGGATGTTCAAAGAATCGGCGAAAAAATAAAAAGCAATGCGGATTGGAAACGTGAGCTGCTTGCACTAGGAAACGAAGCAATGACGGAAGATCACACCGAAAATGCCATTGCTTATTACCGTATGAGTGAGTTTTTCATGTATGACGGAGATCCCGATAAGAAAAACTGTTATAAAAAGGCCACTGCGCTTTTTTATGCATATTATGCGGATTATTTTGAAGGAGAAAATCACCGTATCAACCAGTTTGAAGTACCATATGTGGACGTGAAACTGCCCGTTATGCACGTAAACCGGAAGGAAGCAGCAAGGGGACACTGCTTCTTCACGGAGGGAATGATAGCTATTTTGAGGAATTTTTGTTTTCCCTGCTGTATTTGCAAGAAAATGGATTTGAGGTATATCTTTTTGAAGGACCAGGACAGGGCGGTGTTATTCGCATGCAGGGAATGCATTTTACGCACGAATGGGAAAAGCCGGTCAAAGTGATCCTTGACTTTTTCAATTTATCGGATGTGACAATTATCGGGGTATCCTTAGGTGGCTATCTTGCGCCAAGAGCGGCTGCATTTGACAAGCGTATAACAAGGGTGGTTGCCTGGAGCGCTTTTCCATCCTTTTTGGAGGTAATTATTGGAGGGCAATCACCTGCGCTCCGCAAAATGTTTTATTTCCTTATGAAACTGCACGCGAAAGACATAATTAACCTGATATTCAATATGAAAGCGAAAAAAGAACCGATGATTGACTGGGGTCTGAAGCATGGAATGTATGCGTATGAAGCAGACAGCGCTTATGGCTATGCAAGGAAACTAGCCAAGTACAGTATTGAACCAATTGGCAATAAGGTCACGCAAGATATTCTCATACTCGGAGCGAGCAAGGATCATTTTATTGACTACCATATGATCGGTAGAGAGATTGCTATGTTCCCCAACGTAAGAAGTCTTACCTTCCGACTTTTTACCGAGAAAGAGGAGGCAGAAAACCACTGCAATGTTGGGAATGAAAAGCTTGCTTTGGATACCATTTGCAATTGGTTGTAGGGACAGGGATATAAATTATGATAAACATCCAGAGAAGGAAAATATACGTAAAAACTGATGCATAATGAAGTTTATTTCGGTCGTGTTCGCTTTGCTGTATGATACAGACGACTATCCGGGGGCTAACTTTTCTGGGAATGGTGCTGACGAACGAACGATCCCTTGACACAGTTTAATCGTAGAATAGCACCACAGGTTCGAAACCTATCACCTCGGCCATCAGACTATCTGTTTACCAAAAAACGCCTTCTCATAATCGAGAGGACGCATTTTTTGCGATATTTTTTTGCCTTTACGACAAGGAAAGCAAGCTCATGATGCGATCTGGATTCATGTAATAGAGCACATCGCCCTGGATGCAGATTCCTTCGACATCGTCCTGAAAGATCCTTTCATTGACCGAGCCGTCCAACTCCATCCGGTAGAGCGAATTGCCATAGCCAACGCCCGCTTCCGTGTGATCCTCTAAATTGGTGTAATACAGATACGTGACGTCCGTATTGAGCCAACGCGTATAATTGCTGTTGATTTGCTCCGCGTTCGTTTTCTGGTCGAGGCACATGCGATAGAGTGCGTCCGCAGTTGCAAAGTACACCCACGCGCCGCTCACGGTTACCTCGTGCACACTGCCATGAAACAAGTCCGTATACGATGTGCCGTTTGTCCGCACGCGTCCTAATGTGCCGTCCGTTTCATTCAAAAAATAGAGCTAATCGTCCTGGACATTGATATACTAGATCTCCTTGTTCAGCAAGCGTGTCGAAGCGCCATTGCCTGATGCACTGTAATACAAGTACCCGTCATCACCGCGGAAGTACAGTCCCGTTCCATCGGACGCCACGAATCCGCCGTTGCAGAGATTCACGCTCGTTGTGCCGTTTTCACCAGATGCGATTGTGAGATTCTCTGCCGGCTCTGTAACCGGCTCGACCTCTTCGATTTCCTGCACTTCTTTTGCAGCCTGAATCGCCGCCTTTTTCGTCTGCGGCGATTCTGTTTCCGCTTCTGTCGGCGCTTCTGTTTCCGCTTCTGTCGGTGCTTCTGTTTCCGCTTCCGTTTCTTCTTCTGCTTCTGCTTCCGTCACGAGTTCTGTCGTACTCGCTTCCATTTGCTGCGACTCTCCCGTCTGCCGATTTTTCAGATACATTCTCCCCAATATGACAATCGCAAGACAAATTACGATAATCGTAATACAAATCGTCAAAAGAATCGTGCTGAATCTTTTCTGTTTCATTTTCATTCACCTCAATGTGTTTTTGTTTGGTTGGCAGTGCTGCAAGGTTGTTGCTTGCAGAAATTTCTGCATCTTAGGAATAATTGTAACTAATATAATATTGTTTCATGCAGTTTTCTCCTGTTTCTGCATAACAATCTTCTGCCGCTCGATAATAATAATTCCACGATGCTTTAGCACCATAGCCATACCCATCTTCCTTTTCGGTATAATCTAATCGATTTACCGCCTCATTCCAGACAGAATCGTTCCATGAAATACCCATAATATCATGCGTAATTATGACGAGTCTTTCGTTTTGAAACATCAAACAAATCTGAATGCCGTTATACGTAATGTCTATACTGCACAAGTCGTTTCCCAACCATGGGAAGTATTCCGGTTCAGCGAGTGACAGATCCAATGCATCTTCCAATTCGTCCTTTGTCATGTTCATAATTGAATCATCATTGAGAATAAACCATCCCATATCTAAGACAGCAAACACATTTTTTGAAACAGCTTCTGTTGGCGCTTCCGTTTTCGCTTCTGTTGGCGCTTCTGTTTCCGCTTCCGTTTCTTCTTCCGTCACAAGCTCTGTGGTACTCGCTTCCATTTGCTGCGGCTCTCCCGTCTCGGCTGTCTGATTTTTCAAATACATTCTACCCAATAAGACCACAGCAAGACAAATTACGATAATCGTAATACAAATCGTCAAAAGAATCGTGCTGAATCTTTTCTGTTTCATTTTCGCTCACCTCCATGTGTTTTTGAAATAGGAATGCCGTACAAAGTGAGGGCTTTGTACGGCGCTTCCCGGATTGCTTTAACAAATTTCTTCCCACGACAGCGTATTTCCGGCGGCCGCGTTCGCGTAATACACAAGCAGATCGGACGCGTCAAGCACCGTGATCGCGCCGTCTCCATCTACATCCGCACATGCAAACTGCCGATCGGTCAAGCCATGTCCGTTGCCAGCAGCCTGATTTGCATACGCGGATAAGCAAAGTGCGGCATCTGCAATATCAATATTGCCGTCCTCGTTGAGATCGCCGATCGTCAACGCTTCCGTTTCTTCTGTGGGTTCCACTTCGGTTTGTGCTGTCTCGCTCACACGGTTTCTGCTTCGATAGATTCCGCCAAACAGCAAAATCAAGAGAGAAATCACAATCAGTGTGATACAAACTGTCAGGATAATGGTCATTGCTTTTTTCTGCTTCATTGCTCGTACCTCGATGTATTTTTTTCAGACGCCTTAGGATGCATAAATGAATGCCATGTTGCTGTCCTTATAATTCGAATAGTCCGTCAGATCCGGCACATCGTTCAGCGACCATGTGTCATCGACATACCACAAAAGCACATACGGCTCTTGCGTCAATGTTCCATTCGTTTCCCACTCATACGCATCATAGCCCGAAGGCTCTGTCAGATCCAGCGTTTCGTTATAATACCAGTGGTCAAACACATCGCTCATAACATAGTTCGTCTCGGAATCGTCTACCCAGCTCAATATGATCTGGTTATCATTGCCGATCGTAGTCGTTCCGCCGATCCAAATGTACTTGAGATCGCTGTTGTCCTTTCGCGCATCTTCCGCTGTATCCACCAGGTCATCCCAGTCATCGTCCGAATGGATCGTTACGAGATGGCCGCCGAGATCCTCGCTCATTTCCTCTGCTTCGTCCCAGATATATTTCCTAGAAACTGTGCTTAACGAAAATACTTCGTTCGACTCAATACAGGAATTCGTACTAGAATCCTGCTCCCCCTGCCGCAATCGCTGTCTTTACAACAGCCGCCTTGGTTGTAGCTTTAGTCGTAGCCTTTGTGGTAGCCTTTGTCGTTGTCTTTGCTTCAGTCGGCGCTTCCGTGGGCGCTTCGGTTTCTGCTTCAGTTTTGGCTTCTGTTTCCTCTTCCGCTTCGTCCTCCGATTCCTCGTCCGCTACCATGGACGTTTGCACTTCGAACGCCTCTGCGGTAGATGTCACGCTCGAATCAGACGTTTCGTCTAAAATTGTCCCGATCATTCGCGCGGCAAGATAAATTGCAATCAGCGTAATTACAACGACCACGAAGATCGCAAACTTTCTGCGCGATGCCGCGCGTTTCTCCTGCTGTTCCAAAAGCCGCATCAGCTCTTCGTTTTACGCGTCCTTGGCCGAGTTGTTGTCCGGCTGCGAGGGCTGTGCCGGCTGCGGTTCTGGCTGCGATTCTGGCTCTGCTTGTATTTCTTCGATCGCAGCAGAAATTGCCGCTTCATCCGTCTCAGTATCCGACAGACGATCGCCCACCATAACCACATCGTTCGGGTCTAACTTCACCTTACCCTCTTGTGCAAAACGCAGATCGTCCAGCATTTCTTCGATGCTTTGATAGTGCTCGTGCGGCTCATATGCACAAGCCTTTCGCGTGATATATTGCAGCGCCGCGTTTCCCTACACCGGCAGCGGCAGCGGATCATTTCCCTCGACACACTTCTGGAACGCTTCACGCGATTTGATTTCGATTTTGGACGACTTCACCTCAAAAGGCAGCCAGCTTTTGTGCAGGATCAAATATAGCATCATACCGACCCCATACAGATCCGTTTGCACATTGTACGCATCCTGCTGCTGATTCAGCAATTCCGGTGCATAATAGAGCTTCGAGGATTTGCACTCTGCTTTCACGTCCGGCTTCAGGCTCAAGAGTATTTCGCCATTATCCAGGCGCACCATGACGTGATCTATGTCCACCTAACCGTATGTGGGCGCTTCTTTTTCCAGCAGATGCAATAACTTTGTTGCGAACGTAATTGCGATCTGAATGCACTTATTCTTATCCCCGTTGATGATGGCGTTTACCTTGCTCCGGTTGCGTTTTCCATACTCCCGCAGCGTCACGTTTTGCGCATCCTCGCTCACCGTACAAACGATATCCGGATGATACTGCTTCGGCAGCGTGTCGAGCGTATCCATCCACTCCAGATCGTCCAAAAATTCCTTCGCGGACGCATAGCGATATTTTCTCTGGAACGCTAGCGCCTTTCGCACGATGTACTGCAAAAGTTGATTTCCGTGCGCCGGATTTGGAATTTCTGTGCTGCCGGCAGATCGAATCTCAACCGCTTCCTTTGTCGTCTTGCCGTCCGTTTCAAACGGCATCTTTCCGTCATTCATCGCCTGGTACATGAGCAGATCCAGCGCATACAAATCGGTTTGGCAGTCAAACGGCTGTGTTTCATCGAGCAGTTCCGGTGCATGATATTCGTCCGTATCACGCCGATCCTTTTCCGCCGACCGCAGCAGCAGCTCCCTTCCGGGAATGTCGAGCAAAAATTTCGTCTTTCCAGTACGCTTATCCAACAGGATGTGGGACAAGCCCAAATGACCGTACGGCAAACCAATTTGCTCGAGTTCCAAGAGTGCATGTCCCAGGCTGTCCATCAGATCTGCGACAGCCTTCGAAAACTCCGTTTCCTGTGCATCATCCTCCTTCTCGAACAGCGCTGTCCAATTGGGATCATCCGCGAGCGACTGCAAGGGCGCATAACGCAGCAGCACATCGAAGCCAACGATCTTGCTATTTTCTTTGATTTCCTGCAGTGCGCAGTAATCCGCCGTGCAAATATATTGCTGCGAAACGGCTTTTTCAATTTTTGCGAGGATCTCTCTATTTTCGGCAAGTACCGCCTGGATGGCATCTGTATCGTCCGCCGCAATTCCCTTTTCTGCAAACAAATACTCACCGACAAAAAATCTGCGCGGATCGTTTTCGTCCTCCGGCGCAATACAACTCCAATCGCTGTCGGGCATCTCGATCATCCGATAAGCAGTCCAGTCCCTCCATTTTTCCGCTTCTTGCTCTTGATTTTCATAGCCCTGAATGCGTTCAAAAATATCAACCATATCAAACCATCTTTCTCTCTCATAGCATGTTCCCATCGGGAACGCAAGATTTTCCCTGCGGTAAAACAGTGATTACACCTGTTTCAGCCATATTTTCCCACTTTTTTTCAGAGCATATTGCCCTTCACGATCCACCGTGCATACTGCCGGCGTAAAGTTCTCGATCACATAGTTTGCGCCTGCATAGATTTCTTCCTACATTTGAAACAGAGGCGACAATTTTTTGCAGACATCACCCGGCTCTCCGCGTGAAAAAATCTGTAAAAAATAATACGGATTCGGTAAAAGCTCTCCCGTTTCCAACATCACAACCAGCGCATTGCGATAGTTCCCGGAGTCATACAAATAGAATTGACCCGTCAAACCAACCGAAGCGGACAAAAACTTCACCGTCTCGATGTTGTCCAGTTGATTGACATCCTTACACAAGGAAAGATATCGATTCGTCTTTTCCGGGAAATTGGGTCCGCTGCGCACGGGAGGCTGCTGGCTTTGGTGCTGTCCGCTGCTCGGAGCGCTTCTGCTTCTGTTACTTTTGGTGCTCTAATTCCTGCAGTGCTTCCTGGTACATCGCCTGCATCTTCTGCAGCTGTCTTTGCGATTCCTGATATGCCGTCTTCCATTCCGTCTGTTCTGTGGTGTGACGTGACGATTCCGGTGCGGTCTGCTGCAGCCGCTGAATTTCCTCCTGCTGCTGCGCGTCTCGTTGCCGCATCTGCTGCAGCTCGGCTTCCTGCTCCTGGTATCTCTGCACCAGCTTTTGCAGTGCCACACGTTCCTGCGATGTCTGCGTTTCGTGCGAAGTATTGCCACGCTGTGCCATCTGCTTTTCCTGCCGCAATTGTGTGCACTGCTGTGTCAGGAAACGGATGTACTGTACAATGGTCGACAACTGATCCACGGCAGTCATGGGCGCATTTGTTTTGCGAATGGGAAGCTGCTGATACTGCTGGTGAATGAAGTACTGCAATTCTGCATTCGCTTCCTGCTGTCTTACAGATTGCTGTGTGCCCATGTCTTGCTGCCTTACGGCATTGAGTTCCCTTTTCAGGCGTGTAATCCTTCGATTTTTCTGCGTCAATTGGTTATTGTACCTGACAAAAAAACAAGCAAATATCACAATGATGAGTAATTCGATTATGACAAGCGCCACCATAAATCTCATAAAAGCCTACTTTCTTTCCTTATGAAATATGTGCAAAATCGGGAAGCACCGCATCGAACACGAATCCTCTAAGCCCCGATTGCGTGGGACTTAGAGGCTGTGCTTCTAGTTTCTTGCGGTCAATACAATTTTCCCCCTTTTTTCGAGCTGATATTGTCCGTTCGCATCCACCGTAATTCGAGCCGGTGCGATTTGATCCAGACCATATGTTCCCATCGGGTTCGAAACGCCAGTGAAGTCAAAGACATCCTTCACGCGTTCCAAATTGCTGTACGGTTCCATAGCATCACGCAGATGCGGATAGAAATTCGGATTCAGTACAGTGGCGTCATTCACCAAGATCAGGGGCGCTGTCCGATAAGATGCCGCTTCACTGATCTGCAGCTGTCCGGTAAGACCCGTAGTAATATTCAGATATTTTACATCCGCATACTGATCCGCGATCTTCGTAGAAAGCGAAATCTGCTTGGGCAGCGGCCACGATGGGTCAATTGCTGCATCGACTGCCGAATCGCTTGTCGAAGACGCGTTCGCTTGCTGTGCGCTGTTTGGCGTAAACGACTACATAAATCGATTGTTCAGATCCTTTTCGGCTTGCAGTTGCTCCATCAGCTTCTGATTTTCTGTCGACAGCTGCTGATATTTCTCCTGCTCCTGCCGCAGCTGTGCTTCCCAGTCTTTCGACTTGGCCTGGGAATCAGCTTCCATCTGGTGGATCTGTTCATCCAGTTTCGCTGCCATTCCTTCCGCGCGCCGGCACGCATCCTCCGCTTGCTGCTTTTCATCACGCAAATCCGCTTGTCTTTGGTTGTACTGGCTGTTTTGCTTCTGATCAAGCACACTCTGATCGCGCTTCTGCTGTGCGTATGCTTCGTTTTGCTCTCTCAGTTTCGAGATCGTTTCATCCTGCTGTGTCGACTGTTCCTTGCTCTTCCGAAGTTTCAGAAAGAAGAGCGCTGCCACCGCGCCCGCAGTCAAAAACAGTACGAGAGCCACCAGGAACAGAATCAGCATCAGCGAACAAGATGTATTGTCATCCGTTTCCGTTGCTGCAACAGCCGTGACAGCTTCGGTTGCTTCCACAAGATCTGTATGTGTCGCTTCCACATCGTCCACAGCCGCCGCGACCGTTTCTTCCACGATTTCCGCTTCGGTTGCGATCGCTTCGGTTTCAGCTTCGGTTTCGGCTTCAGTTACGGCTTCGGTTACGGCTTCTGTCGCAGTATCAATCAGCGCATTCTCGTCACCGGTCAGATCGCTTTCGCCCTCCAGCGATTGCAGCATCAAAGTCCCCTGCAATCCTTCAAAGGCGAGATCCAGTCCAGTTGCGCCATCAAACTGCGCCGCCAAATTGAATGTAGTATCCACTGCATTTGTCGCGGTCATAGATAACGTGCCGCTTTCATCAACAGAAAAGGAATAAGTCACTGCTTCATCGTTATTCGAAGAGCCACTAAACAGCTTATACAGCATCACAGATGCCGCGTATTCCAGCGCATCGCCTTCCGCATCGGTTGCATACATGCAAACATCATATGTGACAGGATTATAGCACAAGCGGTAATAGCTTGTTCCATCCGTGATCACATAATCCAGCTCGCACAGCTGTTCCAGCACCATGTCCACATTTTTCCGTGATTTCAGTGGATATGCCGCCATCGGTAAAAAGGCTGCTCATATCCTTCATTGTAAAACTCGTCTCATCACCGGAAAGCGAAATTCCAACGCCACTGAGAAACGTGCCATCATTCATTGCTATTACATTTCCATATGCATCCGTGATCTGCAAGAAATTCGCATCGCTGTTCCCGAGCGTATATTCCGTATCTGTCGACAGCTGATATCCATCCACAACCAATCCTGCCTGATAACTTGTCAGTTCTCCATTTTCCGTCTCCAGCAGTCCATAGACAGCCCTTGTCGCCGGGTTGACGTAAATCTCATAAATTTTACCAGTTGCGCCGACAGTAACCTCGCAATCCAATTCCACCAGTTGTTCTTCTACCTGTTCGGACAGCTCGGCTAATTCACCGCTCAAAGACAACGCATTTAGGTTTACCATCTGAAAGCCTGTCGTGGTGTTTACGCTTACTTCCATGATACAATTCCTCCCTTTTTTAACATTACTGCGAAAACGCGAGAAAGAATGTGAGCAAATGCTCCAAAATCTTCGCGATGCAAACCGATTCGACCCATTCTGCCGGTTCTGTTCCGTCCATCTGCTGCACGGATCGATGCCAGATCAGCTGATACCGCGCTTCGCATTCCTTATGCACGTCAGATCGCTCCAGAATTTACACCAGATTTACCATGCCGCCGTGCGTTGACAATTTCGGATACAGGAAAACCTGACGATTTTCATCGATCCAATCCAAAATCATCGACTGCATTTCCTGCATTGTAGACGGACACAGCGCATCGCATTTCTGCTGCCAATCCGGGCGCGGTGCACCTGGATTGGCGCCGCTTTCATTTAACGTGCAATAGTCTGATTCCGTCCGCATTTCCGCTTCGAAGGTATCCGCGTCATACAGCGACACATCCGGCATGAGATCATCCCATGCATCGAGCGCTAGTTCTGCCTGCGTGTGATCCTCTGTTTCCGCCACTTCGAAAGCCGAAAAGTTAACGGCATAAGATGGCAGCTCGGTTTCCCTTGGTGCAGGTGTTGGCACTTCTGGCTCTTCTGTCATCGGCTCAATCGCATCGAAGAGATCCGCCGGTTCAGGTGCAGATGATGCAGGCGGCGTTTCCTCCTTGGTATCCTCCTCCGGTGTAATTTCATCCGGTATCATTCCGCCGAAGAAGAAAGCTGCATCAAAGCCCATTGGATTCGGCATAACATCACCCTTTTCTCATCAACTGAAAACCAACCTGTCCCAAAAACGTGCCATCGGTTTTGCAGAGTGCCATGTACATCGTACCAGACTTGTCCTGCCATACAATTTCATCGTTTTTCATGACGCCGCCGTGTAAATCCACATGAAGCATTTCGGATTCTGCGCGCACATAGAACGCCTGTTGTCTTACGCGGCGATATACGGCAATGGTCGGAAATTCCGAATACAACTGGATTGCCGATTTCTCGTATACGTGCGGTGCAGGAGAATAGCGCTTCCCCTGGTACGTATAAACAATCTTGCACTGCCACACGTCCCCGGTCAAATCCCAAGAAATCGCGCGTAAAGGGGGCGATCAGAAGCGTTTGATTTTCCGCCGCATGAACGTGCGGCTCTTGCAGCGGCAGCTTGTTCCCGGTTTTGCTGCCAGCATAAATTCCGGCGTCCGCCGGGATCGCGATCAGCTGATCCGAAAAGATCTTAACCTTCCGCTGGCACATTGCCACAGTCGACCGATTGCCCTTCTGAAGTTTCCGATAAATTTCCACGGTAGCCGCCTCAAACGCGAAGTTATCCGCGTGCAGAAACAGCTGTTGTGCGCCGCCAGCTTTGATCAGGTGTGTCTTTGCCATTTGGTACAGCATTTCCCGATTCGAGGGAAACAGCTTGATTGCTTTGACTGCGCCATATCACGGCTCTGCCAGTGCACAAAGCTGCTTGACACTGCCGCAGAAGCACACCTGCAAATCTGCGTGCCATTCCGGAAACCCACATGCTTTCAGAAAATCCGCAAGCAAGTGCAAAAACTGATTCCACTGCATCAGAATATACGCGAAGAAGCGAAATATCATGTCTGTGCTATTGCGATTTTGTATCCGTTTTGCGTAGCACGAAAAATTGATCTCGCAGGTTTCCAAGAGTTTCATCATGCATGTTTGGATCGACCGGAATGTCGGTCTGTGGTTCAGCAGATCCGCTTGACACGCTTCAAAAACCCGATGTTTTTCCAGCGAATCCTGAAAGATCTCATAGAACACCTGCAAAAGCTTCCTGCCATCCTGATGCTGCCACAATTGCTGCATCCAGACGCTTGCCAATCCATCGGCAATGCATTTTTCGGCTGCATCGGAAGCTTGATCTGACCGCAAAAGGCGTCCTTTTCCTTTCTCTGGAGCAAAAACGCGTCCAAAAGACCATCGCTTCGGTCTGCAACCATCAGCAAGCACGGTGCAGTGGTTTTCGCGGTATGAAACGCCGCCGCGGAGACAAAGTTACCCGGTATTCGTTCCTGCGCAAGAATCGCATAGTTTGTGTGTTCCATCCTACATCACGCCTTCAAATAAGTTTCAATCGCAAGACTCACCATTTTCAAGGTGAAAATGTGATAAATCAAGTCGCCGTCATCCAGAAATTGGTTGGTATCCAGAACATAGTTCCACATCGTGCTCATACAAGAAACAATTGCGTCCTGTACATTGCTGTCATCCAAAATCTTCGACAGAAAAATCGATCTTCCTTCAGCGTCCAAAAACGGCAGGAACTGATCCAACGAGTAATTCTTCCCGCCCATTTCAATATAGCGATCCCGTGTCACAAGCTTTTGCAGATCGTGAATAAATTCGCTTGTAGACTTCGACCGTCTCCGATTTCGTTCGTCCTCCACGGCGTTTACTTCGGATGCCACAGATCCCGCTGTGCCAGTGCTTCCAAAAGAAGCAAACGGATCGGCATTTTTCTTATAAAACATACTGAACATATTGGAGAACGGATCCTGGTCTTGGTCTTGATTTCCAGTGTCCATTCCGCTCATCATATTCGGCAGGTTCGGCATTTTCGGCGCGCCATCCTGTGTGAAATCCGCCATTGACTTCATCTGAATTAAGCCAGTTGCAATCTCTCTTTTCCGTATCCTTTGCCGGCTTAAACACCAGTTTGATGCTCTTGCCGTGACAGTTCTTCGGGAAATGCAGCACTGTCTTAATCAGCTGAACAAAATAGAAATTGCTTCCATGCGTTTCAAACATACCGATGTCGCCATTACACAACGGCTCCGCAAGCGCGAGTGCCTGTGCCGTACCACCATACAGGAAAATTGTAAACGCGTTTTCCATTTCCTGATCAAAATGAATGTTTTTCCGCACCTGTTCGCCAAAGACGTTAAAGAGGAACAAGAACTTGTACTGTACAATGCGGACGAGATTTCGATATGCCGGCTGAATCATATCTAGATAATTTTTCGGATTCGGGTTGATCAGTTTCTGATAATCGATGCCGAACTGTTCTACCAGTGTCAGTACGAGTGTCTTTTCCTTTTGTGGATCGCGTGCCTTGCCGCCACGATACTGCACAAATTGCTTGACAAAATTATCGAGGTCTGCGGTAGGGTTATTTTCCTTCCGCCACAGGTTGGTGAAAATTTTCGTTACATTTCCATTCTTGCGCTGAACCATATGGTCATAAAAGACATTGATGCTGTCCGTCATGATCTGCTGTCCGGCATATTGCAGCGAGAGCGCCTGCGGATTCACGAGCCGTCCCTTTTCGAATGTATTGATCGTAAAGTCATACGTACCATCGCCGCCGTCTGTAATTGCAGAATACTTCGAAATTCCCACCGGCGTTTCATTGTTGACATAATAAAACAGCGCAGTCGCTTCTGTGGTATACGCGCCAACTGTTACCGAGCCTTCTGGAATAAATGCATATTCGATATACTGCTTCGCATCAATCCAAGCTTTCTTGTTCGAAGATAAGAACTGATCAGACGGCATTGAAATTCGAATTTGGATGTCGCCGCATGCGGCACAATAGCTATTCAGCACCGCATGGAACATGATGCTCTTAACAAATAGCCCTGCATTTCGTTCCATGATCGATTTTGCAATCGGATTGGAATCATCCGTAGAAACCTTCAGGTCACTGTAGAAGCCGAGCGTTTCGCCCATGCTGCCGACTGCGCCCATCTGCTCTATAATTTGCTTGAGCACATCGCCCTGTACATTCGGCACGAAGCCAAATTTATACGGAAGCAGCGGTTCTTGTTGTGGTATGTGCAAAGCTGTATACCATAGTTGTAGAAGAGAATTTACCACATCCTGCACCGCCAACCGCCGGACGACCCTCAAAGTGCGGCACTTAGCTTAAATTCGTAAATTCCGTAAACAGCTTTTTGTCAATTCCCGGAATGATTTTCATTTGTAGCTTTGTTCCGCCGTCCATCGAGTCTTTTACGTGGAACGGATAGCTAATATCGTCCGTTGTACTCTGCATTGCAACCATCGAGTTTCTCGTACCAAAGTCCACGCCAAATGTTGTGCGATTGGTCTTATGCACTTCCACCTTCTTTACCGGATGCATCAGAATACAGCCCAGTTCCTCGGCATCGAGTCTTGCGTCTAAATCAATATTCGGTGCGAGAGCGCCCGATCCATCGTACTTCATGTGGATGTACTTGCCCCAGCCATTGATCTGTGCGACCTCCATCCGTGTCTTTTCCTTCTGGACGTCCATCAGCTTGGTGCTGCGGCTCATGAAGTTGACCTTCTCGCCGTGAATCCAGAAGTCAACACGCGATCCGAGCGGTGCAATCTTACGGTTCGAAGCCGCCCGTTCCGGCGTAACCTCTTCGCTTGTGAACTTCGCATACGAATACTGCCGCCACAGGCTCTTCCCCCTGCATCTCCGGATCATAGCCATCTCCTGCAACAAAATTAACGAAAGGAAATACGGTCAGTGTCGGAAGCTGATAATCCTCAAATTTCAGGATATTCGACTGTGGGAACGCCTTGACAATGGTCGAGCCGTTTTTTAGCCCCATCAGGCTCACCTCAACATAGATTCGATCGTAGTTGTCGATGCGCGCGATATCCTCGACCTTGTTCTCCAGGTCGACATAATATTTGACATTATCGTGGCTGGCAATACTCAGACCGCACTGTTCCATCAGCTTGGAAAATTCCATCGTAATCGGAATCGAGAAGATCTCCGAGGACACGCGGTTATCCTGACCAACACGCTTGCAGTTCGCGCCATTGGCAAAGGTATCCTCTGCTACTACTGTCCACATCATGTAATTGGTAAATACCGTGACCTCACGAACCTCACCGTCATAGAAATCAAAGACATGCTGTGCGCCTGTTTCATCCAAACGAATGACATAGACGCCCATTTTGTACGGATTGGTAATTTGATAGAGTACATGGCACGAATAGCTTGAACCGCCCTGGTTGACCTGCATTTTTAAAATGCACCCTTCCTGCGAAACCGAAACGGTCTCAAGCGAATTGCCTACTGTGTTGCTGACGTTCAGCGGCGCATAGGTTTCCGTTACCTCGTCAAACCGTTCAATTGCCATAGCCGATCCGTCCGCCTTTTGCGGATTCACCTGCATTTCATTGTTGAACCGCGCCAGCAGATATTGATTCGTATCCGTAACCAGTGGCAGTACAAATGGGAAGTTATCGCACTTCACAACCGCACGATCCTGATATGTCATCTGGAAGGTCTGCGTATTTCCATCACCCTTGTTCACCTGAACGGCAACATCATAGCAGTTTTTCTCCGCGTTGTAAGTACAAATCGGCGTGCTTGCCAGGCTCAGATTCCCCTCGTGATTCCAAATGATCTGCAGCATCTGACGGCTCAGCGGCGCAAACGCCTGATAACCCGGCACAGCTCCCACTTCAATCAGCAAGCCGCTGTTCTTCAGCGTCTGATAATCTGCGATGTTCGCTCTGGACTTCTCATCGGCAAACAAAATCAAGTTATTGTCAAACACACGCACAGGAATAATTTGCTGCTGCGGTGTTGTCGAGCCAACAACCAAAAGGAATGCCGCGCAGTGTGTCGCCTGATCCATCAGCGGATGGAAGCCATCAGGCAATTCATACGGTTTCAGCGGTAACTGGATCTGACCATAATAGATCCGGTTGCTGGAATCGCTGCTCGAAACCTGAATGTAAGCAGTGGAAGCAGCAGAAGTAGATTCATCGACAAAATAGTTTCCGTCCTTCGACAGATCATGCTTTTGCAGTGCTGCAATTTGAAACGCCAGATCGTTCGAATCCAACGTAGGATCATCCGCAGCATTGCGCATGTTGGAAACCATCACAATCTCGTGACCTTTTTTGCTATCCTTACGCACCGTCTGTACCGTATAAATAAACGGCGGATTGGAACAGGTGACCTGTTCGTCTGGCTGATACGAGCGATACGGCACTTGCTTCACAACACCGCCAAAATTAAAGTCAACCTGGAAGATCCATCGCGTGCCGTCCTGCCTCAGACTCGCAGTTGCAATCGATACACCATTTGTGCCGTCTGCAATAATTTTGACGAACTTCTCACTGTACGGCGCAAGGGCAAATTGTGCACCGCCATTCACCTCAAAAATGGTCTTGCCGATCTGACCCCAATTTTTATCAACTTTGAATGGACCGCCAAAATAATCATTTCTGGCATTCTTATTAAAGAACAGAATTCGGTCGTTGTACACGTTATAGGAAGCCACGCGATTACTCGTGTCCTCCCACATGGCAATTTGCGCAACGACATTATCCTTGTCAATCACCACAGCCATAGAAGAAGCCGAATTTGCGATGGTTCCGGCTTGATCCGGTCGAATGATCATATAGCCGCAGGAAATCTCTAATCCATTTTTGCGGTCCTCGTAGCGAACACCGAAAAATACCAACTGATCGAGTGAAGCGATCGGTATGTTAAACTGCGCCTCATAGCCTTCGGATGTTGGCTGTCCCAGCTGAATCGATTCGCCGTCCAGACTTGCGCCAATATTGTCAACGTTCGCCGCATAATCGGTGCGGTATAGCGTATAGCCAATGCCATTTGTCCACAAAATCGAAATGAGTGGGAAATTGTAGCATTTTTTCTTCGCCCGCCTGATATTCATGCGTATACTGGAAGGAAGTGCCATCGATGTTCAGGTGAATGGTCGCCTGATATGCACCGTTTTCCTTTTTCACCGTACAAAATTCATACTGCACGTTCTGCTTCGGATCGCGGATCTTATCCATCAAGTCATCGCTCAGCAGCGGAATCGCCATCATATCTGGCGCTTCGATGTCAGTAATCCCAAGTTGGAGATTCTCCAGCTTGCTATAGCTATAATATTCCTTTTCCAAATCCGAGTTAACCTTGACCATCAGCAGCTTATCGGAGAACATCTCATTCGCGGTCAGATTGATCGGTCCTTCGCACACCGGCAGATCAAGCGGATTCGCTGTGCCATCGATATATATGTCTTTCTTCGTGAGCTTAAACGGATTTCCGGCACTGTCAACAACATTATTCGGGAAATTCTGAAGCAGCCACTGCTGCAATGTGGTTACGGCATTGACCGATGCATAGCCTTTCTGAATCGGTGCATAGAGTGCCCGCGCAGTGCCGGCCGGCGCGCTGTGACAGATCCTCTGCAAACTGCTCAAAAGTAAAGTCCTCGTTCTTTTCGTCCCAGCCAATCAGCTGCTTCTTGATCACCGGGTTCACGGTATTAAACGGGAACATGCGCAGTGATTGAGTCGAATAAAACGCCAGCGGATATTCACCCTTGTCCACGCAGACACTGATCTGCGTCAAGACCTCGGCATGCGCAGGATTGATTTCTTCTGCCCACTTTCCAACTGCCGCAATCAGATCCTTATGCACTTGATCATAATCGCAAATTGTCTCATAATCGACAGTCGTGATCTTTAATTTCAAATTGCAATATTCCGACAAGAGAATATTCGACAGGATGATCAAATATTTCCGATAATTTCGAAATTGCGGTGCGTCTGGTTTTTCAACAAACTTTGTGGTCTGATCGACAAACAGTCTGTCGTCCAATTTCATAAATTGAAAATATGCCGCAGTATTATTGCTGGATTTATACGTCGATGGTTCTCGCTTTCCGAGTCCCTAGCTGTTCTCCCAGTCCCCGATATGCTGAATCAGTACATTTAATTGAATATGATTTGTGCCTTCTTTCGGGAATGTGACGCCCGGATATACATAACTCATGAGTTCCTACCACTTTCGATTAAAGATTTGCCAAATAAACTTCAAATACACGCCGAATGATATCATTCGCAACGTTTCTGCCGCTGTCTGCATTGGTTGCGCTCTGAAGCGGAATATTCAGATACGGCTTGATACTGCTCATCTTTCTACCACCAAAGATTCCACCTACCTCGAAGCGAGTATTTGCAAGATCATCCAGCAGCGGAAACTCCGGATTCTGGCTTGCGCTGATTCGATAATTGTTTTCGCCCGTTTCTTCAACTGAAAGGCCGCAGTCCGCTGGCATTGGATTATTGTCATTATAGATATAACGGATCGCAGATTCCACAAAATCAACCGGCGTATCAGAAGAATCGAACTTCGAGTAGTCCATCAAGTCCACGAATGTCATGACAATAAACTTCGCTTCCTTCAAAAAGTCCTGTAATTCCTGTACGACATGCGGTGCTACTACTTCCAGCTCATCGCCTGCACCCTTAAAGATTCCCTTTGTGATATAGGACGCGTTCAGTTCCTGGAAATCGCTGATCAGGCGGCCCTTTACGGTAGCAAGTGTCAGCAACACTGCACGAATATACTTGGACAGCTTAATTCCAGTGCCGTCCTCTGCGGTATGAAGAAGCCCATAATTATACGACACAGCCATATTCTTGAAAAAGCTCTTCAGCGTAACCGAACCGTTGTTGATTCCGTTTGTAACTGTACACCAATCATTATACGCATACAAATGCGGTGTTGCGCCGCCGTTGTCGCTCGGCAAACGGTTGGCGATTGCATCCATTGCCTGCTGTACCAGTGCAAATTCCACCAGGTGTGACGGATGCAGCTGGTTATCCTTCTTCGCAGTATCCGCCGTCAAATCCAGCTTATCGCTCGAACCAACAAAGAGACCGTCTAGCCAATAGTTGGTATTCGGCTGCATGTAATAATAGCTGTACTTGTGCACATCGCTGTTATCCGCGCCCGCGTTTTGACGCTGAATATTTTCGAACACGCCCTTTGAACCGCTCCCCAAAAGTTAGACAATATGGTATAATATAAATATACCCAAAAGC
>JAJQAB010000140.1 GCA_021203985.1 Ruminococcus sp. | reverse complement strand
GAGCGCGTTTTTCTTCTTCTTTTTGTATCAGTTCTATTGTAGCATAACATTTTTGAAATTTTTTCTTGGGGTGTGGGCAGGCAATTCCAGGCGCGGTGAACTTTTCCACCAGAGGGATTCGATCTATTTTGTTTTACGGCAACACCGCACAGAGATTGTGCGTCAGATGCGCCAGCAGATTTTTCTTTAGATTATTAAGTGACGACGAAGCAATACTTTGTGTATTGCAAGGAGGAACTTGATAAGATAAAGGAAAAGATGTCAGCAGATGACATGCAAAGACGAAGGCGGTCTTTGTGCGGTGTTGCCTTACATACCCGATAGTGCCGCCAATGCAAAAAAGAGTAAGAAAAGGATCACACAAAACACGATGCAAATCAAGAAAAACTTTTCCACATGCGCCGGCTGAGTCGATCTTGATTTCCGGTATGGAGCTTGGCTGATAATCCGAATCGAGCTGACTGATTTTCTGATCGATCTCGGTGATTTTTTGCACAAGATAATCTCGACCCGATCGCTTAAAGTCCCTGCTTTTACCGCTCCGTAATTGATAATCGTACTGCGATCGGATCAGTTTCCAAAGGTAAATCGTGTCCTCTGGCTTTTCGAGAAGCCGTATGATGTTTTGCAAAGTTTCGATCCACGCGACGGACAGCTGATAAAAATTACCGTGCGTATAATAGGCGTCATTGGTATAGGTTGTAATTCCGTTTTGCGTGTGACTTGTCTGCGTTTAAACAAAATTTCCGCACATAAGCGCCAACAAATCGACATTCATTTGCGTGATAATTTTTTATTTTCCTCCTGCTTTTCCGGTGCAGAGTCGTAATTATCGTCTACAATTGAAACAAATTTTGCAAGCGTTTTAATACTCTGTTCTTTTTTATATTTGTATGCTTCCACCATTGTCGCCTTCGTCTTGCCGTAAGCAGAATAGAAAATGACTTCGATGTTTTTGGGATCGTGCTGTTCTACAAGATTGTAGTATTTTTCGCATTCGTCCCAGTCCTCCTTCTCTTTTGCACGGCGCGCATTTTGCAGCGCATTCTGCACGAGGTTAGAATTGTCAATCGCTACAGTTCCCTCGACCATCATCTTCTTCACTTCTTCGACAGAGTACCGCGCGCCACAATACTGGCATACGAACATGCCATCCTGTTTCACCATGTCTTCACTGCCACACGCTTCACATGTTAATCATTTCACTTTTTTCTCCATTCCAAACAGCGCATGCAAGCCGTCCTATCAATTTTTTGCAACCGCCGATTTTTATGTATCCTAGGACAACACTGCATAAATCAACCGTATACAATTTTATTTTACACAATCTATATGAAAAAAACGATAATAGTTTTGTAAAATATGGTTTCAAAGTCATTCTTTTCTGCACGCAAAAAAGCATTCACCCATCCGATGAATGCCTTGCTTTTTGGGTCGAGCGTCTACGCTTCAAGCCGTTTCTAGGAATGACAAGAAATACTAACAAAAAATCCGCTCCAGCCAAACCGGAACGGATTTTGTATGTTTTTCCAAGAAAATTAAAACAAATACTAAACTGTAATATTCGCGTCTGGTTATCTCTTCGAGAACTGCGGTGCGCGGCGTGCTGCCTTGAGACCGTACTTCTTACGTTCCTTCATTCTCGGGTCACGTGTCAGGAAGCCAGCGCGCTTTAATGCCGGGCGAAATTCCGGGTTGTACACCAGAAGTGCACGGGAAATACCGTGACGGATTGCGCCCGCCTGACCGGTTACGCCGCCGCCAGTTACGGTGCAGATCACGTCCATCTTGTCCACATTCTCTGTCAAATTCAGCGGCTGACGAACGATCAGCTTCAGCGTATCCAGACCAAAGTATTCGTCAATGTCTCTGTCGTTGATGGTGATCTTGCCGC
Organism: Ruminococcus sp.; assembly: GCA_021203985.1. Taxonomy (GTDB): domain Bacteria; phylum Bacillota; class Clostridia; order Oscillospirales; family Ruminococcaceae; genus Ruminococcus_C. The sequence goes on along the minus strand of JAJQAB010000140.1, from coordinate 2,313 downwards.
TGCCCGGGTACAGACGAACTCTTGCAACCGAGTGCTTCCGTCTGCCCGTGCCATAGTAATATTTCACTTTCGATTCGTACATCTTTTCTGCTCCTTTCCCTTAAAGCTCGCAAACTTCCGGCTTCTGTGCCGTGTGCTTGTGCTCTGCGCCTTTGTAGATACGCAGACGCTTCAGCTGATTTGCGCCCTGTGTATTGTGCGGGAGCATGCCTTTTACAGCGATAGTCATTGCTTCGTCCGCCTTTTCCGCCATCATGACCTTATACTGGGTCTTTTTCAGACCGCCGATCCAGCCAGTGTGCCAGTAGTAATACTTGTTCTCCAGCTTATTTCCAGTCAGAACTGCCTGATCGCAGTTGATGATAATTACGTGATCTCCACAGTCCACGTGCGGTGCATAAATCGGCTTATGCTTGCCACACAGCAGAGTCGCTGCCTTTGCCGCAACACGTCCCAGCGGCTTTCCCGCTGCATCCAGCACGTACCACTTGTGGTCGATTTCGCTGGCCTTTGGCATAGTTGTTGCCATATTCAATTCCTCCATCTCCTGGGTCTTGCATGCCGTCCACTTAGCAGCATCATTTAAGGCAACGCCGCACAAAGACCGCCTGGCGGCTTTGTGCGCCATCTGCTGGCATCTTTTCCTTTATCTTATCAAGTTCCTCCTTGCAATACACAAAGTATTGCTTCATCGTCACTTAATAATCTAAAGAAAAATCTGTTGGCGCATCTGACGCACAATCTCTGTGGGCGTTGCCTTAGGCTTTGCCAATACGTGCAAGACCTTTCTTCTATCAAAAATAATCTCGTCCTCAAAACGAGAACCAGGCAGAGGGCAGTTGGGTCAGACTGCACTGCCGGCGTTTCGCAAGATTATAACCGGTCTCTCTGACAGTACAAAAATATTATACCACATCTTCACTTCACTTGTCAAGTGCAATCTGCCGACTTTTTCTTCGATTTTCGGAAGAATTTTTCCGCAAAATTTGTGCAGATTGCCACTTCTCCATGTGTTTGGCGCGCGCTCTATCGCGATGTTGCCCTATAGCGCCGCCCGTGTCCGCCGCAGCGACATTTCATGCATGATCGTCATGACTGCCAGGATGACCAGCAAATACACCGACAGGAGCGATGTGCTGCTAAGATTGGCGATCCAGCCAAACAGCGGCGGCATCAGGCAGATTCCCACATACGCGAACGCCATCTGTGCGCCGATCATTGCCTGTGACCGCTGTGCGCCAAAACGCTCTGGCGTTGTGTGAATGATACACGGATAAATCGGTGCACAGCCCAGCCCCACGAGAACGAGTCCCACAATCGTGACGGCATTCGGCAGCGGCAGCAGCATCGCGGCAATCCCCAGTAAAATCATTCCCTGCCCGATGCGCACCATCTACGTGTCGGTTCGTTTCATCGTCAAAAAACCGTTCAGCGCGCGCCCGACTGTAATGCCGATAAAAAACATGCTGGCATAGCCGGCGGCGGCTTCTGCGGAAATGTGGTTATGCAGTACCATATAGCTGCTCGCCCAGAGCATCGTGGTCTGTTCCACGGCGCAGTAGCAGAAAAATGTCACGAGAATCGAACGTGCGCCTGGTACGGCGAAGATTTCGCGGAGGGTCATTGTCTGCTCCGCGTCATCCGTGCGCTGCGCTGTTTTCTGGCGCCTCCAGAGTAGCAGGCTGCACAGCAGAAGGAGCGCCAGAGCGACCTGCAGCAGACCGATCCAGCGATAGCCGAGATGCCAGGTGTGCCCTTCGAGCAGCGCGTGGCTGATCACATACGGGCCGATAATCGTTCCCGTGCCCCACATGCAGTGCAGCCAGCTCATATGACGGCTGGCGTAGTGCATCGCGACATAGTTGTTCAGCGCCGCGTCCACACTTCCTGCGCCCAGACCGTAGGGAATCGCCAACAGGCACAGCTGCCAGAACGCGTGACTCCACGAAAATCCGAGCAGTGCCACCGCCGTCAGTTCCACACTCAGCGCCGTGACAAGTCCCGTACCCAGTCGGCGGTTCAGCCGCGCGCTTTGCAGGCTGGCGATGACTGTTCCCACGACGATAATCATCGAAATGATGCCGGCGTAGGAAACCGGCACATCGAGCGCTTCGTACATCGATGGCCACGCAGAACCGAGCATGGAATCCGGCAGCCCTAGGCTAATAAACGCGATGTAAATCACCACGAGCAGTAAGTGCGTCATTCTGGTTTCCTTCTTTGCGTTTTTGGTTGTGGTGGGCGCTAGTTTTGCTTTCCACGGAAATCAATAATCACGGAAATCAATAATTACAAAGTGCTTACAAGGAAGGA
>JAJQAB010000060.1 GCA_021203985.1 Ruminococcus sp. | reverse complement strand
GCTTTGCATAAAATTCGGTTTCTAATTTTATCTAACTTTTTGGGGTCGGTTCATAAAATATCTGTGATTTTTTCATCGAACCAATCGCCAATACCGGAAATCCAATCATCTAAAAAGTTGCCATGAATCCTCCTTTCTGCTGTCAACAACACAAAATCATTTACCACCCTACCCATCCCACGTTGTATCGCTTTGTTCTGCGCATTCGCGCGAGTTGAATTACAGTCCAGAAACCATGCTAAAGATTGCAGGCACTAACAGATTTGCACAAATCACAAGACCAACACCAGCAGCGAGCTGCTTCATACCCGATGATTTCGCCGATGGATTTTCTTCCGAATATACTGTTACCAAATTAATCACGCCAAGAATACCGATGCCGCCGCCAATCAATGTAACAACGGCTTTAAATGCGGTTTCGGCGCTAGACATAAAACCGGAAGAACTTACGGAAACGCCCGAAGCAAAAACTGTCATAGACAGCATTGTTGCCATACAAAGTCCTGTACAAAGGGCAAGAACGCAGCGTTTCAGCCGCTTTGCGCGTGTCTGTGACAATTTTTTTGATTTTACAAAATTTTCCATAGGAAATACCTCCAAATTCTACCCATTCTATTTTTTTACTGTGTGGATTGAACGTACTGTTCGATTTCCGTTTCCGGCGATAAAATCGCTTTACGCAGCGCCGTATCTCTTGCGAACTTTTCCAAATCAAACGCATGTTCCGGATGTTCATCGGACAGCAGTGCATAATTTTTGTGACAGGTAATATCAAATTTATCCGAGGAGAATGGGCGTACTCCCCGAAGCTGTAAGATACATTTACCGCCATCCATGACGCTTAAGGCAACACCACACAGAGATTGTGCGTCAGATGCGTCACAGATTTTCCTTTATCTTGCAAAGTTCCTCCTTGCAAGATAAAGGAAAATCTGTGACGCATCTGACGCACAATCTCTGTGTGGTGTTGCCTTATATTTCAATTTTCGCCGAATTTCTACAATAACGATTTTTCCTTGCTCAATCATGATTTCCGCACGATTGCCTTGCTGTAAAATCTTCTGGATTTGCATTGCCATTTCTTGTGTAATCACATGGATCTTCATGACGCTACCACCTTTTTCTTCTGCATTGTCGGTGATTCCTGGGCGTAGTGACAGCCATCTGTAAATCCAATATCATAACTATCTTCATATCCGCTGTTGTATCCTTTGTCATATCCATCTACATAGCCGGAAAAGCGGATATATTTTGCCTTCTTCTTCTGATACAATTGCAAGGCAATGATGCCTGTGATCAATGTCCCTGCCGCTGTAATTGCGGTAAATAAAATTTTCTTGTTCATGGTTTTCGATTCCTTTCTGGTTTAATTGATTTCTAACTTCTTGCCCAGTAGGCGAAAAGTACAGCTGGCGGATGCTGTTGATTTGATCGCGTTCAGCCGCCCAAAAACATACCTATAGAAAATCATTTGAAAGAATGGCTGCCGAAAAAATAGTAGAAATTTTTTCGATTTCCCATTGACAAACCCTATTAAATAGGGTATAATATATATGGTGGTGTAAATGATTAGAGAATTTATTATACTTCCTGAATTTGAAAAGCAATGGAAGATGTTGAAACTTACAAATCACGATTTGAAACAGCTGCAAGAGGAATTAATTATAGATCCAAAAATTGGAAGCGTGATGCAAGGAACAGGTGGACTCCGAAAAATGCGATTTGCCTTTGAGCACGCCGGAAAAAGTGGCAGCGTTCGCGTGATATATGTAGATTTTACGGTGTATGAAAAAATTTACTTGATAACTGCCTACTCCAAAAATCAAAAAGATAATTTATCCAAATCTGAACGCAACGCTGTCAAGCAGCAAATTGCAAAATTGGAATCCGAACTCAAAAAGAGGTGAGCAATATGAATATTTATAACAGCATCATGACCGGCTTAACAAAAGCTGTTGCTTATGAGCAAGGCAAAGGAAAGGCAAAACACGCATCCTTAACAGTCGAGCCACTTCCTGATTTTCAAGCAAGTGAGATCCGCGAAATTCGCGTTCGCACTGGTTTTACACAAGCAATTTTCGCAGCAATACTTGGCGTATCTCCAAAGACGGTAGAGGCTTGGGAAGCCGGAACGAATCGCCCTTCCGGTTCTGCAAAGCGTATGCTTTCCTTGATACGCTCTGATCCAGAACTGATTGAAAAGTATCATCTCGTTACAGAAAATTGAAAAGCCTTTCCACAACTTCTTGCCCACTGGGCGAGAAGTTATTTTTTTCAATTCGAAACCTCCGCCCACCGAAACGATCGATCTGTCTGCAAAGCCCCAGAATCCTCCAGCGAGAAGCGTTTTTCAAAATCGTGCACGGTATGCTTCGGGTGAAACGAAATAGGCGAGTCATCGTCCCATTTTAAAAACAATTTCCAGTAATCCGGATAGTTTTTCCGCAACTGTCGCAGCTGGTCCACCGTCTGATAGTGACAAAACCAACAGCCGCCGCGATTGGCGGTCTGATAAATTGGCGACAGCAAATCACGCTGTTTACACCAGTCGTAGCACATCGCTTCTGTCCACCGCGCTTCCACGAGTGGTGATCGCTTTGTCTGGGATAAAATCTTAAACCGCTTTGGTTCATCGTAGGCAATCCCGATGTAGCTAACTGCATGCTTGTCAATGCGGTTTAGCGCTCTCACTTTGAGTTTATTGCACCACGCGCCTTTGACCATTGGGAAGCCGTATATATGTCCTGCGTTTATACTTGTCCCGCCGGGTTTTACCACGCGGTAAAACATATCCTCGTATGTAACGCCTGCGCTGACGTGTTCCACTGTGACCCCATAGCGTTCTTTAATGATTTTGTCTGCCTTTGTCTTAAACTCCATCATCAGCGGCAAGTCCGCAGGAATCGTGTCGGTCGCCCAAGCCTCCGCTATCAGAGGTCAGAAGCAAGAAGTCAGAAGGCAGAAATTCAGACCTCTAACGAATTCACTGTTCGCTTTACAACTCACTTCTCCGACCTCTGGCTTCTAAATCTCTGACCTCTGCTTTCAGATGTCAGATGCAAAAGGCAAGAGGACATAAATTCAGATTTTTTTACCGAATTCTCTGTTCGTTATGCGACTTGCTACTCTGCCCTCTGTCCTCTAAATCTCTGATCTCTGATAGCGCTGGGCGCAAAGTGCAACTGGCGGATGCGGTTGATTTGATCGCGTTCAGCCGCCCAAAAAACACTCTATTTGATTATTTGATTATTTGATTATTTGATTACGATTAATAATTGTCGACACGACCAGAGAGCAAATTTTCCCATGTAATGTCAAGTCCTACCTGTTGATGTGCATAGTAGCAGAGTGTGAGATAGGCATCATTAATCGTGATCATGCCATCCTCGTCAATATCGGCTGCTTGCGCAATAATGCACGTATTCAGCTCTGCGTCATCGTGAAAGCTTGCAGGATTGTTGACTTGCTTGTTTGCATAAAAGAGCAAAATTGCATAAGCATCATTAATATCGACATCGCTGTCCAAGTCGACATCGCCCTTATCCAACATTTCCTCCGTTGTTGTCGCGCTTGTTGTTTGCGCAGTAACTGTTGTGGAATTGGTTGTGGACTTTGTAGCTTCTGTCGTTGTGACACCTGCAGTTGAAGCTGTGGTAACCGTTGTAGTAAGCTTTGCGGTTATTGTCGCTTCTGTGGCAGTCGTACTTTTCTGTCGTGGTTGTACTTTCTGTGATTGTAGTGGTTTCGGCTATCGTTGTTGTGGTCGTAGTCTCCTCGGTTGTTGTGGTGGTAGTTGCTTCGGTCGTTGTCATAGTTTCTTCTGTTGTGGTCGTTTCTTCTGTTGTTGTAGTTGCTTCCTCGGTTGTTGTGATGGCTTTTTCGGTTGTAGATGTTGTCGTTTCCGCAGTTGTCGTAGTAGTTTCTTCCGTGGTAGTTGTGGTCGTAGTTACACGTTCTTCCGCTGGAATGACTACTGTGCCTGTAATGACTGCATAGTGATCTGTATCATCTTGTGTAAATTTCCAACCAAGTGTATTATCACCAGCTTCAAGCTTGTCTTGGTCAGTTGTCCAAGTAAATGTACCTTCTACATCAGAAAAAAATATCATCAATGTCCGGAATCGCATCGCCTTCGGTATAATCATCCGCTGTAATATCAGAAATTGTGATATTTGCAGTTACCTTTGCAATGGTAATGACAACTTCTATTTTAGCAGTAGAACTATTACCTGCGGTTACGGTTACAACACTATCAAAACCATCTGCATAAACAGCAGTCGGTACGCCGGAGATTACGCCTGTTGCGCTATTCAGTGAAAGACCTCTCGGGAGTGTATCTACACTGTAGGTAACGCCTTCTACATCTTCTGCGTTATAAACGTATTCCGAAAGCTCTACACGGAATGCAGTGTCATATTCGCCATTCAAAGTAACAGTTTCGGTCGCAACGCTTACAACTGCGTAAGCATCAATCGTAACTGTACCAGTTACTGTCTCATAGTGTGCGGTGTCGTCAGGTGTAAACTTCCAACCCAGTTCGTTTTCGCCAGCATCCAAAGTATCCTTGTCGGTTGTCCATTCGAAAGTGCCAGGGATTTCAGAGGAAAGAACATCGTCTACATCCGGAACAGCATCGCCCTCGTAGTAAACTTCACCATCTGTAACCTCTGTGTCTACAGTAATCGTATCTGTCGGGTCAGCCTTTACAATGATTGCATTTACAACAATCGTGTCAACAGAACCGTTGCCAGCCGTTACGGTAATCGTAACATCCAGACCGTCTACATAAAGTGCAGTCGGAACGCCGAAGATAATACCCGTTGCAGCATCAAACGTCAAACCAGTCTGGAGTGTGGTAGAAGTATATGTTACACCGCCAACTTCATCAGCGTTAAACACATATTCGGACATGTCCTTCGAAACTTCTTCACCGTACTCTGCAACCAGAGCAACGTTATAATCTGCAACAGAAACCTTTGCTTCTGCGGTAATCGTGACTGTACCAGTCGATACGCCATAGTTGTCGGTATCGTCAGGCGTAAACTTCCATGTCAATTCATTGTCGCCAAGGGCAAGTGTTTTGTTTGACTTTACCCATGTGAATGTGCCGGCAATATCTGCGGCAAGTACATCGTTTGCATCAGGTGTTGTATCGCCTTCGTAATATACGGCATCAGGGTCAGCTACATCGACTGCAACCGCTGCCAGTGAGATCACAAATTCCAGCGGAATTTCAGCAACATCGCCGTTTCCTGCGGTTGCAACAACTGTCGCTTCATAGCCCTTCGGATAAACGGCAGTCGGTGTACCAGAGATAACGCCCTTCGAAGAAATCTCCAAGCCTTCCGGCAGATTGTCGGAGCTATATGTTACGCCGCCAACTTCATTCGGGTTTGTTACATAATCGGAAACATCTTCCGAAATCAGTTCACCGTAAACGCCTTCAATCGTGGTTGCATTCGTTGCAACCTTTACAACAGGCAGAGCATTTACAACGACCGTACCAGAAACAGGTGCAAGGTTTTCATCATCTGGCGTAAAGGTATAATCGAGTTCGTTGTCGCCAGCAACAAGCGTGCCATCAGGGTCAACGTTTGTCCACTCTACCGCACCAGAAATCGGGTTACCGTTTTCATCGGTTACCTGAATCATGTCAGATGCACCAGGAACAGTATCGCCCTCATAGTATGTGCCGTTTGCAAGGTCATCGTCTACCGTTACACCACTGGAAATATCCTTTTTTGCAATCGTATAAACAACATTAAACTCTGCGGTCGCACCGTCTGCGAATGCAATCGTAACGGTCGTTACAAGTCCGTTTGCGTATGCCTTTGTCGGTGTGCCGGAAACAATGCCTGTAGCATCCATCTCCAGACCTTCCGGCAAGCTGCTTGATATAAACGTAAGTTCTCCAACTTCGTCCAAGTCTGCAATGTAATCGGTCAAGTCCGCTTCAAACGCCACGCCTACTGTACCAGTCAAAGATACACCCTTATAGGTGCTGCCATCTTCATCAGCGAAATCGTCAAACAGGTAATCATCCAGTTCGATGTCTCTTACTCTGGAAACATATAACGTATACGTGTAGTTTTCATAAGAGCCTGAAGCATACCACGGAAAAAAGACATCTCTTTTCTTTGTACCAGAGCTAATCAAATCATAGTAGAAATAGGTATAACCGTCTGGAAGTGCAATCTGTTCTATGATTTCACTATTTGTATACGTATATGCAAGCGCGGTATCATCTTCCGAGCTACTGGTAGAATCTGAATCGCCAAAGGTTTCATCGGCAGTCCACGCAATACGATAAACCGGCGTATTGCCCATCAAAACAGGGTACAAATCCAAGCCAATCTCCTGTCCCCAAACATCATCCGTATTGTTGGATTGCAGCAAATAGCACACTTCACCCGATGCGAATTGTTCTGCGGTTTTCTCGTATTCGTTCTCCGTATCTGACAAATAATAACAATCTGTAGTGCCATCATCCGTAAGGTTTGTGTAAGTATATGAGCCAACAATGCCATTCGCTGAAGTTGTATTGCTCAATACCGTTCCAATTGTATAGCAAGAAGTCAGATTAACTGTAGGGCTAGAACGACCAATGATACCTGCAACGGAATTGCTCATTGTAACGGTATCGCTTTTGATATACACAATGGTTCCTGTATTGAAGCAATTCGTATAATTATTTTTGTAATTGCCGCCTACATCATATCCTGCGATGCCGCCAGCATAGGCAGAAGTTGCAACATAACTGGTATTCCAACAATGGTCAATATTACTGCTTGCGTTATTGCTACTGCTGCGAAGAAGCGTTCCGATGATGCCACCAGCAGTGAAGCTCGAATAAACATAATTTCCTTCCGATGCGCAAAACGTAAAGTCACAGATCAGTACACTGCCAACAAGACCGCCAACATACGCAGAACTCGAAGAGGACTTCACATCATCCGATACCGACACATTGCTGTCTGACACAATGCAATTGGAAAAAGTCGAATTTCTCACTTCACCGCAAATTGCTCCGACATTACTATATGATCGATCCGTGTTGTCGCAAAAATAACTGTCAGAAATCGTCAGATTTTTAATTGTCCCACCGTCCATATAGCCAATCAATCCGTTCAGAACTTCCGTGCTATTGGATTCGGTTATGCAAGAATACAGTCCAGAAATGGTATACCCATTGCCATCAAATGTACCGCTATAGGCAATATAATCCGAGCTAGAGTTAAAATATCCGATTCGCGTCCATTCTGTGTAATCACCCTCGTTTAATGCCAGGTTTTCATCCAACACATTCTCGTTGTACAGGATATCATTTACCAAAATTGCATTCGCATCCACTGCATCACCGCTGTTTACCTGTTCGCCGAACCAGTCGAGCTGCACAGCATTTGCAATCTCATAATATCCGTCATCATTCAGTGTCGGGATATAGGTTGCAGCACTTACCGAGAAGCTTTCGGTTATGAATCCGGCAGTTATGCTAGATAATCCTGACATCGCTGCAATAGCAATTGCAGCGATTTTTGCTTTTTTACCATAAACTTGTACCTCCAAAATATGATTCCAACATTCGTGTGCATCCGAATGCGAAAACTACCGCGTTTCTTCACGTTTTCTTGTTTTGTCTTTCTCCTTGTGATGTAACGTTCTGTCTTGATTTGCGATTTCCCGTGCCATTTCCTGCAACTTTTCTCGACTATACGGTTTTTTCGATTGCTCCAGCTGCCCAAGCTTTTGCGATGCATACTCCTGAAAAGCACGATTTAGATGTTCTGCTTGAGACGATTGAAAAATCACGTGATAGGTCGACGGATTTGTCGCTTTGTCCCGTTTTATGGCAAAATTCACGTCATATTTCTTCGCCACCTGCAAAAAGTCCTGGATATTGTTTTCAGTTACCGCAATGCTGTCAAGTTTTCCGTTTCCGGCTTGCCGGCTTAGCTGCCGCATGGTTAAATTACCGGTTTTTTCCGATTTTCCAGCAAGAAAATCCTGCATGACATTGCGCAGCACCTCTCCGGTCAGCTTATGGGTCTGAATCACCAAGTCAAATACTTTCTTGAAATCGTTTTCCATGATCATCGACTCCGTCAGAGCATTTCAATGATGCCAAAGCTCGTTTTGAATGCTGTAAACGCTGCATCGCAATCTTCTTCTGTGCGGTACATAGCAAGGATTACTTTTTTCTCATCTTCCTGTGAGGACACACCGAAGGGAACGGCAACAATACCGAAAATCGGTGCTCCTGTTTCTTCGTCCTCTATATCAATCTGTATCGCATAAAACTGCTGCATGGCTTGCGCGTTTACAATCGAGCCATCCTGCGCTAAAATCATTGTGTTCATGTGATATACCTCCGTATCAAATTTTTCTTGTTCAAATCACGCGAATGGATCTGGTCGATCTCTGGGCTGTTTTCTCAACTCCGTTCACCTCTTTATACGAAAAATTCTTTATGACATTCTTCTCACAAAATAACCATGAGAATTCGCAAAATCCCAAACCGCATTGACCGGATCGTCTGTTAAAATCGCATGTTCATCTGGCTGCAGTGTTACGCCTTGCAAATAAACAGACAATTCCTCTAACCGCCGTTTTGTGATATGCTTTGGCAGAAAAAATTCACATAACAACACCAGATCGCCGCCAATTGCTTTTGTTTCGCTTAAAACACCAACGTCATAAGTACCGGAAGGCGTACTGGAGATCCCAAAAACAAGTTCGTTTTCTCGTTTTGCGAATAGTAAGATACGCCGATCAGATTTCTCAAGCTGCCAGATCAGAAGATTCTGTTCGATCAAAAATTCACAAAACTTTTGAAATTGCGTGAGCGTTTTTCTTGCCGTTTTTGTTTTCATACCGTCACCTCATTCATCAATGTTATAAATAAATTGCCGATAAACATTGCTTTTTTGATGCTGGTGCTGCACGAACAGACGGAATCTGCATTTCAGAATCCTTTGTCGCCGTATATGTCACCGGCGCATCATACAAGCAAGTAATCAAATAGCTCCGGCGATTTCGGATCTTCGTTTTGCATGACTGCACGTTTGTCAATACATATTGCAGATGCTCGCATCGCAGCTGCGAAAAACGTTTTCGAACAAGGTCGATCGGTACTTGCATTCCATGAATGAGAATGGTCTTGCATTGCTGCGTGCACTGCACCCACGCCATGCACTCTACCAATTCTTGTTCAATGTCTCCCAACTGATCCGCTTCCACTTGTGCACGAATTTGTTCCAGTGCAGCTGCATATGTAATGTTTGTATCTTTTTCCATCACTTCTATCTCATCATCGCAGGTTGATAGAAAGGATGGATCATAAGGTTGATATTTAGGTTGATAATAAGTAGAGTGGTAAGTCTCATTGACTTCTAGAGGTAAATCACCTTGACTTCTAGAAGTCAATGTCGTTGACTTCTTGGGGTAAATCTCATTGACTTCTTGAGGTAAATCCTGTTGACTTCTTGAGGTAAATGCCATTGACTTCTTGAGGTAAATGCCGTTGACTTCTTGTGACTTGTCTCATTGACTTCTTGCAGTCTGCACCGACTGAAGTTATTCACACAGATTTTCGTGGGCATGCCCTGTCCTTGCCGTTTTCGTTCAATCAAACCAATTTCTTCCAGCTCTTTCAAAAGCTTAATACCATACGGTTTGCTGATATTCAGCTTTTCCATAACTTCGCTCACCGGATAATGTACATATAGTCTGCCATCTGGATCACACCAATGTTGTTTCCGCGACAGTCCCGTTCGATCAAGCAGAAAACCATATAGCAGCTTCGATAACGCATCGATACCGCGGAATATACCCTCTGTAAACAAAACTTGTGGTATACTGTAATAGCGGAACTTATCGATTTCACCATCATTGTAGAATGGTTCAAATTTTATGTTCTCTTTGTTTTTCATGATCCTCCATCGACCTTTCTGATGTTTGTAAATCCAACTCCAGCTGACGCTTCAGCCCTGCAATATTCTCTTCTCCAATTACATAAATCAGATCTGCGGCCTCATGAATTGCCTTTGTATGTTCCGCGTTAGTAAGAATCATGCCAAACAAAAGCTTACTTTCACCGGAAAGCAGAGCGTATCTTTCCGTCATTAGATTTTTGGGCACTTAAAGGCGACACCGCACAAAGACCGCCTACGGCTTTGTGCGGTGTCGCCTTAAAACAAGGTGTTTTCATTTCGCACTTTCCTTTCATGTTTCCATAATTCGATAACATCACATTCGTTCAAACATACAGCTTTGCAAAACACACGCAGAGCACAGTGCGTTTTCGATATTTCGCAGCAGTGCTTGTGTAAATGAACCTTTGGATTCTCGCAAAATATCTGCACAAGTATCATGAATCGATAAATATACGGTACGTTCCTCGAATACGCCTCCCGTGTTTACGATGTAAATCATTTACAATATTTTCATAAGAATTTTTCTCCTTTTCGTCTGCCCTTTCCAGAGGACAGCTGCATTGCTTGAAAAAGTGAATTGGAGAAAAGCTTTTTTAAACATCTGCCCTCAGGAAAAGGCACACAATGACAGGCACAGCATGCATCAATTTATGCTTTCATCGCGTACTGCAAGCCGCCTTGTTCAATATGTACAACCAAATACGCATCGCCAACGTTCGCATTTCTGTAATTTTCCCAGCCAAGTGCCATACATTTTTCGCCATCTACGAAAAATGTACTTGTCATAATGTTATCCGCTTCGATGCGTTGTATGATAAGGTTGCCCACTTCTATATTTTCCGGTAACAGATCCGATCCGCCAACAGAACCTTCCGGCATGAATCCTTTTTTCTAATTGATCAGAATAGGAAAACAATGACCATGCCAGCCGGAAAAAGCCATACAGAAAAATTGCTGTAACGGACATTGTAATATATTTTGCCGCCTGATTTTCAAAGGCGTCATACATCTCAAATTGATAGGAAAACTAAGCAAAGCAAGTACCGCAAAGGTCAGCTGTACTGCCCCAAATAGCCGCAAAATCCGGTATGTTTCACGCAGATCCACAATCAGTTTTTCTGTACGCTGTGCAGCTAATTCTGTGCCAGGCTGAAAAGAAAAATCGTTCTCTTTATCCATGCTTTTCTCCACTTCAAATTCACCACGTAGGTTTACTTGACAAACATACTACTTGCAATAAAGTTCCTCGATTTGTCGCTGAATTTCCAGCTGCCTTTTTTTCTGCTTTTTCTATCTTTGCCTGTTCTTTTGCACACGCAGCACAGTAAATCCCACGGCTTCTAGGCGGTAAACTACAGCCACAAATGTCACATCGTTCCGGCTCATCGAGTTCCTGCCTAATTTCCGAAAAGACCACATAACGCTTATGATAATATTCTTGTCGAGTCATTCTTCTTCACTCCTTTACTCCTTTGTCTCAATTGTCTTTTCCATTGTATTTCCGCCTTTTTTCGTAAAAATAAAAAAACGCTCCCATAGGAACGCCGTTTCATATTTCAATTTTTACATAAAACATAAAAAAGATGTCCCTAATTACTTTGAGAAACATCTTTGCTTTCTTTTTTGTTATATCAGCCTATTTGCATTTACTTCGTGCTTCCATTGGGGAGTTAAGAGCACCTTCCGGAATTGTGATGGAGGTTAAAGAAGTACACCTACGAAATACAGAAGTCCCAATGCTCGTCACTCCACTTCCAATGGTAACAGATCTTAAATAGTCGCAACCCTGAAACGCAGAATTCCCAATACTTGTCACGCCACTTCCGATGGTAACGGAATTTAAATAGATACATTGTTGAAAGGCATAATTCCCAAGACTCGTTACACTGTCTGGAATTGTGATGGATTTTAAATAACTGCAGCAAGTAAACGCAGAATTTCCGATACTCGTCACGCTGTCTGGAATTGTGATAGACGTTAAACCATCACAACCCCAAAATGCATTACTTCCAATGCTTGTCACGCTGTCCGGAATAGTAACGGATACCAAGGATTCGCAATCAGCAAAGGCATAATCCCCAATACTCATCACACCTTCTGGAATCGTATATTCTCCTTCTTTACCACCAGGACAAGAAATTATCGTCTCCAAATTTTTATCAAATAAAACACCATCTACACTGCAATAAGCAGAATTGTTATCATCAACGATAATCGATGTTAAGGAACAACAGTCAAAAAACACATTGTACACAATACTCGTCACGCTGTCAGGGATCGTGATGGATGTTAAAGAATAACAGTAAGAAAATGCCCGATTTTCAATATTTGTCACGCTGTCCGGGATGGTGATTGTTGTCAGATATTCACAAGGATTAAATGCGTTGTCTCCAATACTCGTTACCGGCACCCCGTCAATCTCGCTCGGGATCTCCAGTTCGCCTTCGACAGACGCATCACAATCCGTAATCTCAATCGTCCCATCGTCCAAATAATCATACGTCAAGTTCTCATACGAAGCAGCGCTCGCCGTAATCTCCGGCACTCCGGAGAGGGTTTCAGTTAGTGTACCCCCCTCCGAATTCCAACGCGCCAATTCCCGAAACGAGCACCACGCCGGCGGTCAAACTCGCCAGCCATTTTCTTGCCTTTGCCATGTTCGTATCCTCCGATTCTTTAGGCAGCACCGCACAAAGCCGTCAGGCGGTCTTTGCACGGTGCTGCCTTTTATTCCAGCTTTTACCGGTACTGCCATTATACCACATTTTCCGCGAAAAGAAAAGGGGTTTTACAAAAAATTACCCACACGACAGCAAAAAAGCGACAAAGAGACTTCCCTGTCGCTTCCTACCATATTCGTTTTACAAATCCATAACGTGTATGGCGCTGCCTTAATATACGATCATGTACAATAACGGATAGGATACAAACAGATCATCGAGTGTGTCGCGCTTGCTCGAGCCGGGATCTTGGATCACGAAATTTTCGCTCGACAAGGTCGATCCGGTCGTACCGGTATAGCCGGTTACAACCACGTAATGCTGTCCGCCGCTGGAGGTCTTTGCACCCACAATCACCGGCTTTCCATCCTTCAGGCAGCTATAAATCTTCTGCATCACCGACTGCGTCAGCGAGCTGCTCGGCTGTTCCATCGTATAACCCAGATTCGAGAACGAAACCCACTGCAGGCTGTCTCCGCTGAACGTCAAAAACGCCAGCATTTCATCCGGTTCTACGGTTGTTTCGGTTTCATAGGAATACTTCATTGCAATGCTGGTAACCAGACAGCCGACCTTTCCGATCGTTGAGTACGTGATCGTGGTGTTCGCCCACTCTGAGTCGAACTGCTTATAGCTCGGTACATCCAGCTGAATCGGCACATATCCCATATTGACCATCGCGCCACTGTTCGGGTCGAAATAATAAGACGTGCCGTCAACCGACACCCAGCCCGTACGCATTGCGCCCGTATTCGGGTTGAAGTAATAGGTATCACTGCCGATTGTTTTCAAGCCAGTCTGCATCTTGCCTTCGCCCGAGAAGTAATACTTCTTCCCGTTAATGGTCTGCCAGCCGGTCAGCGCGCCTTTTTCTGTCAAATAATACGTACTGCCGGACTTCATTTTCCAGCCCGTCACCAGATTCGCGTCCTTGTCGTAATAGAACAGCTTTCCGTCAGAGAACGTCACCCAGCCGGTTTTCACGCAGCCATAGCTGTCAAACGCATAGCGCACACCGTCCACGGTCTGCTCGCCGACCAGTTTTCCGTCCTCTTCGTCCACATAATATAAATCGTCAAGATAAGTAACCCAGCCAAACACCAGCTGTCCAGTTTCTTCGTGATAATAATAACGCTTTTTATCGACAGTCTGCCAGCCAGTCTCCAGTGCGCCGTCCGCCGCGAAGGAATACGTGTAGCCGTCCTCCAGCGTTGTTTCATCCTGCGCATGTGTGCCGTCACTATAATAATAATAGAGGCTATTATCCGATGCAACGTACCAACCGCCCTGCGTCACTGCATCCGCAGAAGCACTTCCGGTCAAAACACGCGTTCCGCTGTCCGTTACAATAAAACGACTCAGCGTCTCCGTCTCCACTTCCGCAGCCGATGCGGAAAGTGCTCCAGCCGCCATTGCAGCCACAGCAGCGCCCGCCACCGCAATCAGCGCCTTTTGCAATCGATGTGCCATGGGATTCACGTCCTTTCAGGTCGCGGATGCAGCCAAACCGCATCCAAAAAATGGTTTCGATCGTATTTCACAAAAATCTATGATTCAATTGTAATTGTTTTGTCATAAATACATATTTTATTATAGCGGAGTTCGGAACTTGTGTCAATCTCTTTTCGAAGCTTTTTCGAAAAAATCCAGGTTTTTCAGCGCTTTGCACAAATACCGAGCCGGATTACTCTTGGATTTTGCACAAAAAGTGCACTTCTTTTTGCGACAAAGTCTCAATTACAGCCGAAAAAACGCTGCGTCATAATTGTTACAAAGCGGTATATGTGCAAAAAGCGCCGCTTAGCATTTCCGATCCAGCCCTGCGATTTTGCCATAGCATTCCGGTCGGCGATCCCGGAACACGCCCCAACTCATGCGCATTTCCGCCAATTCGTCCAGATCATACACCGCGTCCGCAATGCCGGGCGTTTCGCGATCCAGCTGCTGCAGCACAGCGCCCGTGCCATCGGTGAGAAGGGACGTGCCATAAAACCGCAGGGATGAGGTCTGTTGCTGGTTTTCCGCATCCGGCGCAATCGTCTCCAATCCCACCCGATTCGCAGCCGCCACCGGCATCAGATTCGCGGCGGCGTGTCCCTGCATACAGCGCTGCCAATGCGGTGTGCTGTCTACCTCCAAAATTGGTTCTGATCCAATCGCGGTCGGATAGAGCAGCAGTTCCGCTCCCATGAGCGCCATACACCGCGCCGACTCCGGAAACCACTGATCCCAGCAGATCCCCACGCCGATTTTCCCGAAGCGCGTATCCCACACACGAAAGCCGGTATCGCCGGGCGTGAAGTAGAATTTCTCCTGATAAAAATGATCGTCCGGAATATGCGTTTTCCGATAAACGCCCAGCAGCGTCCCATCCGCATCGAGCATTGCCACGGAATTGTACAAGACCGTCTCGTCCCGTTCGTAGAAGCTCACCGGAAGCACCACGCCGTATTCCGCCGCAAGCTTGCGAAGCTCTCGGATCGCCGGATTTTCCGAAACCGATGTGGCGAGCGCATAGGATGCATAGCGGCGTTCCTGACAAAAATACAGTGTCTCGAATAATTCCGGCAGCAAAATCACCTGCGCACCATTCGCGGCGGCTTCCCTCACCATTTGCACCGCCGTCTGGCGATTTTCTGCGGCATCAGCACTGCATGCCATTTGAATCACGGCAATCTGAACCTTACGCATAAAGACCACTCCTTCCGCCCTGTGGCAGCTGCTGTGTAATACAGTGAATATTTCCGCCGCCCAGCAAAATTTCGTGCGCGTCAATGGGGACAATCTCCCGACCGGGGAATTCACCGGTGAGAATCTCACACGCGTTCTGATCCATCGGATCGCCAAACTGCGGAACAATCACGGCATCGTTTGCAAGATAAAAGTTCACATAAGACGCCGCCAGTCGTTCGCCCGGTGTCCACGTGGGCACGCCATCCCAGATATCAAGCTCTTCGCATTCTTCTTTTGCAATACAAACCGGCATTTGTGGAATCGGTAGATGTACGATGTCAAGCTTCCTGCCACACGCGTCCGTCTGCTGCAATAGATAGTCCTCACACGCCTTAGACAAGGCATACTGCGGATCATCGCGGTTCTCCGTCCACGCCAGCAACACGCGTCCTGGCGCAGTAAACGCGCAGATGTTGTCCACATGCTCGTTCGTTTCATCGCCATAAATACCGCGCGGCAGCCACAGCACGCGCGATGCGCCCAGCAGATCGCAGAGCTTGTCCTCAATTTCTGCGTGCGTCAGCTTTGGGTTTCGCCCTGCGCTAAATAAACAGCGCTCGGTTGTCAGCACCGTCCCTGCACCATCGCTGTGGATGCTGCCGCCCTCCAGGATAAAGCTGCGGCAATCATAGCAATCGACACGGTATAGATCGCAGATCTTGCGCGCCGCGTGGTTGTCCTGATCCCACGGAAAGTAAAGCCCGTCCATCAGACCGCCCCAAGCGTTAAAGCCCCAGTCTACGCCGCGCACCGTACCGTTTCGGTTTCGGACAAAGGTCGGGCCAATATCCCGCGCCCAGGCGTCATCGGTTTGCATCTCAACCAGACGCACCGCGGCAGGGAGCATCGCCCGGGCGGTTTCGTACTGTGACGGATCGACCAGCATCGTCACCTCTTCCGACCGCGCAATTGCAGAAGCAACCGCACAAAACGCCTTGCGTGCCGGCCATCCGCCGCTGCGCCAGGAATCGCTTCGCACCGGCCAGATCATCAGGCAGCCATCGTGTCGTTCAAATTCCGCCGGCATCCAGAAACCATCTGCACGCGGCGTGGTATGTAAAATACGCATGTTTTGCTCCTTTCCGAATCTTATACCATGATTATAGCACACTTTTTTACAAAATGCAATCGAAGCTTGTCAAAGCGTTCCTACAATTCCCTGGCATTTCCCAGCACTTTGCAAAAAATTTGACAAACGGGAGAAAATATGCTATAATAGATTTGTCAATGTGCGAGTATGGCGGAACTGGCAGACGCACTAGATTTAGGTTCTAGCGGAGAGATCCTTGCAGGTTCGATTCCTGTTACTCGCACCAAAAATGAATCGCAAAAGGCTGCTGTATCACGATGCCACAATGCATGGATCCAGCAGCCTTTTTATATCTTTTTATAGCATGTGCTTTACGCGCGAATTCCCGGCTGGAGGCGGCGCATATCACGTTTCTTGATCACTTGCATCATCACAAGTGCCACAAATACGAAACAGAGGTCGGCAATTGGCTGTGCATAGATCAGACCGTCCAGACCCACCAGCGCATTCACCAGCAGCAGCACTGGCAGGAAGATCAGACCCTGACGGCTCACCGATAAAATAAGCGATGCCAGACAGCATCCCATCCCCTGGAATGCGTTGTTATTGACAAAGATTACGCCCAGGAACGGCCCGGAAAGCATCAGTACGCGCAGCATCTTCACCGCATAGGCGCGCTGTGTTTCCACGTCCGCAACCGATCCGCTCGAACCGGCGGTCATAAAGATGCTGACGATCGGTTCTTTCAGTAAGAAATAGACGACCGTCAGAACTGTGCCAATGACAAGCGTACAGCATGTACTGAACCGCACCACCTTTCCCATTCGTTCGAAGTTTCGTGCGCCGTAATAGAATCCGACCAGCGGCTGAATGCCGATACCGATGCCGAGCTGTAAAAATACCACCAGCATATTCGCCTTCATGGCAATTCCCATACCGCCGGTTGCCAGCACGTCAATCGAATTCAGCATACGGTTCAGCAGCAGATTCGACAGGCTCATCAGGACATTGGTCAAAAACATCGGGATTCCCACAGATAAAACGCCCGTAAAGACGCCGCCCTTCACAGTAAAGTGCCGCGGATGTACCGAGAGGATCGTCCGGCTGAATTTGAGATAGCCGAAATAGAACAGCGTTGCCACGGTATTACCGATTGTCGTGACAATCGCCGCGCCCTTCACGCCCATACCGAAGCCGAAGATCATCACCGGGTCCATGACAATGTTCACGCCAGCGCCAATCATCATGCCCGTCATCGAAATCTTTGCAGCGCATTCGCCCTTCACGAGATTGCTCATCGCACTGCTCAATATGGTTGGAATCGCACCGATCCCGATAAAGAAGAGATAGTCTCGCGTATACTGCTCCAGATTTTGGTAATTTTCCACTTGCTGCAAATATGCCGCGCTTCCCGATTCCTGCGTGATCGAAGTGATATTCGATACAGCGTCCGCTCCCAGCAGCGGCAGAATCCAATCCACGCCCAGTGTCATCACAAGCGTTGCGAGCGCACCCACAACCACTGCGCCCCAAAAGCTAAAGCTGCTGATTTTTCGAACACGATCTATTTCCTTTGCGCCCAAAGAACGTGCAACAAATGCACAGCCGCCAACGCCAAACAGATTGCCGAATGCCATCAGAATCGTAAACACCGGCGTTGCCAGTGATACTGCGTTCATCTGATACGGGTCGTGCGTCTGCCCGATAAAGACCATATCCACCATGTTGTACAGCACCGTCACCAGCATGCTCAATACAGACGGAATCGCGAGTGTCGCTACAGCACGTGGAATAGAATCCATCTCAAATACAGAGGTTTTTCTTTTTTTGCATTTCCATACTTCAACTTCCCTTTCCTTTTTTCAAAGGCGCGTCAAAAAGCCGCGAAAAACGAGGCAGAACATTTTCTCGTCTGCCCCGCCTTTTTCTGCGGCTCGGTGTTGCCTTACATTACACGTTAAATCGGAACAGCACAACATCACCGTCCTGCATCACATAGTCCTTTCCTTCCAGCCGAACCAGTCCTTTTTCCTTGGCAGCTGTCATCGATCCGCTTGCGATCAAATCGTCATAGGAAATGACCTCCGCCCGGATAAAGCCCTTTTCAAAATCGGTGTGGATTTTTCCTGCCGCCTGCGGTGCACGCGTTCCCTTGGTAATCGTCCAAGCGCGTACCTCCTGTTTCCCGGCGGTCAGGAAAGAGATCAGCCCCAAAAGCACATATCCCTCACGGATTATCCGGTTCAGCCCGGACGACTGCAATCCCAGACCCTCCAGAAACATCGTCTGATCCGCCGCATCCAGATCGGCGATTTCCGCTTCAACCTTTGCGCAGATCGGCAAAACTGCGGCGTGCTCTTCCTGTGCAATTTTCCACACGGTCTGATAATTTTGGTTTTCCTCGATATTGCCGCTAAAATCAGTTTCGCTCAGGTTCGCCGCATAAATGACAGGCTTTGCGGACAGCAGTGGCAGATCGCGTATCCAAACGAGTTCCTCTTCGCTGAAGTCAAAGCTGCGCGCAGATTTTCCCTCTTCCAGATGTGCCAGAAGCTGCTCGAAAAAGTCCAGCTGTCCCTGCAGCTTCTTATCGCCCTTAAGCGCCTTTTTCGTCCAGTCAATGCGGCGGGACACCATTTCCATATCGGAGAAAATCAGCTCGAGGTTAATGGTTTCAATATCTGATGCAGGATTAATTCTGCCGTCAACGTGAATGATATTTTCATCCTCAAAGCAGCGCACCACATGCACAATGGCATCCACCTCACGAATATCGGCCAAGAACTGGTTGCCCAGCCCCTCGCCCTTCGAAGCGCCTTTTACCAGGCCAGCGATGTCCACGAATTCCAAGGTCGCCGGCGTAAACTTCTCCGGATCATACATCTTTGCCAGTTGATCCAGCCGCGGATCCGGCACGGAAACGATTCCGAAATTTTTTTCAATGGTGCAGAATGGATAGTTTGCCGACTCTGCGCCTGCGTTTGTCAGCGCATTAAACAGCGTGCTTTTCCCCACATTGGGCAGCCCGACCATACCTAATTTCATGATAAATTCATCCTTTATTTTAATTTGAGGCGACACCGCACAGAGATTGTACGTCAGATGTACTCTCCGAGCATAAAATTCGCAGATTTTTCTTTAGATTATTAAGTGACGACGAAGCAATACTTGATGTATTGCAAGGAGAAACTTGATAAGATAAAGGAAAAGATGTACCGCAAGGGCACTCCCTTCGGTCGCCGCAGATGGCATGCAAAGCCGTAGCCGGTCTTTGTGCGGTGTTGCCTTGAAGCAGTGCCACCTTTCAGTCTCTGCCGCAGCGCCGCCTTTGGTATTCCGAAAAATAGCCACATATTTTAGTATAACACACAACAAAAGTCTTGTCAAGAAATTCCTTTTCTTGTCCACGGAAATCAATGTAGAGTTGTCAATGATCTGTTACACGCGCTCGAAAAAGCAAGATGTTAAACGA
>JAJQAB010000118.1 GCA_021203985.1 Ruminococcus sp. | reverse complement strand
CTACAACAACTTGCTGTACTATTCGAACCAGATGGCAAGCACAGGCAAGACATGGACTGATTTGGTACCGTCCTTGAAGACACTGTCCGGTTCTTACTGGGTTGACTAAGTCGCTCCGAATTGACATCAACAAAAGTTGATGTCGCATAAAACGAAACCCGGCATGGGAGAAATCCTGTGTCGGGTTTTTGTATCTTGACGCCGCGCATATTTATGCGCCTCGCCGCATAATCGTATAGAAAACGATGGCGAAAGGGATGATCGGGATGGGACTGGCGGCGCTTATTTTCACGGCGATCGGGCTTTCAATGGACGCGTTTGCCGCGTCAATCTGTCAGGGGCTGCGCATGCCGAAGTTGCGATGGGGTCGGCTGGTCGTGATCGGCTTGTACTTCGGCGCGCTTCAGGCGCTGATGCCGCTCCTGAGCTGGCGGCTCGGGATCGAGTTTTCGGCGTACATCCGCGCGTTTGACCACTGGGCAGCCTTTCTGCTGCTCGTGCTCCTCGGCAGAAAAATGCTCTGGGGCACCCTGCGCGCGGACGCGGACGCCGCAGAAATCGAGACGGCTGTACAAAAACCACCGCGAGCTGCTCCTTCTGGCAGTCGTCACGTCAATCGATGCGCTTGCGGTCGGTGTAGCGTTTGCGTGCCTGGAGGTTGCAATTTTCCGTTTAGTCGCCCTGATCGGCGGCATCACCTGCATCATTTCCTGGCTCGGCGTCTGGATCGGCAGTCGTTTCGGGCGTCACTTCCATCGCTTTGTCGGTATTTTTGGCGGCATCATCCTAATCCTCATCGCCGCAAAAATCCTCCTCGAACACACTCTCGCCCACGCCTAACCGCGGTGACTGCCACAGCGCGATCTGCCGGGGCAGCGCTTCGGATTCGCGCGCACAGCACGAGACGACCCACGTGTCTGCGATCAAAAACTGCGCATACGCCCAGCCCGGCGTGCTGCTGAGAATGCGCTCGCCCTGAAGATCGAAACATACCGTGTGCAGTGGATATGAAATGCCTATGCCGATCGCCTTGACGTAACTTTCCTTGAGTGTCCATCGCCGAAAAAACGCTTTATCGGGGCAGCTGCTGTTTTCCACAGCGGCTGCCTCTTTTGTGGAAAACGCGCGCCGGAGTACGCCTTGCCGCAGGGGACGAATGCGCTCGACATCTACTCCCAATGGCGAAACGCCAATGCTGCAGACCGCAAAGCCATCGCAGTGGCTGAGGTTGAACGAAATTTCCGGCGCTGTTGGGAAATACGGTTTTCCACGGTCGGATCGGGCGATTTCCGGCAGGGGGCACTGATAGACATTCTCGACCGCGTACCGGAGCAGCGCGTATGCTGTGTCGTGTTGCGCACGTTTTTCGTTTGTCGAAATCGGACAGGCGAAAAGCTGCATGCGCCGCACCTCCTTTCCTTACAAATCATCACAAAGGGCAGGACCTTGCGAAAGATCCTGCCCTTTTTCTGGAACGCGAACATAACATGCATTTGGTGCGTGCCGCTTTCCGTTATCGATCGAGTTTAGCCCATAACTACCGCAACGGCATGGTTCTTGCCATCCTGGAATACCGGGAGAACATTGCCCTCGATTGCCTTGCCGTCCACGGTTACCGAAGCGATGCCCTTGCAGACATGGTTCGGGTTGGTGACTGTCACGTCATACGTTGCGCCGCGGTACTGTCTGGAAATCGTGAAGCCGTCCCACTCTTGCGGAATGGACGGGTCAATCTTCAGACCGTCCCAATACGGGATCACACCCAGGATGTACTGCGAAACCGCAACGAAGTTCCACGCCGCCGTACCGGTCAGCCAGCTATTTTTCGCTTCGCCGTGACGCTTTGCGTCCTTGCCGGCAATCATCTGCGCGTAAACATACGGCTCGGTGCGGTGCAGGTCAGAGTACTTCTCCTCGCGATATGCCGGCGCAATCTTGCTGTAGTATTCATACGCCTTGTCGCCGTGGCCCACGAACGCTTCCGCACAAATAATCCACGCGTTGTTGTGGCAGAAGATGCCTGCGTTTTCCTTATAGCCGCCCGGATAGGTGGAGATTTCACCGTATTCGATGTAGTACTTGGTGAACGCCGGCTGATTCAGGCTCAGGCCGTGCTCGGAATTGAGCCAATGATCTACGCTCTCGAGCGCCTTCAGATCCGCTCCCGTTTCCTTGCCGCAGCCGCCCATTACGGCAAAGCCCTGCGGTTCGATGAAGATCTTGCCCTCTTCGCATTCGTGCGAGCCCATCTTCTTGCCGAAGTCATCATACGCGCGCAGGAACCATTCGCCGTCCCAGCCGTAGTTCATGATGTTCTTCTTCATCTGTTCGATAGCAGTCTGCGCCTTTTCTGCGCCAGCCGTATCGCCTTTCTTCTGGCACATTGCAACATATTCCGGCCCAGCATAGGTGAACAGCGCCGCAACCATGACGGACTCTGCAACCTTCGAGTACTTCTCCTCGCCATATTTCGGCGAAGTTGAGGTCTGGAAGGATTCGCCCGGCTCATCGGAGAAGCACGACAGGTTGATGCAGTCGTTCCAGTCCGCGCGCATTGCCAGCGGAAGTCCGTGCGGACCGACATTTTCTGCCACATGGAAGAAGCTTTTTTCGAGGTGATCCATCATTGTCTTTGCCTTCGAAGTATTGTTGTCATACGGCACCATTTCATCCAGGATGGTGTAGTCGCCGGATTCCTTGATGTACGCGGCAACCGACAGGATCATCCACAGCGGATCGTCAGAGAAATCACCGCCGATTTCGTTGTTGCCCTTTTTGGTGAGCGGCTGATACTGGTGATAGCATCCGCCGTCCTCGAGCTGCGTAGAAGCCAGGTCGATTAGGCGCTCTCTCGCTCTGTCCGGAATCTGGTGCACAAAGCCCAGCAGATCCTGGTTCGAGTCGCGGAAGCCCATGCCACGACCAATGCCGCTTTCGAAGTACGAAGCCGAGCGCGACATATTAAAGGTGACCATGCACTGATACTGATTCCAGATGTTGACCATGCGGTTCATCTTGTCATCCGGTGTGTTTACGTTGTACTTCGACAACAGATTATCCCACATTTCCTGCAGCTCTTTCAGTCCCGCCGCAACCTTTTCTGGCGTGTTGTACTGCTCCATCATCGCGTACGCGCGCGACTTGTTCATGCTGCCGTCTGCGTTCCACTTTTCATCCTTCGGATTTTCCACATAGCCCAGGATGAAGATCAGCTGCTTCGTTTCGCCCGGTGCAAGCGTCAGTTCCTTGTAGTGCGAAGCGATCGGCGACCAACCGTCTGCAACCGAGTTCGAAGCCTTGCCTGCCGCGACAACCTGCGGATTTTCGAAGCCATTGTACAGACCGATAAAGCTTTCACGGTCGGTATCAAAGCCGTCAATGCTGTCGTTGACTGTGTAGAATGCGAAGTGATTGCGGCGCTCCTTGTACTCTGTCTTATGGAAAATCGTCGAGCCTTCAATTTCCGCTTCGCCGGTGTTGTAGTTTCTCTGGAAGTTCGTGGAGTCGTCCTGTGCATTCCACAGACACCATTCCAGGAAGGAGAACAGCTGGATTGTTTTCGTCTCGCTGCCCTCATTTTTCAGCACCAGGCTTTGAATTTCGCCGTTATAGTTCTGCGGTACGAAGAACGTTACCTCTGCGGAGATGCCGTTTTTCTTGCCGGAGATTACGGTGTAGCCCATGCCATGGCGGCAGGTGTAAGCGTCCAGATCGGTTTTCACCGGCGACCAGCCCGGCGACCAGATCGTATCGCCGTCTTTGATGTAAAAATAGCGACCGTCCAGATCCACTGGGACGTTGTTATAGCGATACCGTGTAATGCGGCGCAGACGAGCGTCTTTGTAGAAGTGATAGCCGCCGGCGGTGTTGGAGATAAGTGAGAAGAACTCCTGCGTGCCGAGGTAGTTGATCCACGGATAAGGGGTCTTCGGGTTCTGAATGACGTATTCCTTCTTTGCGTCATCAAAGTAGCCAAATTTCATGGTACGAACTCCTTTTTTAAGATAATTTTGTCAGGAGGAAGCGCAGTCGCCGCGATCCGTGCGCGAATCGATGTGTTCCGTCCGTTTTCGGTTGCCATACATCAGAAGCAGGTGGCTTTGCCGCCGGCATCTGCATTTATCAGCAGTTTTATTATACCATGAAACGCAGGAAAACGCAAGTGTTTTTTTAAAAATCTTAAAGCCCCAATGTTATGCTACAATAGAACTGATACAAAAAGAAGAAGAAAAACGCGCTCTC
>JAJQAB010000047.1 GCA_021203985.1 Ruminococcus sp. | reverse complement strand
ATATCACTTTTTTCCTTCCTTGTAAACACTTTGTAATTATTGATTTCCGTGCGCAACTTTTCGCTTTTCCCATGCAAATCACATTAGTTTTCCGCCAGCGCTCCGAGCATTGCCGCAACGATTTCCGAGGTGGAGACTTCGCCGGAAACGCGGTCCTCAATCACAACGCAAAATGCAATCGGCAAATCTGCATCGTCACAGAACCCCACCAGAAGTGAGTTTTCCGATGCGCCATTGTCAACCTGTGCCGTGCCGCTTTTCACGCCGACTGTATACGGAATCGAGCTATACTGATCTGCTCCGTTTTGCAGCATAATTTCCTTGAGGTCACTGGCAGTCTCTGCGGAAAACACCGCATCACCATATGTCGTTTCCGCCGTATAAGTGGTTCTTCCTGTGACGTTTTCCACAGATTCAATCAAATATGGCATGGTGACTACGCCAGTCTCGTTAACAATTGTGCTTTCCCAAATCATCATTTGACACGGACTCGCAAGTGCTTCACTCTGTCCCATGCAGTTCCACATCGTATCAAAATCGCTCAGATCGGACAGTTGTACCGATGCAGTGAACGAACGGATGCCATCAATTTCGATTCGATCCGCTTCATCCTGATTTACCGCAATTCCCATATTTTCATAGGTTTCGATAATGCGGTCAAGCGGCAGATCCTGGACTAGCTGTGCAAAAAATGGATTGCAGCTGTTTTCAAATGCCTGTATGACGTTTTGCGTCCCATGTCCGCTCGCGTCATGACAAATAATCTCTTGATCATAAACCGTAGTATAGCTTCCGGTGCAGTCGTAGGTTTTTTCCATCAAAGCGTCATAGCCCCACGTTTCCAGCGCCGCCGCTGTTGTGGCGATTTTTTGCGTTGAGCCAGGCGTTGTCTCATAAAACGCCTTACAAATTAAGCTTCCCTCTTCTAACGTATCTACATTTGTATAGCCGTCCAGAATATTCACGCTCGGCTTGCTGACGCAGATCAGGATTTCGCCTGTTTGATAATTATACGCAATTGCCGTTCCATTTTTACTGCCAAACGCCTGATAAACCGTCTGATTCGCGTCATGATCCAGCGTTGCATAGATTCCAGCTTCTCCAACGGCGGATGCGCCAAAAATCAGGCTATAGTTTTGCAAAGACTCCAAATTTTCCGAAACCAGCGTATTGGTCATCTGACCGCTGTCATCACCAATCATGTTGCCGACATCCAAAAAGTAGTCGTCATCGTACGTCTCCGTGCTAGCATCCGGGTCAAACAAAACCGTGCCGTCCCGGTCATAGACCTTTCCGAGCGTCACATTGTTGGAATATGACATGTAAAACGAGGATTCGAGTACAACCTTCACCACGAGCGCCGCCATGCCGAGGAAAAAGAGAATCAAAATGAGAATCGTCAGCCGTTCTCCGCGCCGGATACTTTGAATACTCTTCATGCTGCCTTCCTCCTATTCCAGAAATGTTTTTTCAGTTTTGGCTCTGTTTCTCGAAAGACCGTCGACTGACCGGCTTTGAGCATGCCTATCAAAAAGCCGCTGGTGACCATCGAACTTCCGCCCTGCGAAAGAAACGGAATTGTAACGCCAGTAAACGGAATCAGATTGCACGAGCCGAAAATGTTCAGTCCCATTTGTACAATCATTACTGTAACAACGCCCAGAATCATTGTGGTATGAAAATAGCTGCGCGGCTTATTGATCATCGGCAGGAGCATCATACTCATTAAAATGAAGATTGCCAGCAGTGCCACCAAAAATCCCCATTCTTCGCAAATGGTAGAAAATACAATATCCGTATCGGACGCAAACACCTGATAAAGCGTGCCACAGCCCGGCCCTTTTCCGAATAAGCCGCCTTCTGCGATTGCAATGAGTGCCTTGCACTGCTGATAGCCATCGCCCTCCATTTGATTCCAGATGTCCACAGACAAGCGATCCTGTACATATGCCGGCGCAAATTTCAGCGCAAGCAAGATCAGCACGAGAGCGATGGCACTGAGAATCAGAATGGTCTTTTTCGAGAACTTCGACTTCGGATAGCAGAGCCGGCAATACATTGCACAGGCATATACCGCCGCAAAGGTTGGGAGCGATCCCAAGTCGCGGCACCACCACTGCAATGCGACAATTACCAAAAAGGCACAGGTCAGCACGATGGTTTCTTTGGAAATGTAAAAGAACAGGATTTTCTTTTTTTTATGCTGTTCGCGGATCGAAGTCGCGCAAAGCAGCACAAAAACCGGCTTCATAAATTCCGAAGGCTGAATGCTGATCGATCCAATGTTGATCCACATGCTGCGGCTTCCGGTCAAAAAGAGAATACTGCAGATCAATATGCCCAAAATGACATACAGCACCTTTTTCTTCGACTGAATCCACATGTGATTGCGCGTCAGCAGAAAGCCAATCTGACACATGATGAGTGCCAAAATGCAAGTGATATAATGCTTTAAAGCAAATCTCACGCCGCCAAAGCAGGATTGAAAGATGACGCTGATGTTCAAAAGCAGCAGCAGCATAAAATCCAGCGTATAGGTCATCTGCTTATAGATCAGTCGCAGCACACTGCTATATGCCACATCCAAGCCAATCACCGCTGCAGTAAGCGGCAAAAGATCCTGTAAACCGTCATAATTTCCGCGCAGAAAAATTGCCAGCAGCATAATCAAATGGGTGAAAAGCACAATGGAAGTACATTTCGCATAAGAAATGCCATTTTTATACATGCTGCTGCCTCCCTCTGCGCCGAATGATAACCGCTTTGTTCCCGAAACGAATTTCATCCATATCCTTTAGCTTTACCTGTGAATGGATTTTTCTGCCGTTCACATACGTTCCCGATTTTGAATCGAGATCCATCACGCTCCATATGCCGTTTGACACATAGAGCACTGCGTGATAGCGCGACACGCTCATATCAGAAAACCGCAAATCCGCCGCGCCATGCCGCCCGATTAAGATTTCATTCGCCTCCAGCGGAATCACCGTGCGCTTTGCCGGATCGTACAGTGCCATATATGCGCTGACTTTATTCCAGCGCAATTGTTCTACCTCTTTTTCTTCTCTCGCCTTTCCATAAATCGTCAGCACGCAGGCGGCAATCATCACAACAACCACTGCACTGACAAGGATGGAAAACACAACAGATTCCTGCAATGCGCTTGTCATTTGTTCCAACATCAATGGTTCGACCTCCAATCTCTCTGCTTCCGCACATCTGTATTGTACGGCGTAATTCAATTATCTTTAGGCAACACCGCACAAAGGCCGCCTTCGGCTTTTGTGCGGTGTTGCCTTTATTCTCGTCATAATATATTTTGCGCTAAGATGCAAGTGAAATCCTGTTTTTTCACGAAAACTACCAAGATTATCACGATACGCTGTAAAGTCTTCCCCCCAGGACGCACAGGAGAATCTGACAAAATCGCCAAAAACGGTCTGGCTTTTTAGCGAAATTATACAAAAAAGAAGAATACACTTGCTAAAAAAATAGAAGTATGTTATAATAAAAGAAACCGCGGTTCATCATTCAAGCGTAACTGCCAACTGCACCGATACCGCAAAAGGAGGAAATCTCATGAAAATGACAATCACAGCAAGGAAAATGCAAATCCCACAGAAATTCACCGACTATGCAGAGTCGCGTCTCAACACCAGACTCAACAAATTCTTTGGTGATGAGGCGGATGCAAAAATCATCATGTCTGCGCACAAGAATTTGATTATCATTGAGCTTACCGTAACTTATAACAACATCATCTATCGTGCAGAGCAATCTGCTGTAGATAAAGAAGATGCACTGGATGCATCGATCGATAAAATTATTCGCCAAATTCGCAAGAACAAGACGCGTATTGAAAAGAAGCTCAAAGCGTCTGCATTCCAGGATTATCTGGACGAACAGCCTCTTGCGAAAGCGGATCACGAAATCATTCGCCATAAGAAATTTGTGATGCATCCTATGGATCTGGATGAAGCAATTCTCCAGATGGATCTGCTCGGACACGCCTTTTTCATGTTCACCAACGCCAACACCGGCGAAGTCAATGTTGTCTATAAACGTGCCGATGGGAAATACGCAGTTTTAGAGCCGATCTACGAGTAATTTTCACGAGCAACCGGCACATAAGCCAACACTGCACAAACACAAAATCGATATGCTATGCAACGGATGCTGTTTTTCCACGGCGGCATCCGTTTTTTGCGTGGTCTTTGTACAGTGCTGCCCTAAATCCGCTGTGCCAGCCGTTCGCTGTATTCCCTGCGGAACTGTGCAAATGTTCTGGCGTCCAATGCATCACGAATTTTTTCCATCAGCGTATTATAAAAATAAAGATTATGTGACACCGCAAGCCGTCCGCCCAGCTGTTCCTTCGCTTTGAATAAATGCCGCACGTAGGCGCGAGAAAAACTCCGGCACACCGGACAGTCGCACGCAGGATCCAACGGCTGTGAATCCGTTTCATATGCCGCATTGGTGATATGCAAAATGCCATCCCAGGTGAAAATCGTACCGTGTCTGGCATTGCGGCTCGGCATCACGCAGTCGAACATATCGATTCCCCGTGCTACGCCCTCAATGATATTGGAAGGCGTTCCTACACCCATCAGATAGCGCGGCTTGTTCGCCGGCATGTATGGCTCGACCTCTTCGATAATGTGATACATCACCTCTGTAGGCTCGCCCACGGCAAGACCGCCGATTGCATAGCCGTCCAAATCCAGCTGTGCAATTTCCTTCATATGGGATGTGCGGATTGCATCGAATGTGCCGCCCTGGTTGATGCCGAAGAGCGTTTGTTTGGGATTGATCGTCCCCTCCAAGCAATTGAGCCGCTGCATTTCTTTTTGACAACGCGCCAGCCATCTTGTCGTTCGCGCACAGGAATTTTGCACATACTCGAGCGGCGCCGGATTTTCTACGCACTCATCGAACGCCATTGCGATTGTCGAGCCGAGATTCGACTGAATCTGCATGCTCTCCTCCGGCCCCATAAAGATCCGCCTTCCATCGATATGCGATTGGAAATAGACACCTTCCTCTTTGATCCGGCGCAGCTTTGCCAGCGAAAACACCTGAAAGCCACTGCTGTCCGTTAAAATCGGCTTATGCCAGTTCATGAACGAATGCAGTCCACCCATCTGCCGAATCACCTGATCGCCCGGGCGCAGATGCAGGTGATAGGTGTTGCACAGTTCTACCTGGCACTTCAAATCGATCAGATCGATCGAAGAAATTCCACCTTTAATCGCCGCGGCAGTTCCTACGTTCATGAAGAACGGCGTTTGAATGATGCCATGTGTGGTTTCAAAGACGCCTCTTCTGGCACATCCTTCTTTTTTTTGCAATTGAAACATAAAATGTCAAATTCCTTTCGTTGTAGTCAAGGCAACACCGCACAAAGACCGCCTACGGCTTTGCACGCCATCTGCTGACATCTTTTCCTTTATCTTGTAAAGTTCCTCCTTGAAATACATCAAGTATTGCTCCGTTATCGCTTCACAATCTAAAGAAAAATCTGTTGGCGCATCTGGCGCACAATCTCTGTGCGATATTGCCTTAAGATAGCAGTGCCATCGGATGCTCGCGATCGTCCCAATGTGCGGTATCATCGAAAATGCACATTGCATCGCCAAAGCTAAAAAATCGATAACGCTGCTGCACAGCAATCTCGTAGGCATGCATCGTCTTTTCATAGCCCAGGAATGCAGAAATCAGCATAATCAGTGTGCTTTCCGGCAAATGAAAATTGGTGATCAATCCGTCCAATACTTTAAATGTATAACCCGGATAAATGAAAATATCCGTATAGCCATCGTCCGCCGTCAGCATTCCGTTATGCGCAGAGGCGACAGCTTCCAGTGTCCGGCAGGAGGTCGTGCCCACTGCAATCACACGGCCGCCGCTACGCTTCGTTTCCTGAATCAAATCGACCGTTTCCTGTGGCAGGTGATAGTGCTCGCGATGCATTTTATGCTGCAGCACATCTTCTTCCTTTACCTGGCGGAACGTCCCCAGTCCAACATGCAGCGTCACATAAGCCGTTCGAATGCCCTTTGCGCTGAGCTTTTCCAACATTTCCTCTGTAAAATGCAGACCCGCCGTTGGTGCGGCAGCAGAGCCAAGCTCTTTTGCATAAACCGTCTGGTAGCGTTCCTTGTCCTGCAATTTCTCATGAATATACGGCGGCAGCGGCATTTGTCCGATCTCATCGAGCGCTGTATAGAAATTGCCTTCGCAGGTGAACTGCACGATTCGGTTGCCATCGGGCTTTACCTCGACAATTTCCCCGAGCAAGCGGCCGCCGCCAAAGGAAAACTTCACGCCGACCTTCGCTTTCTTTCCCGGACGACAGATGATCTCCCAGAGCTTATCCCCCTTCTGCTCGAGCAGCAAAAACTCAATGAAAGTGCCGTTATCGACTTTTTCACCATACAGGCGCGCCGGCAAAACGCGCGAGTCGTTCATCACAAGCAGATCCCCTTCTTGTAAAATATCGCAAAGATCATAGAAATGCTTGTGCTGTATTGCCCCTGTGCTACGATCAATCTGCATCAGCCGGGAATGATCTCTCAGTTCGATAGGTGTCTGTGCAATCAGCTCTTCTGGCAAATCATAATAAAAATCTGATTTTTTCATAGGCTTCTCCTGTTTTTTCTAAAAATAATATTGACAAATTCCCGCAGAAATGCTATGATAGGAATAAGTAGAGGCGCACTCACGATGAGTAAGCTCTGGCAGGATGACCCGTCCGCAAGAAAACAGAGCGTAAAGGCGCGCATGCCGAAAAAGCTGTACCGGTTACACAGCTTCTTGGCACAGTTCCGAACAAGGCTGTGACTGTCATCGCTATGATGGAGTGCTATCAACGCTGCAGCGATCTGCATCAATGATTCTATTCTATTATATCGCATGAGCCGCCGGTTTTCAACCGGTTTTTTCATATTTTTAAGAATTTTTTGGAGGAATAACGAAAATGAAACAGTATCAGGTTGGCATTATCGGAGCAACTGGTATGGTTGGTCAGCGCTTTGCAACGCTTCTGGAAAGCCACCCGTGGTTCCATGTGGTGGCTTTGGCGGCATCGCTACGTTCTGCCGGAAAGACGTATCAGGAAGCGGTCGACACACGCTGGGCGATACAGACACCGATGCCGGAATCGATGAAGGATATGGTGTTGTTTGACGCAACAGAGCACGTGGAGCAAATTGCCGGCATGGTGGACTTTGTGTTCTGCGCAGTGGATATGAAAAAAGAGGAGATCCGTGCGCTGGAGGAGCGCTATGCCAAGGCGGAATGCCCGGTGGTTTCCAATAATTCTGCGCATCGATTCACGCCGGATGTGCCTATGGTCATTCCGGAGGTGAATCCGGAGCATATCGAAATTATCGAAAGTCAGCGCAAGCGTCTGGGCACAAAGCGCGGTTTTATTGCGGTAAAATCCAACTGCTCGATTCAGAGCTATGTACCAGCGCTCTCTCCCCTGCGCAAATATGGCATCCAAAACGTCCTGGCATGCACCTATCAGGCGATTTCCGGCGCAGGAAAGACCTTTGAGCGCTGGCCGGAAATTTTGGACAATATCGTACCGTATATCGGCGGCGAAGAAGAAAAATCCGAAAAAGAACCGTTAAAGGTATGGGGCAAGATCGAAAACGGCAAAATTGTCAGTGCGGAAAATCCGCTAATCACAACACAGTGTCTGCGTGTGCCGGTTTCTGACGGTCACATGGCTGCTGTTTTTGTCTCCTTCGAGACAAAGCCATCGAAGGAAGAAATCCTGAAGATCTGGAAGGAATTCCAGGGCGTTCCGCAGCAGCTGAAATTGCCGTCTGCGCCGAAGCAGTTCCTCCATTATTTCCAGGAAGACGATCGTCCGCAGGCAAAGCTCGACCGTAACCTGGAAGGCGGCATGGCGGTTTCTGTTGGTCGGCTGCGCGAGGACACGATGTTCGACTACAAATTCGTCTCCCTATCCCACAACACCCTGCGCGGTGCGGCAGGCGGCGGCGTGCTGCTGGCGGAACTGCTGGCGGCAAAGGGCTATTTTGACAAAGACTAAAGACAATATCATACAAAAATCGACCTCGATTTCGTCACGTTGACATCAGACTGCGATGAAGGACTGCGCTGCAGCGATTTGCTATAGAAGCCCATGGCGGCCACAAAAGAACGAATAGGATCCAATACACACATTACGAAAAATCGCCATCAGGAGGTAATTATTATGAAGAACACCATTTTTGAGGGTGCCGGCGTTGCGATTATTACGCCTATGCTGGAGGATGGATCTGTCGATTTCGATGGACTGGGAAGCAATATTGATTTCCAGATCGAAAACAGAACGGACGCAATTATTATTTGCGGTACGACCGGCGAATCCTCTACGCTGGATGATAAAGAGCACCGCGCGTGCATTCGCTATGCGGTAGAGCACACACACAACCGTGTCCCGGTCATTGCTGGAACTGGCAGCAATGATACCAAATATGCCGTTGCGCTTTCACAGGAAGCACAGGAGCTTGGCGCAGATGGACTTCTGCTCGTTACGCCATATTACAACAAGACAACACAGCGCGGACTTGTGGCACATTACAATGCAATCGCAGACAGCGTTGATATTCCTATGATCCTGTACAATATTCCGAGTCGAACCGGTGTTGGCTTTGAAATTGGTACAATTGCAGCGCTTGCCGAACACAAGAATATCGTGGCTGTGAAAGAAGCCAGCGGCAACATCGGCTATACCGCAAAGCTTGCTGCAACATGCGGTGATCTGGTCGACATCTACAGCGGCAACGATGATATGATCGTACCCGTGATGTCCTTGGGCGGAAAGGGCGTAATCTCCGTTCTGTCGAACGTACTGCCGAAGGAAACACATCAGATGACGCAGTATTGTTTAAACAACGACTTTGCTTCTGCCACAAAGCTGCAGCTGCAGTATCTGCGTCTGATCAACGACTTGTTTATGGAGGTTAACCCGATTCCGGTAAAGGAAGCCATGAATCAAATGGGGCTTCCTGCCGGACCGTGCAGAATGCCGCTGATCGACATGAGCGAAGCGCACAAGGCGGCGATGCACGAAACATTACGCGCATACGGCTTACTTTCGTAAAGGCAGCACTGCACAGATGCGAAGAAGATGCGCTGTAAGAAAGCGGCAGTTCTCTTGCCTTACAGCGTGAAAACATCGGAATCAAAAAAGGAGCGAAACTATGACAAAGATCGTAATTTGCGGTGCAAACGGCAAAATGGGGCACACCGTGGCTTCCTGTATACAAGATCGCACGGACTGTACTGTCATTGGCGGTATTGATGCATGCACTGCACCGTATGCAGATTTTCCAATTATCGAAAAGCCGGCGGAATTAACAGAAACGCCGGATGTCATCATCGATTTTTCCAATCCGTCTTCACTGGACGATTTGTTGGAATATGCCATGATGGACAATGTAGCACTTGTACTTGCAACGACCGGTTACAGCGAAGCACAAATTGCAAAAATCCAGACGGCGTCTCAGCAAATCCCCATTTTCTTTACTTTCAATATGTCGCTGGGCATTAATTTATTGGTAGAACTCGCGAAAAAAGCCGCTTCTGTTTTGGGCGGACAGTTTGACATCGAAATTGTGGAAAAGCACCACAACCAAAAAATCGATGCGCCAAGCGGTACGGCGATTATGATTGCGAACGCGCTAAACGAAACACTGAATGAAGAGTATCACTATGTCTATGATCGCCACGCGCGGCGTATGAAACGCGACAGCAAAGAAATTGGTATACACTCGATTCGCGGCGGCACGATCGTTGGCGAACACGATATCATCTTTGTTGGAAATGACGAAGTAATCACACTGTCTCACAGCGTTGCATCGAAAACCGTCTTTGCAGTAGGCGCGGTCAATGCTGCTGTTTATCTCTGCGGAAAGCCGGCAGGGCTGTATGATATGAAGCAGCTGGTACAGGAATAATGCAATTTCTCGTTATTTGAAATTATTTGAAAAAATCGGTTTCAGAATGTATGTGCATTCCGAAACCGATTTTTTTGTTTTTTTGGGCAGCTTCGCAAAAGTACAGACACAGATCCTTCCGTCACAGATCACAACACGGCTTCTGCGGAAGGGATATAGTCGAATGCCATTACCTCAGCAAAATCCGCGCAGTCTGTTCCGTTTCCGCTGGCAAACAGCGCAATATAATTCCCTGTAAAGCAGCCGCCCACTTCAGTCGTCAAATACGCCGTTTCTTCGCCGCCAACAGGAATCATCTTTTCATGATCCATCGCAAAGAAGAACTCATAGCGATCACGGCTGCAAACCAAACGAAACGTCATCTGTTCCGCCTCGCATGGAATCATCGCCTCTGTTACTTGAAGCGACCCAATTCTGCGGCACAGGATCACATAGCCCGATCCATGAAGCCGCGTGCGCGCAATTTCATAATGATGCCCTGGATTCATATAAATCGTCAAGCCGGCTTCTTCTCCATCCTGCTGCGGCGCAAACAACAGTACCGCTTCTGCTGTACAGCAAAAATGCTCCTGCCGTCTGCCGATCCATGCTTTCGGCGCATCCTCAGAAAGCAACACGCCATTGCCGTGCAGCCGCAGTGACGAGCCAGTCAAGGTCACGAGTCCCGGAACGGGATTATAAATCCAATTCCAAGACGGATGCATGCGCTTTCCGGTAAAGCGATCGTGCACCGCGCTCCCTGGTACATAGCCCTGCGGCTGATCACAAGGCAATGATGCCGTTGTTTCCATTTCCGGCAGCACCGCGCCGTTTTCACCCATAATCGGCCAGCCATTTTCCCAGCGGATGGGCACTAGCATCGTCTCACGTCCCAGATTATGCCGGAATGGATATCCAAGCGGACGATTGCCAAGACACACTGCCCAGCTGTTTCCATAAGAATCATCCACAAGATCTGCGTGACCGATCGCCTTGATTGGCAGGCTCTGACCAATGTTCGTAAGCACCGGATTCTGTGGACACGATTCATACGGTCCAAAAAGGCTCGCACTTCGCGCGACTACTGCCATATGGCAAAGCTCCATCCCGCCCTGTGCAATCAAGAAATAGTACATGCCGTTTCGCTTGTACAAATGCGGGCCTTCCGGATTGTTCGCGCCCGTCCCCTGCCAGATCAAGCGGCGTTCTCAAACAGCGGCGCCGGTTTCGAGATCCACCTCGCTCAGGTATACCATCTGATCTGCACCAAGATAACATACCCTTCCGTCATCGTCAAAAAACAGTGACGGATCAATGCCGGGAAACGGCAGCTCGATTGGATCTGACCATGTCCCGGCAGGATCAGAAGCCGTCACCAGAAAATTGCCGTGATTATCGCCGGTTACGCATGTTGCAACAACATAAAAGATGCCCTCGTGCCATCGAATCGTTGGCGCATAAATATTCAGACAATTTGGTGCACCCTGTACCAGCTGTACATGTGAATTTCGCGTCAGGCAATGCCCGATTTGCTCCCAGTGTACAAGATCGCGGCTGTGATAAATGGGAATTCCGGGGAAATATTCAAACGTGCTGGTAACGAGGTAAAAATCCTCGCCGACACGGCAAATACTGGGATCCGGATGAAAGCCCGGCAAAATCGGATTCGTATACTTCATAGCAAGTCCCTCCAGTACGTGAAAAAAATCGGTTTCATTCGAGAATTGCCGCGATTGCAGCAAGCTCTGACGCATCGAGCGGCGGCTGCTCTGCAATTTTTACCGTATCCAAAATTTGCTCCGGACGCGAAGCGCCGACCAGGATACTGGTTACCGTCTCCTGCTGCAAAATCCAGCAGAGCGCAAGCTGTGCCAGCGTCTGACCGCGATCTTGTGCAATCTTCTGAAGCCGCTTCAGCTTCGAGAGCAGCTCCTCGGTCAGCTGATCCACCTTTAAAAAGCATCCATCGGTTCGAATTCGGCTGTCGTCTGGAATACTGCCATGCAAATAGCGATCCGTCAACAAGCCCTGTGCCAGCGGACTGTAAACAACCAAGCCCTTCTCGAGCGTATCGCACGCCGCAAGCAAGCCATTTTGTTCGATGGTACGATCCAGCATCAAATAGCGATTTTGGTTTATGAGGAGTGGGCAGTGCAGCTGCTGCAGAATTTCCGCAGCGCGACACATCGTCTCGCCGTCATAGTTGGATAAACCAACATAAAGCGCCTTCCCACTCTGTACCGCCTGTGCGAGAGCGCCCATGGTCTCTTCGAGCGGCGTATCCGGGTCGGAACGATGATGATAAAAAAATGTCGATATAATCGAGCCCCAGCCGCGTCAGACTCTGGTCAAGACTTGCCAGCAAATACTTTCGGCTTCCAAAATTCCCATAGGGTCCTGGCCACATATCATACCCGACTTTGGTGCTGATCACCAGCTCATCACGGTGTCCGGCAAACGAAGTGCGCAGAATTTTCCCAAAGTTCTCTTCCGCTGCCCCTGCCGGTGGGCCGTAATTATTCGCTAGGTCAAAGTGCGTGATGCCGTGATCCCATGCCGTCTGACAAATCTCCTGCATCCGCGAAAAGCAACTCGTATCCCCGAAATTGTGCCAGAGTCCGAGAGAAACCAGTGGCAAAGCAAGTCCGCTTTTCCCACAGCGGCGATACAGCATCGTATCATATTGCGCAGCATTTGGAATATACGCCATTATACATCCGTTCCTTTCGCACTAGTTTACTGTGCTTCGCTCTTCTCGCCGAACGTTTCCGCCAGGAGCTTCGCAGTCTGCGCTAAATATGGCACGTCCAATGTCGGCAGCGTTCCTGCATCACAAGCCGCCGCTACCTGTGGATCGAGCGAAATCCGATCCAGAACCGGAAGCGCGGTGCTGTCCACGGAATCATCTGAGCCGAACAGCAAGATTTCCTTCCCACAGTCAGGGCACTTGAGAAAGCACATATTTTCGATCATGCCGAGTACCGGGATTTCCATTTTTTCCGCCATATTTACAGCCTTTTGTACAATCATCGATACCAGCGACTGCGGTGTCGAGACAACCAGAATACCGTCCAGCGGCAGGCTTTGGAATGCCGTCAGCAGCACATCGCCAGTTCCCGGCGGCATGTCAACAAACATAAAATCCACATCGCCCCATTTGGTATCCTCCCAGAACTGCTTTACTACACCAGAAATGACCGGGCCGCGCCAAAAGACCGGATCTGTCTCATTTTCCAGCAGCAAATTCAGCGACATCACCTTGGTGCCATCCTGCGCAATATGCGGCAAAAGGCTGTTTTCCTCGGTTTCTGCATAGCCATGCACGCCGAAAATCTTCGGAATCGATGGCCCGGTAATATCCGCGTCCAGTACTGCCGTGCGGTAGCCAAGCCGGCGCATCTGGATTGCCAGCAGACTTGTAACCAGCGACTTTCCAACGCCACCCTTTCCGCCAACAACACCAATGACCGTTCGGATTCCTTCCGTATTTTGTACGATCTGTTCGCTCTTTTCTTTATCCTGACATCCTTCAGCGCTCGAGCAAGAGCTGCACTGATGATCACATTCTGCCATATTGATAAACTCCTTCCATGCATCTTTTTGCGACACCGCATCGTTCCAGCCAACGCCCCTGATGCGGCGGAGCCCTTAGGCAACACCGCGCAAAGACCGCCTACGGCTTTGTGCGCCATCTGCTGACATCTTTTCCTTTATCTTGCAAAATTCCTCCTTGCAATACACAAAGTATTGCTTCGTCGTCATTTCACAATCTAAAGAAAAATCTGTTGGCGCATCTGACGCACAATCTCTGTACGGTGTTGCCTTTATTTTCGCCGTAATTTTATCGGCAACCATAGTATACCACAAAATCACGAAACGTGCAAGACCATTCGAATCCTGCTGCGCAAATTTTTGCAGCTACCGCCCGAATCGCCTTAATTCTTTAATTCTACATCGAATTTTCAAAAAATGTACTTGACAAGCCGGAAGGGAAATGCTAAACTTAACAAATATGGCTGTCTGCCACCAAAACGAAAAGATTCTCAGGACTACTGTCGGCACTTTGGTCGATGGGCTGCTGTAGATGATAGATTACAGTCATACAGGAGGTGAAAACTTATGAGAGAAGGCATTCATCCGACATTTGAAAAGACAACCATTACCTGCCACTGCGGCAATGTCATGAAAACAATGTCGACAAAAAAGGATATCAAGGTTGAAATTTGCGCAAAGTGTCATCCGTTCTTCACTGGAAAGCAGAAGCTCGTAGACACCGGCGGGCGTGTGGATCGTTTCAAGAAGCGTTTCAATCTCGACTAATTCTCGGCATTTTTATGAATTCCCTGCAGTACTGTCCGAAATGTGGCGCTACTTTGGGATTCGTATCACAATGGAACTGGACGGTAGTGATGTACTGTCCTTTTTTGTATCATGGGAGGGCTACAGGAATGAAAGCATATCGAACCATTGCAGCTCCGGCAACCGCATCCTATATCGAAAAAAAATCAGAATTTATTGCACAGCTCGCTCCTGTACAGACAAACGAGGAGGCGATCGCCTTTCTCGAAGAAGTCAAGCGACAGCACCGCAAGGCAAAGCATCACGTATATGCGTATTGCCTGCGAAAAGAAAACACAACGCGCTACTCCGATGATGGCGAGCCGCAGGGCACGGCTGGCGTTCCGGTTTTGGAGGTGTTGCAAAAAAATCAGCTGACGGATCTCTGCTGTGTGGTAACGCGCTATTTTGGCGGCGTTTTGCTTGGCGCAAACGGGCTGGTTCGCGCATATTCCCACAGCGCTGCGTGTACCGTGTCACAAGCGCAGCAAAAAGTCATGCAGCCCTGTTATCCCGTCACCTTGCAGCTCGATTATGCGCTGTATGGCAAGCTTTTATACCATCTGCCCCAAAACGTTCTCGCGCAGGTCGAAACGCAATTTCTAGATCAGGTTACAATGCGTTTTTTTGTTCAGGCTGCGCATTGGCATACGCTTCAAAAGGATCTCATTGACCTTACCGGAAATCAAATTGCCATGGAAGCTGGTGCGCTTCAGTATGCCGATTTTTCCGAATGTGAGGAAAAATCCTCTTTAAAAAATTTCCTTTGAAAAAAGAGGACTTTTTTCGAGTTCTGCATATATTATAATGAACAAGGTTATCATTACCGCCGCGGTGTACAAGCAATACACCTCTTTCTTTGCGGTAAAATCCCTGATGAGAAGCATTCCCAACGCTTGCCCTGCTATTTTCGCTTTGAAGTGTGCAGCAAGCGTACAAGCATTGAGACGGAGGTGAATTTATGACAATTCGAGAGCAGCTAGAGCAGCAGGAGCTGCAAATCTTAGGGCCGGACGCGTGCCCGAATCTGGGCCATGCCAAGCGAAAGCGTGAGGAATTGCCCTGCCCATATCGCACCAATTTTCAGCGCGACCGCGATCGAATCCTACACTGCAACTCGTTTCGGCGCCTAAAGCGAAAGACACAGGTCTTTCTCTCACCGATCGGTGATCATTATCGAACACGTCTGACCCATACATTAGAAGTCTCTCAGATCGCAAGAACCATTTCCCGCGCGATGCGCTTAAATGAAGATCTAACGGAGGCAATTGCGCTTGGACACGATCTGGGGCATTCTCCATTCGGTCACAGCGGTGAATCGATCTTAAACAGCATCTGTCAGCACGGATACCGACATTATGAACAGAGCTTACGTGTTGTGGATCACATCGAAAAGAACGGCGCAGGGCTGAATCTGACCGAAGAGGTACGAAACGGGATTCTCTGTCACACCAATCGAATCGCAGACACGAAAGAAGGCAACGTGGTTCGCGTTGCCGATCGAATCGCCTATATAAACCACGATATTGAAGATGCCATTCGTGCCGGCATTCTCCACAAAGAGGACATTCCTTCTGATGTAACAGCGGTACTCGGCGATACAAAAACAAAACGAATCACAACGCTCGTAAGCTCTGTGATCGCATACGGATCGGCGGAAATTGGCATGGAACCGGAAATTCAAGCGATGCATGACAAACTGCATGCGTTCCTGTTTAAACGGGTCTATTATAATCCGGTTGCAAAACAGGAGGAGCATAAAGCAAAGCTTTTGATCAAAACGCTGTATACGCACTTTATTTCCCATCCAGCACTCCTGCCGGAGGAATATCTTGCCATTGCAGAAAAGGAAGATATTCATCGTGCCGTATGCGACTATATTTCCGGTATGAGCGATAGCTATGCGGTCAATCTCTATCAGGAATTGTTTATTCCAAAGGGCTGGGGATGATCCGATGCTGTGGCTTTGCCACTGTAAGGAAAGGCGGGTGACGCAATGGCTTACAGTAATGATTTTTTAGAAGAAATTCGACTTGCCTGTCCCATGGAATCCATTGCATCCAATTATGTGAATCTGATCCGCCGCGGTCGAAATTACGTATGCAATTGCCCATTTCATTCCGAAAAGACGCCTTCCTGTACGATATTTCCAGACACGCAAAGTTTCTATTGCTTTGGATGCGGTGCAGGCGGCGATGTGATCACCTGGATTCGGCGAATCGAAAACCTGGAATTTTCGGATGCAGTCAAGCTTCTTGCAGAAAAAAGCGGCCTTGAAGTGCCAAACGACCGGGAAGCAGATTGCCGCGCACGGCTGCGTACACAAATTCTGGCAATCAACCGCGAAGCCGCAAACTTTTATTTCCGAAATCTCATTTCCGGCAGCGATAAACGCGGACTGCAGTATTTGATTTCCAGAAAGCTCAAACCGGAAACCATTCGGCACTATGGTCTGGGCTATGCACCGGACACCTGGACAGCGCTGACCGATCATCTGCTGAAAAAAGGCTTTCAGGAAGAAGAACTCATCGCGGCGGATGTTTCTCATCGCTCTGCGAAGAACAATTTATATGACACATTCCGCTGCCGCGTGATCTTCCCGATTATCGACACGCGCGGCACTGTCATTGGATTCGGCGGAAGAGTTTTAGATCAAAGTCAGCCAAAATACCTGAACACGTCAAAAACGCCGGTTTTTGATAAGGGAAAAAATCTGTTTTCTCTGAATTTTGCAAAGGACAGCAATTCCACGCATATGATTCTTGCAGAGGGCTATATGGATGTCATTGCGATCAATCAAGCAGGATTTTCCAATGTCGTTGCAACGCTGGGAACGGCAATTACTGCGGATCAGACAAGGAAACTTGCGCAATATGCAAAGGAAATGATCATTGCCTATGACAGCGATGGCGCAGGACAGCAGGCAACGCAAAAGGCAATCAATCGATTCAGCGAGGTCGGACTTCCTACGCGCATCTTACATATCAGCAATGCAAAAGATCCGGACGAGTATATCAAAAAATTTGGTT
Organism: Ruminococcus sp.; assembly: GCA_021203985.1. GTDB lineage: Bacteria > Bacillota > Clostridia > Oscillospirales > Ruminococcaceae > Ruminococcus_C. The sequence goes on along the minus strand of JAJQAB010000047.1, from coordinate 2,689 downwards.
CGGAACGGTTTCGGCTGCTGCTCGAACAAGCAGGTGACGCCATCAATTTTCGGCTGGATCGCTGCGAAGAGGGACTCGATCCGGAAACAGAAGCTGGAAAGGTGCAGCTTTTAAAACGCGTTGTCACGGTTCTTACGGAAATACAAAATCCGCTGGAGCGCGAGGTTTATCTTTCACGCACGGCGCACAAATGGGATATTGCAGGGGATGTTCTCCGCCAGCAGGTGGAGCGGCAGCTTCGCAGCCAAAAGCGCGTGGAAAAAGTAAAGGAGTGGAAAACGGTTGTCGATCACACCGTTCGACCACAGCCGCAGCGAAGCCAAGCGCAGGCACAGCCAACGGTGCGAGAAATTCGCGCACAGGAACGTATTCTGTGCTATCTTCTCACCAATCCCGCAGAGAGCAGCTGGGCAGCAAAGCAGATGACTGCATCGCTGTTCCCTACGCCACTTTATCAAAAGGTTTTCACACGGATTCTGCAGGTTGGAGACTCTTTTACACTCTCTTCCTTAGGAAACGAATTATCGGATGATGAAATGGGCAAAATAAACGGGATTCAGGCAAAACAGCACGATATTCCTGTGACCAAACAAGAAGTTGAAGAATGCATGCAAGTGTTACAACGATTCCCGAAGGAAACGATTGAAAGCGATGATGATCTGCTGTCGTTGATTCGTGAAAAGCAAACACATTCAGAATAGATCGCTTCATACCCATGCTGCAATAAAGGCGTGCGCAAATGGCGCTTCAAAGGAAAGGAAAATCATGATATGGAACAAAAAAAAATAACCATTGACGCCCTGATGGAACAAGGTAAAGCAAACGGAAAGCTTACAACGAAGGAAATCACGGATGTTTTGGACAAGCTGGATTTTGACACCGATCAGCTTTCTTCGATTATCAACAGCTGTGAACAGCTGAATATCGAAATCATTGATGATTCTTCTGTAGATGATGAAGCGTTAAAAGAAAATGATGTCGATCTGGTTGACGATTTGGAATCAACGTTCTCAACAAAAGGCGTTTCCATCGATGATCCGGTCAAGATTTATTTGAAAGAAATCGGACGTGTACCGCTTTTGACACCGGAAGAAGAAACCGACCTGGCAAAGCGTATGGCGGAAGGCGACAGCTATGCCAAAAAACACCTGTCCGAAGCAAACCTGCGTTTGGTAGTCAGCATTGCCAAAAAATATGTCGGCAGAGGTATGCAATTCCTGGATCTGATTCAGGAAGGGAATTTGGGACTGCTAAAGGCCATTGAAAAATTTGACTACACAAAAGGATTCAAGTTCTCGACCTATGCTACATGGTGGATTCGTCAGGCAATCACGCGTGCCATTGCCGATCAGGCAAGAACCATCCGAATCCCGGTGCATATGGTTGAGACAATCACAAAGATAAAGAAGGTTTCCATTCAGCTTCTGCACGAAACTGGTCACGATCCTTCTGTGGAAGAAATCGCAGAGAAGCTGGAAATGGCGCCGGAGCGTGTGCGCGAAATTATGCGAATCGCACAAGATCCGGTTTCCTTGGAAACGCCAATCGGCGAGGAGGAGGACAGCCATCTGGGCGATTTCATTCCGGATAACGATGCGCCGGCGCCGGCGGACGCCGCTTCCCTCATGCTGTTAAAAGAGCAGCTGAATGAAGTGCTTTCCACGCTGACTGATCGCGAAGCAAAGGTTCTGCGTCTCCGGTTCGGTCTGGAGGATGGCCGTTCCCGGACGCTCGAAGAAGTCGGCAAGGAGTTTGACGTGACAAGAGAACGCATTCGCCAGATTGAAGCAAAGGCATTGCGGAAGCTTCGCCACCCAAGCCGCAGCAAGAAAGTCAAGGGTTTCTTGGATTAAGCTGGTGTCTGCACACAAAGGACTCTTACACAAACAGAAAAGCAGCCGTTCCCATACCGGAACAGCTGCTTTTTTAGGGCTTGTGTCGATTACAGTGCCTCATTTCCTGTCTCATCAATACGAATCCGAATGCAGGAATCCACGGTTGAAATGAAAATTTTCCCATCTCCGACTTCGCCAGTATAAACAGTTTCTTTGATCAGCTGAATCAATGTATCCACGCTTTCATCTGGTACGACCGTCATCAAATAGACCTTGGGCAGCATGTTCATCATAACTTCGCTTCCGCAATGATAGACAATCCATCCATGCTGATTTCCACAGTCGCTCACCTGATAAATCGTAATTCCCTGCACGCATACCTCAAGCAGCTTTTCTTTCAAAATCTCCAGCTTTTCCGGTCGAAATATGACTTCTATTTTTTTCATATGTCTCCTCCCATCAATCCAATCCGTTAAACGCGGGATATGCACGTTCTCCGTGCTCGTTGAGATCCAAGCCCTCTGCCTCTTCCATATCCGAAACGCGGATTCCGCCGCATCGCTTCAAAATCCACATCAGCAGTGATGTAACTACAACGGCAACAACAATCGAAATGACCCCAAGTATTGCAAGGAGAAACTTGATAATATAAAGGAAAAGATGTCAGCAGATGGCGTACAAAGCCGCAGGCGGTCTCGTGTAGCGGTGTCGCCTTAGCAGACATACTACAAAAACAATTGAAAAATTCGGACGCATGCCGCTTTGCATAGAAATTTTCCACGGAAATCAATAATCACGAAAATCAATAATTACAAAGTGTTTACAAGGAAGGAAAAAAGTGATATAATAGAAGA
>JAJQAB010000134.1 GCA_021203985.1 Ruminococcus sp. | reverse complement strand
CATTGACCTTCGCGGCGAACCAGTAGAGTTGACCGGCGTTGTAGATTTCGTAGTAATCATCCGAGCCCGTGGGCGGCTCTTCGGTCATGATCGAGGTGGCTTCCGCACGCGCCGTGAACACGCCGCCCGGCAGAACCGACAGGGTCGTCAGCGCCACGACCGCCGCCGCGCACGCCGCCGCAATTCGCTTGATTTTGCGAAGAATTTTCCGATCTTTCATAAAATCATCTCCTTTTGATAACTATTTGACGTCCTTTCAGACAAAATAATCCATGCCCGTTCTCACCGCATAAATAAAAAAATCCGTCATCTACGTAGGCGCAACGCCCCACACTAGACTGACGGCACAAAACCATATGTATTTTACGCGCAAAAGTTCCGCACAGAACTAGCCCTCGCTCTGCTCTGCTCTGCCAGTGTCAGCGATTTTCATATACTTGTCAACTCCTATTTTGTAATTTTTTTGGGTTCGGACGGTGTTTATACACATATATATTATACCATATTTTTGGGACGTTGTCAAGGCGAAATTTGTGAAAATTTGTGGGGTTGGGTGAGAGTGACGAGGATCGGGCGGTATAGGTGGAAAATGGCTATCAAAGCAAGGCGGAGGGGCTGCCTGGTTTCTTCGCTGGCACGTTCTTTTCTTGATTTTTAGCTGCAATTTCCCTCTATTTTCAAACAGCATCTCTTATTTTTCACATGTTTCGATGCTGAAAACGCTGTTTTTCAAAAAATCGAGGAAATCTTATTGACAATCTCCACGAGATGTGCTATAATAAATAACGTTGTGAGATAAGGTTGCAGCGTGAATTGTCGCACATGTGCCCATAGCTCAGCTGGATAGAGTGACTGGCTACGAACCAGTAGGTCGGGGGTTCGAATCCCTCTGGGCACGCCAGCCTTTAATGATCGTGATCTTGATTCCAACAGTGGGAAGAACACCTGTGTTACATTTGTAACATGGGCTTTTTTTCTATCTTTTTTCTCACGATTGCATATTGCGGCGATCTCCCTACATATGTTTACGTATGGGATTGCTACCGGACGCAAAAAACCGCCGGTTGTTACACGGGCGGTTTCGTTACCATTTTGGTGCCGACAGTGGGACTTGAACCCACACACAGTCACCTGCAACAGATTTTGAGTCTGTCTCGTCTGCCAATTCCGACATGTCGGCGAATCACAAATTTTATTATAGCACAGATTTTCTAGGTTGTCAAGTCTTTTTTTCAATTTTTTTGCAAGGAGGAATTTTTATGGATCTCACCGTACACGTTACCGGCTTCGGCGAAATGTTCGGCGTTCCGAATGCGGTGGTTGATCAGTACTTAAAATTGGCCACGCCGTCTCAGCTGAAAATTTTGCTGTACATCCTGCGCCACAACGGTCAGTCGATGGAATCGCATGAAATTTCTGAGGCGCTCGGGCTTTCGGATGAGCTTGTGGAAGAGGCTGTGATGTTCTGGAAGCAGACCACGTTGTTTCAAGAAACGCCGGAGCACTCGCCGGAACAGCCAAAGCCGAAATCCAACGCACAGCATTCGCGTGCGTTTGCGCTTTCCAGATCAAAGCACACAGAGCTAAGTCCGTTGGAAATCACCGCTGCACTCGAAAAATCAGACGACTTAAAGACGCTATTTCGTATGGCTGAACAGCAAATGGGCAGACCGCTGCGTCATATTGAGCAGAAGGCGCTGGTCTGGATGCACGATTACAACAATATCAGCAGCGATATTATTCTTACGGTTATGGTCTACTGCAAATCCATTGACAAATGCAGCGTTTCTTATGCAGAATCTATTCTTACGGAATGGTGGAACGATGGACTGCAGACAATGCCGCAGATCCACCAAGCCATCAACGAGATGGAGCACCGGCGCAGCTTTACCGGGCACATTCAGAAAGCCTTTGAGATGAACCGCAGGCCCACGCCGAAGCAGCAGGAATTCATTGATCAATGGCAACAGAAGGAAATCCCGATGGAATTGATCGCATATGCCTACGAAAAGACGCTGGAGAGTGCGGACAAGCTTTCATTCCCCTACTTAAACGCCGTACTGACGCGCTGGATGGAAGCCGGATTTCATACACGAGCCGATGTGGACGCCAACGGTCAAGCAGCTGCACCAACGCCAAAAAGCGGTGGGAAAACGACTACCGTACCGGAAAGCGATAATGCACAGGCATATAAATCTTTTATCTATAATATTGACGAATAATCAAAGGAGCGGATCACGATGAAGGAAGCAGAGCGTGCCCTACAGATCATAGCCGGCAGGAGGAATGCGGCAATTACGCAAAATCAAGAACGCATTCAAGAAATCGAAAGCCGGATTCCGGAGGTTGTCGAGATCAATCGGCAGCTGTTTCGCACCAGTCGCGAGTTGATGCAAATCATCCGAAGCGGCAGCGATGTTACTCGAGAAGTACAAAGTCTGCAGCAGCGCAACCAACAAGCGCAGCAAATCGTGCGGACACTGCTGCAAAAGAACGGCTATCCTGCCGATTATCTGGACATGCACTACACCTGCGAAAAATGCCAGGATACCGGCTATGCTTCGGGGACGTTCTGCACATGCTTCACGGAGCTTTCTGCAAAGCTTGCCGCGGAGGAGCTGAACCAAAGCGTGCAATTCGAGGCGTTCAATTTTTCTTCCTTTTCGCTCGCCTATTATGACGGGCAGAAAACAGGAAGCGGTAAGAGCTGTTATGCGGCGATGGAGTGTGTCTACCTCTTCTGCCAGGAATATGCAGCGCATTTTTCGCTTCAGTCCCCCAGCATTCTGATGTATGGCAAGACGGGGCTTGGGAAAACACATCTATCGCTGGCGATTGCCAACGAGGTCTTGAAAAAAGGCTTCACCGTGCTCTATGACTCCGTGATCAATTTTCTGCGGCAGGTGGAAAAGGAGCATTTCGACAGGGAGGCACGAAGCACCGACACGCTGGAGCTTTTGCTCTCGTGCGACCTGCTGATTTTAGACGATCTGGGAACGGAATTTCACTTGCAGTTCTACCAGTCATCCATCTACAACATTATCAACACCAGAATGAATCGGAAAAAGCCGACAATCATCAACACGAATCTAAATTATGACGAAATTTCACATCTTTACGATGAGCGCATTACCTCCCGGATTTTTACGACCTACACCTGTCACCACTTTGTCGGCACGGATGTCCGCGTACTGAAAAAACAACAGGAACAGCGCGCGCAAGGCTTAAAGTGACACTGCACAAATGTTTTTGAAAGGAAAAGATTCTTGTCTATGGAAAAAATTCTTCTGATAGATGTCCCCGAAGTCGAAACGGTTCAGCAGATTGCTAGGCAGCTGCATCTGCGCACGCTTATCATTCCGCCGGAACAGTATACACAGCCAATCAGCGCAATTGCCGGCTTTTCCAATTACGCATCCTGTATTGCATCGCTTCCTAGGGCAGAAGTGATCCCGCAGGATAGAATTCTTGTCCTATGCGGACTGAAAAACAGCGTCACCAATCGTCTCCTGGCAATGTTGCGGCAGGCGAGCAGACAGGATCTGTATAAGGCAGTTTTAACACCAACGAACGCCGCGTGGAATACGCTTGAGTTGGCGTACGCGCTGCAGCAAGAGCGACAAAGCATCGAGTAATCAAGAAAGCAACGCCACAAACAGCAGAACATGTGTTTCCGCATCGGCATTGCTTTTTCTTTTTCTAATACGATTTTAATCCTACGGCTTGCGGCGCTTTTACGATGGTGCAGTGCCAGAACTGATGGATGAATTTTTCGAAAAAGTCAGCGTAATTTTCGTTCCCTCGCCCTCTTTACTTTCCATAGTAAGATCCGCATGATGCAGTGCCGCGCCGTGCTTGACAATCGAAAGCCCAAGTCCCGTGCCGCCAACTGCCTTCGAGTGGCTCTGATCCACACGATAGAAGCGCTCAAATACGCGTGCCTGCTGCGCTGCAGGGATTCCGATGCCCGTATCACACACGGAAAGGATTACTACGTCCGGTTTTTGTTCGATAGCAATCGAAACACGTCCGTTTTCCCGGTTGTACTTGATCGCGTTTTCACAGAGATTATAAATCATCTCGGTCAGAACCTGACGCACTCCATAAATTACACCGTGCGTTCCCTCTGTAACAACTGTCACACCATTTTTCTTTGCCACCTGTGAGAGACGCTTCACAACATTTCTGGACACCTGCATCAAATCAACCTGTTCTCTGCTAATCGGCACTTGATTTTCATCGAGCTGTGACAGCTTAATAATATCACCGATTAGGGTAATCTGAACCGACCTCAAAAAGTTAGACAAAATTAGAAACCGAATTTTATGCAAAGCGACTAAGAGCGAA
>JAJQAB010000011.1 GCA_021203985.1 Ruminococcus sp. | reverse complement strand
TTTGGGTATATTTATATTATACCACATTGTCTAACTTTTGGGGAGCGGTTCAATCCCGTTCGGCAGCAATTTTTATGTATAGTGTTATCTTAGCCTTGTGACACGGCGGCGCGCATCATGGCGATTTCCGCGGCATAGCCTTCGTCTTCGTTCGGCGTTTCCAGGATAAAGGGCAGGTTGCGCAGCGCCGGGTGATTTACCACACGCGTGAGCACTTCAAGCCCGATTTCCCCTTGCCCGAGCTTTTGGTGGCGATCCTTGTGCGTGCCGCACGGATTCATGCTGTCGTTCAGGTGTACGGCATAGAGCCGGTTTAAGCCAATGATCCGGTCGAACTGCGTCAGCACACCGTCCAGATCGCCGGCAATGTCATAGCCTGCATCCCAGGCGTGGCAGGTGTCAAAGCACACACCGATCTTCTCAGCACACGTAATGCGCTCCAGAATCGCTTCCAGCTCTTCAAACGAGCGCCCAATCTCACTGCCCTTTCCTGCCATCGTTTCTAGCAGTACGATCGTGTGCTGCTCGGGCGTGAGAATTTCGTTGAGTGCATCGGCAATTTGCGCAATGCCCGTCTCTGTACCCTGTCCAGTGTGACTGCCGGGGTGGAAGTTGTAATACTGGTTCGGCGTATACTCCATACGCTGCAGATCATCGCGCAGCATCGTTCGCCCGAACTGCCGGATTTCCGGCTTCGCCGAGCAGAGATTCATCGTATAGGGCGCGTGCGCGACCAGCCGGTCAATGCCGTACTCCGCCGCATAGGCGTGAAATTTCTGAAGATCCGCTTCATCGATCGGCTTTGCCGTACCACCACGCGGATTTCGGGTGAAAAAGGCAAAGGTGTTTGCCCCTAAGCGCTGCGCGTGCTTCGCCATCGCCAAATAGTCCTTAGACGCGGGCAGATGATTTCCAATTCGCAGCATCAGTCGATTCCCTCCTCTGTGGTTGCCGCATCGGTGGACGCTTCGGTCACATCCTCCGGTTCGGTCGTGCCATCGAGATCGTCCATTGTCCGTTCGAGCACCTTCACGGCAATGTCATAGTTTTCCTGCATATCCTCCAGGCTGTCATACGTCTTGATCGGCATGCGCAGTCCCAGGGACAGATCGCGGTCTACCTTTCCGGAATAGCCAATCTTCGTGGCAAAATCCGTGTGGCGCAGGTAATAGCCCAAATCGCGCACATTTTCTTCGTCCGGATAGAGATCCTCCAGACGCTCGAGCGTCTCATCGGCGTTGATAAACGCGTTCGCTTTTGCGTCTGTGAGAATCAGCACACAGTCGCCAAGCTGCATTTGCGTGGAAAGCTTCGTGAAATTTCCGGTGTAATAGTCATTCTCACCGATATCGTCTGTCACCGGAATCGCATAGATGTCGACCTGAATCTTGCCATCGCCGTTTTCATCGTCCGTGAACTGCTCGAAATACAATTCCAGCTCCTCCGTCCGCTCCTGAATGCCATCATCGTCCGTCAGCACCATGACGATCAGATCCGGCTTGACCTGCGAGAAATAGTCGTAGATCAGGAAAGCGAATATGGCGACAATAAACAGCGTGATCCAGAGCCACCACTTGCTGTGATAGAAAAAGTTCGCGATTTTTTTGCGCAGTGAGAGCTTCGGCTTCTCCTCGTGCTCCTCGTGGATCATGTCACTCGTTTCAATCAGCCCTTGTTTCAGGCGGATCAGTTCAATGCGATCCTGTTGGATTTTCTTGGCGTATGCTTCCTTTTCGCGCTTTTCCTGTTCCTCGAGAAGGGCGCGCTGACGCTCCTCCGCTTCCGCTTCGAGCCTTGCTTCCTTTTCATCGATTTCGCGCATGGTTTCCATGAGCGATTTTCCTTTTTTCTTTTTGCGCTTGCCGGTTTCTGTCTCCGGCGCATCGAAATCCGGCTTGTCCGGTTCCATCGTGTGTTTTTCTTCTTCCTGCATAGATAACCTCGCTTTGCATTGCAGACGCACCGCACAGAGAAACACCGCAGATTGGTGCACCCAGAAAAGGGAAACCCGTACAGGCACAGTAGTTCCGTCTGTATAGATTTCCCTTTTGTTTACGCTTCGCTTTTTGCTTCGTGTTCCGTTTCACTGGATGCGCCGTCCTGTTTTGGCAGCGGCCGCATGGTCGGAAACAACAGCACGTCCCGGATCGATGGGCTGTCCGTCAGCAGCATAACCAGACGATCCAGCCCCAGTCCCAGACCGCCCGTAGGCGGCATACCATATTCCAGAGCCGTTACAAAGTCCTCATCCACCTCGCCGGTCATATCGCCGAGTGCACGGCGTGCTTCCACCTGCTTGACAAAACGTTCACGCTGATCGACCGGATCGTTCATCTCCGAGAACGCGTTGCCCATTTCCCGCGCATAGATGAAATATTCAAAGCGCTCTGTGAACGCCGGATCTTGCGGCTTGCGCTTTGCCAGCGGCGAATTCTCCACCGGATAATCATAGATAATGGTCGGCTGAATCAGCTGCTCTTCAACAAACGCGTCAAAGAACGCAATCAGCACATGTCCCTTTGTCGCACTTTCGCCCTCTTCTACGTCAACGCCCTTCGCCTTGGCGCAGGCTCTCGCGTCCGCATCAGTTGCCCAGTCGGCATAGTCCACGCCGGCATATTTCTTGACCGCCTCGACCATTGTCAGACGCTCCCACGGCTCGCCTAAGCGAATGTCCATACCTTGATACGTGATCACGTCCTTGCCGCAGATCTTTTTCGCCAACGTGCGGTACATGTCCTCAACCAGGTTCATTATGCCGATATAGTCCGTGTACGCCTGATACAGCTCGATCGTGGTGAATTCCGGGTTGTGGGCGGGATCCATGCCTTCGTTGCGGAAGATGCGCCCTACCTCATAAACGCGGTCGAAACCGCCAACAATGAGCTTTTTCAGGTTCAGTTCGGTTTCAATGCGCATGTACATATCCATGTCCAGCGTATTGTGATGCGTAACAAACGGTCTCGCCGCCGCCGCAATCTGAATTGGCAGCAGCACCGGCGTTTCCACTTCGAGATAGCCGATGCCATCGAGATACGCACGGATTTCGCGCAGAATCTGACTTCTCGTCACAAAAGTCTGCTTAACGTCCGGATTGACGATCAGATCGAGATACCGCTGACGATAGCGCATATCCTGATCCTTTAAGCCGTGCCACTTTTCCGGAAGCGGCAGAAGCGACTTGGAAAGCATCGTAATTTCCTGCGTGTGAATCGAAATCTCGCCCTTTTTCGTGCGGAACATATAGCCCGTGACGCCCACGATGTCGCCGATATCCCACTTCTTGAACTCCTTGAACGCATCCCTTCCGATGTCGTTCATACGCACATAGACCTGGATGTGGTCGGTATCATCGCGCACATCGATAAAGTTCGCGCGCCCCATATCGCGCCAGCTCATGATCCGTCCGGCAATGGAAATTAGCTGCGTTTTCAGCGTGTCCAGCTTTTCCTGCAAAAGCGTCTCATCGCCGTTTGTCTCGGCAATCCAGCCAGCTTCGGTTTCAGTATACGTAGCCTTGATCGCCGCCGCCTTTCCGGTCACGTCAAATTTCGTTATGGCAAACGGATTGTTTCCGTTTGCCTGTCTCTGCATCAGCTTTTCCAGACGAATCTGGCGCAGTTGATTGCGATCCTGTTCCTGTTCTGGAACAGGTGTATGGGTTTGGCTTGCCATGATCATATCTCTCCCGTATTTTTATTTTTCCGATTTCAAGAATTTCGAACTTCAGCTCGCCCACCGGCGCTTCGATCAAAAACGTATCGCCGACCTTCTTTTTCATCGCGCCCTTGCCGATCGGGGATTCGTCCGAAATTTTCCCCTCCGCAAAATTCGATTCGTTCGTGCTGACGATCTGGAAGCTTTCGATTTTGCCGGTCTGCAGATTTTTCAGCTGCACGGTCGAGCCGAGTCCGACCTCATCGAGAGAGATGTCCTCATCGTCAACCTCTTCTGAATTGTCGAGGGTGAACTGAATCTCCGCGATCTGCGTTTCCAGGATTGCCTGTTCATTTTTCGCTTCATCATATTCCGCGTTTTCAGACAGGTCGCCCTGTGCACGCGCTTCCTTCAGCTTCTGCGCCATTTCCTGGCGGCGGACTGTTACCAAAAAATCCAGCTCTTCACGCAGCTTCGCAGCACCGGATTTCGAAATTAGCTTTTTAGCCATGCTGTGATACTCCTTCATACAGATGATATTTCTATTACGGATAATATTTTTATTATAGTCGATTTCCCTGTACTTGTCAAGTACGGATTTTTGCATTGCACACACGCCGATTTGTGAAAGTCAAATCCCATGTTATGCTACAATAGAACTGATATAAAAAGAAGAAGAAAAACGCGCTCTCATA
>JAJQAB010000088.1 GCA_021203985.1 Ruminococcus sp. | reverse complement strand
TTTTGGGTATATTTATATTATACCACATTGTCTAACTTTTGGGGAGCGGTTCAGTGGCGACAAAAGTATTTTTAATACGTTCATGTATGTTCCTCCAATTCAATCGACTTCCTGCCCATTGGGCAAAAAGTCCGCTTTATACTGAATGAGATGAAAAATAATAGGTCAGTGCTTTTTCAATGATTTTCGTAATCTCCTTGGGTTGTGTCCCTGATGGAAAATATTTTCGATATGTTCCGCTGCTGATTTTCACAGATTTGGATGTCTCTTCCGATGTGTCATTTGTCAAGATTTGCAAAATTGCCGCTTTTGTTAAATTTCCTGCTTCATCTGCATTCGCACGCAACTGGCTTGCTTTTTTCATGTCAATTTTGTGGTCGGCTATTAACTCTGCAAGGATCTCCTGCGTATCTACCGAAATAAAAGATAGCTCTACACCGCTGCGCACTGCCAATGTTCCGGCATCCACCAGAGCTTTCAGACTGTTTGTTAGCTTGTCAATTCGAATGAGCCTTGCTACAGTTCGCTTTCCCAAACCGTAATTTTCAGCGATCGTTTATCCTGTGTCCAACTTTTCGCCCACTGGGCAAGAAGTTGTCGCTTCGATTTTTTCGCCTGTATGTTCCAGTATTTGCAACTCACGTATAATGTCGCTGCGCTTGCCTTGAGAAAACATCTCGCTGTGTCGCTGCGCGATCACGGCGGCTTGTTCGCTGGTTGCGAGATTCTCAAATCCACGCTGCATGAGATTCGATTCAATCACATACATTTCCGCTTCTGACTCAGAAAGTCCTTCTTTTACAATTGCCGGAACAGTAGAACGTCCTGCAAGCTTCGCCGCATTCCAGCGGTTATGACCAATTAAGATTTCATACAAGCCATTTTGAAGTGGCTGTACAATCACTGGACTAAGAACACCATTTTCACGGATACTTTCGACCATATCATCGAGTCGTTCACCCTTGTAAAGCGTGAATTTATGGTTGCGGTAGGGCTGTAGGCTGTCGCATGGAATTTCCCGAATCTGTGGCTGCCCACCGCTGAGCATTGAGCCCAAATCAAAGGCTGTTGTCATATCGCATCACCTCCTGTGTCAATGTCATATATACATCGCCCAACCGATGCCGCCTCTGACAAAGCGCTTTACCACTTTCCGATGATTTCGCTGCTTCTACAGATTTATGAATGTTTGTGCGCATAATTCTTTCTGTATAGTTTTTCTGTAAATGTTCCAGTGCATTTCGACTGACGGTGGTGCAGTCTGTCATTGTGGGTAAAATTCCCAGAAGTTTTAGATTCGGATTGATCGTTGCCTGTATTTGTCCATACAGTTGCATCAGCGCCGTTAAACCGTCCAATGCGAACTTCTGTGTCTGCACCGGAATGAGCATTTGCTGTGCTGCGGTCAGTGCGTTGATGAGCAATAGTCCCAGTGAAGGGAGACAGTCGATCAAAATATAATCGTAATCCTCTGAAATGTTTGCCAGAATCCGTTTCAGAATCGTTTCACGGGACAGAGCATTTAGCATCTGTATTTCCGCGTTAGCGAGATTGAGATCCGCCGGAATGTAGTCAAGTTTCAAGGCAACACCGCACAGAGATTGTGCGTCAGATGCGCCAACAGATTTTTCTTTAGATTATTAAGTGACGATGAAGCAATACTTTGTGCATTGCAAGGAGGAACTTAATAAGATAAAGGAAAAGATGCCAGCAGATGGCGTGCAAAGCCGCCAGGCGGTCTTTGTGCGGCGTTGCCTTAAATCCTCGTGATGACGAATCGCCGCTTGTACGCTATCCTTAGCCATCGTGCCTTTCAGAATCATCTCCGTGATAAGATTTGTCATAGTTGGTGAGCCGCCAGAGAAGCTGAGATATTCAGACAGGTTCGCTTGTGGATCAAAGTCGATTAGCAAGACTTTCTTTTCAGCTTGTGCCAGCGCTGCCCCAAGGTTGAATGCCGTTGTGGTTTTGCCGACACCGCCCTTTTGATTGGCAATTGCAATGATTGTATGCATTTCCGTTACCTCCCGTTTTTATTGCTTGTTTCTTATGGTGAATTGTGCTGACTTGTCATGATGTATACAAATAATAGGGCTTACAATATTTTGTTTTATTGCAGTATAAGTGATGCATCATGACTTGTTACGAATAGATTGTAACATGAGAATGCGTTCTTGTCAAGCTGTTTTTGTGTTGATAAACGTAAATTTTCCATGAACGCCAGAGCAATCAAAAAAATTGCCAAGCTTTTTTCTTAGGCAAGAAGCTTGACATGTCGTAATATTTATGGTATTCTATCAGTATAAATCATGACTTATGAAAATGGAGGTGAAATCATGGCATCGAAGGTTTATGAAGTCACGTGCCGATTTTGCGGTACAAAATTCGAAAGCCACTCCCACCGCGCTTGCATTTGTGACAAGTGTCGCCCGAAAGCAAACACAGAAAAAGCCCAGCGGTACAATAGCGGTGTATATGATGGCATTACATTCCATATGCCCAAGGGTAGTCGAGAGATTTTGAAACGCACCGCAGCGGCACATCATATGTCTCTTGCGGCACTTTTGCAAAATGCAGTCTATGATTATTTAGAAAAGCTGTATCAGGAGGATCTGACAAAAAAACCGGAAGCAGATCTCGATTCACTGGAGGATCTGCCAGAGGATGAGTTGCCGTTTTGAATATGGAAAAAGTAGATCTCGTTTGAGGTCTGCTTTTTTATTTCTATAAAGATATCTCATTTTTACTTTTCGCCTTTTCCTTATCAGGTGAATTCCGGCGTTTATTTTCCTGGATCTCCTGTGTAGATCTTTGCAAAACAGCACGGCTAAATGGTGCATGCTTTTTTTGCACTTCTACTTGTTTTTGCATAGCTTTCTGCGCTTTTTCGCGTTGTAATTTCTGATAAGAGAAGTCCAAAATGCGTTCTTTTCGAGCGAATAAAATTGTCTTCAAAAATGTTTGATGCGTTTGACTGATACATGGGATTTCCTCTATAATTTTATCAATTTTCTCCATATATATCTTAGGAAAAATTCTCTCTAATGCCGCATTACAATCTTGATTTTCTAAAGAGGAGATAAACTGAAAATAATTGATCCTTTTTCCGTTTTGCATAATCGCAGACGTTGGTCGATTGAAAATATTATCGTGCAATTTGCTTTTGTTTTGAAGTGTTTCCTGCATCATGGCGTCATCGGCTTGCGGAAATAAGCAACTGCCACAGTCATACACGGGTGCAAGCTTTATTGTATCTGTTTGCATATGATATAAAAATCCCCAATTCCCGTTATGTCTATCCCAATTTCCAATTAGCGCATCTACGATAAACATATCCCAAAATCGATCTTGTAAACTCACAGCGTTTAATGCAGCTTGCTGTTCAAAGGTATACAAAATATCTTGTAGATCTGTTCCATACCCATTTCTTTCAGAATCGATCACTTGATTTTTTAATGAAGCAAAATCTTGAAGCATCCAGCCGAATTGGGTAAAATCTTTACATGCTACAACAATTTTTGTCTTCTCTTGCTCCGTTGTATAGGTTCCAAGAAGAACTTTTTGTACTGGGATGCCAATACTTTCATAAATCCTACAGCCAATATATTCTGATATGCAACTATTGGTATATTTATTCTCCGGATTTTTTGTAGAAAGTGCTGGGAATTTTAGCATATATAATTCATTTTGAAAGAGAATCGATATTTTATTTCCATTTGCACCAGCATATGCTTTTTTTCTTTTTGGGCAGCTTGTAAAGTCAATCATGTGTTTCCCTCCTTCGGCATACGCAAATACTTTTCACGAAGATACCATGCTTGATCTGATGTTAAAAAACCGCCTGTTTCCATAATATTGATATTACTTTGCAATTCGCAGAAATTCGAAGACCAGTCCATATCTTCTCCACTGGCATCGATTCGTTCCCAATCCGCCTGTATTCGCTTTATAGATTCCATCAGAAAATCCGGTAAGTTTGCTTCTAGATAATCTTGTTCAATGGGAAGTCCAGTGATCGGATCATAATCGCTAGCTTTCAATTCCATGAAAGCACCTCCTGTTACAAGCATATGATTTGTTGCTCACAAAAAATAATAAATTAGCCTCACCACGGGCGAGGCTAATATTTATACACAATTTTCTTTCGGTTAACATACCTACGCCAAGTTGGGGTGTCACTGTGCGAACCCCTCCCGAAAACTCTGCTAGACAACGCATCTTGGCGCGCCATCTAACTTCATCACTTTATAAAATCGCCACGACTATGAAGTTTACGTCGATTTTGAAAAGGAACTTCTGTTCCCTGCATAACAGGTTTCCTTGTTTCTAATATTATTATACCCGATCCCACCGGATTTGTCAACGTCTTTTCGAAAAAAATCACGGAAATCAATTTTAGTAAACAACATGTAATAATTTATCGAAGTCGACTAAG
>JAJQAB010000057.1 GCA_021203985.1 Ruminococcus sp. | reverse complement strand
GAGCGCGTTTTTCTTCTTCTTTTTGTATCAGTTCTATTGTAGCATAACATTTTTGCGACGCTTTATGCGGCATCCTCCTCTCTGCGACTTTCACTGCAGTGACAATTTTGCTGCCCTTCCGATTTTTGCCATTTTCGACAGCGTTGGAATAAAATTTTGAAAAAAGCTTGTGTTTTCTTCGCGGTTATAGTATAATGAAAGTGTATCACAAATACCGCGCGGCAAATGTCAGAATGCCGCTGCGCAAAACAACAAAAAGGAGTTTTCTACGATGTATCAGAATATGATGGACACTATTGGATTTGTATTGCAAAATGACGCTGAGGTTGCGGCAGTGATGGAACAGGAGCTTGGCCGTCAGCGCCGGAATCTGGAACTGATCGCCAGCGAAAACCTCGTTTCGCCAACGGTTATGGCGGCGATGGGCTCGGTTCTCACCAACAAATATGCAGAGGGTCTGCCGCATAAGCGCTACTATGGCGGCTGTGAGTATGTCGATCAGGTTGAAGAAATCGCAATCGACCGCGCATGTAAGCTGTTCAGCGCAAAGTATGCGAATGTACAGCCGCACTCTGGCGCACAGGCAAACACTGCTATTTATTTCGCGCTGCTGCAGCCGGGCGACACGGTAATGGGCATGAGCCTAGCGCACGGTGGTCACCTAACGCACGGTTCGCCGGTGAACATTTCCGGAAAGTATTTTCACTTCGTGCCCTATGAGTTGGGCGATGACGAATATATCGACTACGATCGAGCGCAGGCGCTGGCAGAAGAGGTTAAGCCGAAGCTGATCGTTGCAGGTGCGAGTGCGTATCCACGTATCATCGATTTTGAGCGCTTGTCGCAGATTGCAAAGTCGGTCGGCGCTTATCTCATGGTTGACATGGCGCATATTGCCGGTCTGGTTGCCACAGGTGTACACCCGTCTCCAGTTCCGTATGCGGATATCACGACCACGACAACGCATAAGACGCTGCGTGGCCCGAGAGGCGGCTTGATTTTGACAAACGATGAAGAACTGGCGAAGAAAATCAATAAGGCCGTATTCCCGGGCACACAGGGTGGTCCGCTGATGCATGTGATTGCTGCAAAGGCAGTTTGCTTCGGCGAAGCGCTGAAGCCGGAGTTCAAGACCTATGGCGAGACGGTTGTTGTGAACGCAAAAGCTTTGGCGAATGGTCTGTTGGAGCGCGGATTCCGTCTGGTTTCCGGCGGTACGGATAATCACCTGATGCTGGTGGATCTGCGTCCGTTCGAGCTGACTGGGAAGGAATTCGAGCATCGCCTTGACGAAGTGTATATCACTGTCAACAAGAATGCGATTCCGAACGATCCAGAAAAGCCGTTTGTGACCAGCGGTATTCGTATCGGCACACCGGCGGTTACTACACGTGGACTCCAGCCGGCGGATATGGAAATTATTGCACAGGCAATGTACCTGGCGGCTTCTGACTTTACCAACAAGGCGGATGAAATTCGCGCAAGCGTTCAAGCACTCTGCGAAAAATATCCGCTGTACTGCTAAGCGATGCATACGCCGCTTGCTGATCAGATTCGGCCGCGTACGCTTGACGATGTTGTGGGACAGCGCCATTTGATTACACCGGGAAAACCGCTGCGACGCATCCTGGAGAGTGGGAAAATTCCGAACATGATTTTCTATGGACCGTCAGGGGTTGGAAAAACAACCATCGCCCGGATCATTGCGGACAACACGTCCATGACGCTGCATAAGTTAAACGGAACGTCCGCCTCTACGGCGGATCTCCGGGAGGTTGTGGCGGAAATCGGCACATTTTCCGGCATGAACGGTATTCTGCTCTACCTGGATGAAATTCAATATCTCAACAAAAAGCAACAGCAGCTGCTGCTGGAATATATGGAGAACGGTCAGATTACGCTGATTGCATCAACTACGGACAACCCGTATTTTGCAGTATACAACGCGCTAATCAGCCGTTCTACTGTATTTGAATTCCGATCCGTTCCGCCGGAAGAAATGGAGCGCGCTGTTTCTAGGGGATTCGAATGTATGGCGCAGCAGCTCGGGGCACAGATTCACCTTGCTGACGGCGTGTGCCGTTGGATTTCCAGGGGCTGCGGCGGCGATGTGCGCAAGGCGATGAACACGGTCGAGCTGATCGCGCTGTCGGGTGAGCAGAAAGAGGACGGTATCTATGTGTCAAACGAACTTGCGGAGGAACTGACGCAGCGCAGCAACATGCGCTATGACAAGGATAACGATCAGCATTACGACTTGCTTTCCGCACTGCAAAAGTCGATCCGTGGATCAGACGAAAATGCCGCACTGCATTATGCGGCGCGACTTTTGGCGGCAAACGATTTGCTTTCGATTTGCCGGCGACTACTTGTGATTGCTTCGGAGGACGTTGGGCTGGCATATCCGCAGGCGGCGGTGATTACCAAGGCTTGTGTGGACAATGCCCTGCAGCTCGGCATGCCCGAAGCACGGATTCCGATTGCACAGGCTGTCGTACTTCTGGCGACTGCGCCAAAATCGAACAGCTCGTATATGGCAATGGATGCGGCAATGGCGGATGTGGAGCAATACGGCGTGCCGGATTTTCCACGCCATCTGCAAAACAAGCATTTTGACGGCGCAGAGACGGAAACGCGCGGACAGCATTACCGTTATCCGCATGACTTTCCGAATCACTATGTCAAGCAGCAATATCTGCCGGATGTGCTTCGAGATCGGGTCTATTATCACTTCGGTGACAATAAACAGGAGCAGGCGGCGGCGGCCTATCGCGAGAAGATCTTGCGGGAGGACAAGACCTGACAGGAGAGGTATTCCAGCACAACATCATACAGACCAGAAGGGCGCGTTTCGCGGCTGACCAAATCGTTCGCAAAGACAATGGTTTGTTTCAGCGTTTCGGAGAAATCTTCAATCCACTGTTTCTCGCCGCTGCGCATGTCCTCAAGCATCACACCATATGTCATGCAGACGGCGTTACGTCGCCGAATACGCCCGGCTGTGACGCAATAGATCACGCGATTGCTGCCGTATACCTCCATGTAAATAATGGGTTTCTCGGTTTCATGCCGAGATCGCTCGTTTGTTGTCATAAAACAGCGCTTCCTTTCTTTTCTTTTGTTTGATTTCTTTTGTTCTTTGGCGGCGCTCTGCCTTTGCACTGTGCAGCGCCACTTGTTCTCTCTATATCAGCAGTATACCGCAACGCCTTCGAAATGGGAAGCTAAAAAAGCGGCAATCTTGTCGATTCTCTACGATTTTTTGCAAAAGCTGCACTGCGCAGAACCTCTACCTGAGGCGATCGAAAGAAAGTCCTTGTGAAATCGACTGAAACCGCAAAGCACTGTCAAAAAACTTTGTCAGAAATGCGACTAGACATATACGCCGGATGTTGCTATAATAGAGAAACGAATTTGAAAGGCAACACCGCACAAGACCCAGCGCCAGATGTACTCTCCGAGCATAAACTTCGCAGATTTTTTCTTTAGATTATGAAGCGATGATGAAGCAAACCCCAAGTATTGCAAGGAGGAGCTTTATAAGATAAAGGAAAATAGTCCAGCAGATGGCGTGCAAAGACGAAGGCGGTCTCGTGTAGCGGTGTTGCCGAAATGAAACACATGCGTTTTGGAAGGGAGTTTCTCTATGACAAAGGATATGACAGCGGGAAAGCCGGTGGGACTCATCCTGCGATTTTGCGCACCGATGGTTCTCGGCAATGTTTTACAGCAGCTCTACAGCATGGTAGACACCATTATCGTTGGACACTATCTCGGCACGAATGCGCTTGCCGGCGTTGGATGAAAACGTCGGAGGATATCTATCCGTATGCGTATGATTATATCATCGTGATATTCGGTGGCATCTTCACCTCGATTCTATATAATCTGCTGGCGGCTATGCTCCGTGCAATGGGTGACAGCAAGTCTCCGATTTTATTTCTGGCGGTGGCTTCGATCTGCAACATCCTGTTCGATCTGCTTTTCTTAATTTTCTTAAAAACCGGCGTTGCCGGCGCAGGCTATGCGACTGTCATTTCTCAAGGGATCTCCGGCATACTCTGTCTCTGCTATCTCTACCGAAAATTTGAGGTCGTGCGCTTTCAGCCGGGCGAATGCAGGCCGGAACTACGGCAGTGTCTGCGGCTTTTGTCCATCAGTTTGCCGATGGCGCTGCAGTTTTCAATTACAGCAATCGGCTCGATTATTCTGCAGACATCGGTCAACGCACTCGGCTCGCTCGCTGTCACAAGCGTAACCGCAACGCAGAAGATCGCGGCAATCGTCATGGGGCCGTTGGAATCGCCGGGCATTACGATGGCGACCTATTGCGGTCAGAATCTGGGTGCCGGGCACTATTACCGCATCCGGGACGGCATTCGGGTCAGCATTCAGATTTCCATGGCTTACTGCATATTTTCCATTTTGTTCCTTTGCCTGTTTGGGAAATATACGGCATACCTGTTCCTGGACGCATCCGAGACGGAGATAATTCGCCTTGCCATGCAGTATATGCGTGTGAACGCTGCGTTTTTCCCGGGACTTGACGTACTCTTTATTCTGCGAAATTCGCTGCAGGGAATGAGCTATAGCTTTATGCCCATGATGGCAGGTGTCAGCGAACTGGTTGCGCGCTCGTGCGTGTGTATCCTGTTTGTTCCGGTTTATGGCTATGTAGCAGCGATTCTGGCAAGCCCTGTTGCCTGGATTTTCGCAGACGTTCTGTTGATTTCCATTTATTTTCTCGATATGCGGAAGTTAAAGCACCGTTTCACACCGGCTGCCGCTTAAAATCCGCATCAGATCTTTAAGCAATACCAAAAAGAAAGGAATGGTTGGCTTTATGAAAAAACAAGCTACATTTATGAGTGCCTTGCTGCTGACGGCATCTGTGCTTTTCGCACATCCAATGACGACAAATGCCGCGGAATCAAGTGCAGACTATCAGCTACGGTTTGTGCCGGAGCGAAACATTATTTCAGCGGAAGAAATCGCGAAGGGCGATGTCACAATCCGCGCGGCGGTTTATCTCACCGGAAGCACGGCAAACACATTCGGTTCGATCGAGCTTGCCTTTGACAGCGATGACAGCAGCATCTATTTTCGCAATATGGTGACTGGCGACAACAGCAGCCTGCAGGATGAGGCAACGACCTATGAGAGCAGCCAGGGAACGTTTACGACCAATTATGTGCCCTATTGCTTCGGCTATCTGCTTGGATCGAAAAACCGGTATATGACGGGCGGTCCTATGATTACAACAAACCAATATGCGTGCGATCCGGTTTACGGTGCAGAATTATACAGCGCCGGTCCGAACAAGATCCAATTCACTGCGGACAACGGAACACTCGTTACCTGCGATGTTACGGTTGATGATGACGGAAACGGGCATTACTCCTACACCTACACCGACAAGAGCACCAACCAAACGGCGACAAAAAACGCGGTGATTCCGCGCTATGACGCTACGATTCCGGCTTATGACAAGTCCGATCCGACAAGCTCCCTGATTCCGGATAACTGCAATCGCGTTGTCTGGCTTCCGGGATCTTCGCAGCTGAAGACTGGTGCTTCGTTCTTCGGCAACACTTCGGACGAATTTCCGTTCTGCTATGTAGACATCGTAATCGAAAAGGGCACGACATCCGGCATCTACTCGATTGATTTTGATTTAGACAAATGCGCACTGTACGGCATATCGCACAACAAATATTCGATCGAATCGGTTGGCACGACCATTGCCGTAGACGTTGATGGCATAACCGTTTCTTCTGTCGACATGGATCAAGCCGCATACTATGAATCGAGTGACAACACACCCATTCAGGCGGTGAACTTTGCGTCCTCGATTCTGGCGAATTTCACCTACACCGATGAAAACGGCAAATCCGTGACGGAAAGGAATATCGAAATCGTTGGTATGGTGGACTGCGATGGCTTGACGCCAAAGCAGCTCTATGATGAGATGGCGGAAAACGGCTGTTACATTTCAGACAGCGCGCCACTTTACTGCGATGGTGAAATCCTGAAGCAAGCGGACGGTACAACGATAACGCAAAAGATTATGATCGGGACAAAGGGCGATGTCGATTACAGCGGCACGGTAGATATCATGGACGCCTACAAAGTATTGCAGTACTACGCGAAAAAGAGTGCCGGCAGCACGGCATCCCTGTATACAGGAAGCAGCAAGGACGCCGACATGGAAACGCTGACATATTTCCTGGCGGATATTGATACTGCGTCCAAGAATCAAGGCGCAGACGGCAGTGAGATCAGCATTATGGATGCGTACTATATCTTACAGTATTATTCCAACGCCTCTGTCGGACTTTCTCCGTCATGGTCTGATTTTTACGATTAAGTCGCCTTGCGCGCAGCGCGAAACTGAACGATAAAAACAAATATAAGGCAGCACCGCACAAGACCCAGCGTCAGATGCACCAGCAGATTTTTCTTTAGATTGTGAAGCAATGATGAAGTAAACCCCAAGTATTGCAAGGAGGAACTTTGCAAGATAAAGGAAAAGATGTCAGCAAATGGCGTGCAAAGCCGCAGGCAGTCTTTATGCGGTGCTGCCATAACAAAAATGTCTCCGCGGCATCTGTCGCAGAGACATTTTTTCGTTTTTGTATAGCGTCCTAGCGTCAGCGAGCGGCGAACACGGTCTGTTCCAACAGCTGCTGTGCCGCACTGAAATCGACTTCGAGCACCGACTCGCCGCCGATTGTTGCATTCGAATACGTGCCATCCGCCGGAATACGCTGCTGCTGCGTGTCGTAAAACAGCAGCTGTACCGGTGCGACAACCGCATAGCGATAGAGCGACAGTACAGACATATTTGTCGTCAAATCCGGCAGCGCACGCGCACAGACTACCGCAAGTCGCAGCGGATTCCCGAGTGCCCGTTCCATCACCTGCTGCATTACCACACGCTGACGCTCTGTTCGTTCAAAGTCCGCATTTCCAACATAACGAATTCTGCTGTAAGAGAGCGCCTGCTTCCCATCCAACTCCAACGTACCGCCGCCGCTCAACAGGTCATCCTCTCGGTCATCGCCCATAATTTCGTTGACCTCGCTGATCAGAATTTCGTTAATCGCCTCCGCTTCCTCGTCTGAAATCGTCAGCTCAACACCGCCCACCGCATCGATTGCATCCACGCAGGCTTCAAACGTCAGCATCACGTAATCGTCAATTCGCACATCATAATTGTATTCGATCGTATCCATCAACAACTCCGCGCCGCCGTAGGAATATGCCGCGTTCAGCTTTCCGCTGCCGTTTCCGGGAATTTCCACATAAGCATCACGCATCAAGGAGGTCATATAGACATTGTTCGTTTTGGAATTGATCGAAACCAAAATCATCGAGTCTGATCGCCCCGCATCCGTTTCCGGATCACGCGAATCATTTCCGATCACGAGAACATTTTTCACGTAGGATTCGCTCAGCGAACCAGTCGTTACACTGCGCGAACCGGTATCGACATGGTTCATGCTCAAAATCCCAACCAATGCCACGACGGAATACAGCAAAAACAACAGAATGATCAGCAGACAAAGCATTCGCACCAGACGATAGAGCAGTGACTTTTTTTGCCGGTTTCGTCCTTGTGTACGTGCCTTCGGTTCGCGGCTTTGACGCCGTGTGGACGGTTCTTCATAGGATGTCCGCCGCAATGCTTTCGAAGTGCGTTGACGCGGCTGGGACGGTGCAGACTGCCGACTTTGTGCCATATGCGGCGATGTGCCGGAATTACTGCGCAGCTGTGCGGTGCGCTGTGCGGATGCAGATCGCTGCTGCAGTGTTCGGGAAGCCCCTGCGTCCGACTGTGTCCGATCATTCCTTCCGTTTTGCGCGTAGCCGTTGCCATGCGCGTAACCGCCAGTCTGTCCATAAGCGCCGTTCTGTGGGTAGCCGTTTTGCGCGTAACCGTTACTCTGTCCATAAGCGCCGTTCTGTGGGTAGCCGTTCTGTGCGTAACCGTTTTGCGTATAGCCGCCAACCTGTCCATAATAAACGTCATTGATTGGCTCGCCTGTCTGCGGATCGATCGGCGACTCATACTGCTGTGCCGCACGGCGGCGAATTTGTTCCGCGCTCAGCTGCTGCGTATCATATTGATCCGTAGATTTCCCCTCTTTTGCCGCCTGAAAAAAAACCGTCTCTTCCCCATCTGTGTTTTCCGTGTTTTTATAAAATTTGGCCATTGTGGAAGCTCCTTTCCCGGCTCATGAAATCGATTTACCGCACGCGAACCGCCAGTGCAGTCACCGCCGTCATAAGCAAGTGGTAGAACAGAAAAAATTCTGCCGTCATTTCTTCATAAGCTCCTGTAATCACATGGATCATCGCCAGGGAGAAGCCCAGCAGCGATGACACGATCTGTAAAATCACACCCATTGTAGAAGCGCGCCGGACGTGGCGTACACCAAGCAGAAGCTGTGCCGCACCAAAGCCCGTTCCGCCCACTGTCATCGATGCGCTGACGCATCCTAAATCCGCCGTTTCGCGGTCGAATAAATGATGCATCGAAGTTGGGATTCGTTTCATCAAATGTTCCGGAAAATCGAACAGTGCGTGGATTCGCTGCAGCGTCACCGCATGATCCACAGAGTGAATCACCAGCGAAATATGTTCCTGCCGCAACGCGCGCATCTGCCGGCAGACCTCCGGATCTGCCAGAATTTGGATCGAAAACATCGCGGACAACACGCCGCTCACCGAGAGGTAAAGCACATCGTCATTTCCTTCCGCAAGCTCCACTTCATGCGCCTTGGTCGGAAGCCCCTCGATATTGTGGTTTGCCATCATTTCTCTGCCGCCGAACAGCACCCGACGATTGGCAATCCAGCCGCAAAGTCCGAAGCCATCCTCACAGACGGAGGAGTCCACCGCACGAAGTGCTTCGTGATCTGGGATCATTTCAGAAAAAGCGTCCTGCAAAATGCTGCCGGTATAATTGACCAGGCTTGCGGTATCGAGCAGCACATCGTCCACCTTTGCGCCGGAAAAGACCTTCATCCACTGAATTTGCACAGAGCCTTTCGGGAAAAGGTCGCTCGCTTCTACCAGGAGTGCGTTCACGTCAAAGAAATCGTCCGCGCTTTGATAGCCCAAGATGGCACTGCCCGATGCCACCGCTTTTTTGGACTCGCGTTCGAGCGGCAAATTGGATACCAAAGTGCTTGCCAGACAACAGCTTGCAGTGACAAGCAGCGTGATCATAGAAAACAAGACGCTAAACCAAAGCAAGCTTGGTGCAAACCCCACGCGAATCACAGTCAGGCACACTGCAATTACCACAGACAAGCCCATGCTAACCGGCGTCATAATGCGGCAAAGTGCATCCGCTGCATCCATCGAATATGTATAGCGCAAAAAATCGCAAATCGCATCCGCTTTCCGCACAGCCGCCACAATCGGAACATCATGAATCAGTTCGCGCGTCAAAAGCTCTGCGACTTCTTCCTGTGAAATATAGGCCATGACGCGTTTCTGACCTTCGTGTGAAAGCACATTGCAATTCCGCAGCGCGCGCCGCACCACAAGCAGACGCCCGATCGCGTTACAAAAGAGCGCCAACATTGCGCAGGGAACATAAAGATGCACCATTTCCTGCGACAAGGTTTCCGGCGCAATCATGACCAAAATCGTACCGATCGCTGCCGTTGCCGCCGGCAATGCCGCCATACTGTCACTGTCCGCACGAAAACGAAGCCAGTGCCAAAGCCCGTTTTTCAGGATCGGAAAGGAAATCGCGCCACCCAGCAGTATGAGGACAAGCTCCACAATCGCGTAGCCGCGCGGCGTCAATGCCACCACAAGTGATGTCTCCCCCATCGCCAAAACAATGCCTGCCAAAGTCAGCACCAGCAGCGCCATACAGCGGAAAAAAATCACATTCCACAGGCTGTACAAATTCTTGCAAACCAGCTGCAGATCGTCCGGCTGCTGTGCCGCCGCGCTGCCCGTCTGTCGGTGCATCCGCTGACGTACGCTGTGGACTGTGCTGCCGTCCTGACCGCCATTGTAATAGAAATCCTGCTCCTCATCCCAGCGGCGGCGTGAAACCGGGTCTGGATCTGGCTGCGCGTCCAGCGGCTTTGCCACACCGAATACAGATTCCTTCGGATAGGACGACTCTGTCATTTTGCGGCGGCGTCTACGCTTTTTCTCCTTCGCACGCGTTGCATCCTCCATCTGCCGGATATTCGGCTGGTGCTCCGTTTCGTTCTCCAAGTCCGTTTCCGAGTCCGGAGACGGCATTAGCTTTACCACGCCGTCATAGACCTCGCCGACATTTTCCGCATCAGCAAAGCGCTGTTTTCTCCCGGAATTTAAATAGGAAATATCGCCGCGCTTTAAATGCTGTGTGGGAAAGCGCTCCCGCAAAAGTGGCGAAACATCTGCACTGTGCGCTGTCCTGGCGTCCTTTTGCGCCTTAATCTGAGAAATCGTGGATTTGATATCCACTAGATCCTCCGGCTGTACTTCCTCGACTTCCGGTTCGGTGGCACTTCGATAGCCTGCCTTCTCCTGCATCAGCGGACGCTGCGAAGTCGCCGCAGAAACCAGCTTTTCCGTCTCGAGCGTTCCGCGCGGCATCGGTCGGCTCGTGTCGCACTGAATTCTAGAGCGCTTCCCGTCCGGGCCATATTCCTTTAAAATATCTTCCAATTGAAAATTTGCCATATTTTACTCCCTATGTACGCGAGGTATCATGCGTTTGAAGTCCGCTGGCGCAGCGCTTCATACAAAAAAATTCCGGCAGCAACGGAGGCGTTTAGGGAATTGACCTGACCGTGCATCGGCAGCCGCAGCATCGCATCGCAGTTTTCCCCCACAAGCCGACCGATTCCAAAGCCTTCTGAGCCGATCACAAACGCCGTACCGCCAGTGAAATCCTGCTGCGTATACAAATCACCTGACGCATCCGTCCCATAGATCCAGACGCCGTGTTCCTTCAGCGTGGTCATTGCAGAAACGAGATTCGTAACGCGCGCCACCGGAAGCCAGCTCACAGCACCGGCAGAGGTTTTCCCGACCGTTGTCGTCAGCGAAGCGCTGCGGCGTTTCGGGATCACGATACCATGCGCGCCAGCCGCCTCTGCGGTTCGGATGATTGCGCCGAGGTTGTGTGGATCTTGAATGCCATCGCAAATAACCAAAAATGGCGGTTCGCCCCGATCGGCTGCGCGCTGCAGCAAATCCTCCAGAGAAACATACGTGCCGCATGCACCCTCCGCTGCAACGCCCTGGTGTACCGCGCCGCCGGTCATCTGTGACAGCTTTGCATCCGTCACCACCTTTACCGGAATTCCCTGCACCTTTGCCTGGGAAACGATTTCCTGTAATCCGCCGCTCTCCTGGCTGATATAGACCGTATCCAGTGACGCGCCGCTTTTCAGCGCCTCCAAAACCGGATTTCGGCCGGCAATACAGCTGCTATTCTCCGCAGGATGCTCCGGCGAAGTGCGGCGGCGATTTTGTTTTTGACTCATATATAATTTGCAGTCCTCTCCATAAATTCAATCGATCTGACAGCCCGAACGGCTGCACAAACCGCTGCGCAATTCGAATAAGCGGCGCACCATTTCCACCATTTTTTCTATTATAGCACAACCGCGCAAAAAAGACAAGTGTCAAGGTTTGCGACATAGATTGCACTGTGAACCTCGATCACCGCAGCAGCAAGCAAACCGCCGCAGTTGCCGCACAGCTGAGCAGAATCAGCAGCAGCGACCGTTTCCAGCCGCACCCCTTTTTCCGTGGAGATGCTTCGGACAAAATCGCGTCTGCGTCCGCCTGTGACAGTTGCTGCGGCAACTGCGTCATGCCGGGTTTTAAATAAAACACCGCCCGTTCGAAATACATGCTGTCCGGGTGATTGATCTCGATGATTTTTTTGTGCACGCCTTTTACCATAATGCAATACCTCCTCTGGATCTCGCCTTACCCTCAGTATGTGCATTCTGCCGCGTGTTCAAACATTCCGCCGGTCTTTTTTACCCATTTCGCATTGACTTTTCCATTCGTCGTTGAAAACACTGTTGAAATAGTGAAAAACGTTGTTGAAATTCGTGCAATTCGACTAAATTCGCGGATCAGCTGCCCGAACGTAAGCCAAAGCCTATGTCGACAGAAGTGGCAGCAACGGCGGTTCGGTTCGGAAGGGAGCTGCTGGAATGCCGTTTGTGCCAAACAAAGTCACCGCGCCGTAATTGTACCACGCATAGCACGCTGTCATAGGCTTTGGAGCTGCCGCACAGGTCAAGTACACGCGCTCACCGTCCAGAACTGCTTGTGCAGAGTGATAGATCCCGTCAGAACCGGCAAGCTCGAACCCCTCCGGCGCTCCATGCCAGCAAAGCCCTTGTGCCGCATAATCAAATGCGACCGTCAGCGTATCTCCGTGCACTACAGCGCTGCGGTGCAGCGGTCAGCACACCTCCTGTGGCGGCAATCCATATGCCAGACACTCCGCCTGCAGTGCCACGCGATGACCAACCTTACGCTTATCTGTTGGGTGAATATTCCCCAATTCGCCGCAATTCAGGATCACAGCAAGTCCCACATGCTGCACGGTACGCGACACGCGAAGCTGTGCCTCGTGCAGTTTACTCCAAGCGCCGTTTTCCGGTGCATCCAGATAGGCAAACATCGGCAGCTGCACCAGCACGAAGGGCAGCGAGTCGTTCTCAAAGTCCTGCCGCAAGCGTGCAATCATCATCTGCAAAAGCGTTGCATACGTCTCCGGTCGATGATCGTCATTTTCTCCTTGATAATAAAACACACCACGAATCGTATAGGGCGTAATGCGGCGCAGCATCGTATGATACATACCGCTCGGCCGATAAGGACTTTTCACGCCCATTGGCCCTGGCCATTGATTTTCTCCACAGCGCCGAATCACCTCATCCCAGGGCATAATGCCGTCCTCCTGGTATCAGCGTTCCATACGCTCTGTCCAGCCCGCATGATACGCCAGATATGCGTTATACGCCGCAATCATCTCCGCATCTGTTTTCCTTGCCGTGGCATCCTGGTAGTCCTTCAGATATGCGTGACCTGCCACATGCGCCTGCAAGTCCGATTCCGGCATCCAGCAGCTCACCGATGATCCGCCGTAATTGCAGCCAATAATGCCCACCGTCACCTGCAGTTTTGCCGCAAGCGATTTTGCCGCAAGATATGCGACTGCTGACCACGTCCCGGAAGTCTCCGGCGAAGCGGTCTCCCAATGCGCCTGTTCGAACTCCCGTACATATGCCTCATCCACAAAGGTATTCTGCGGCACTTGAAAGCAGCGCACGCCAGAGTCCGCGCATTGCTGCAGTTCCTCTGCGCCGCCTTTCGCATCTTTGAGCATAAATTCCATGTTCAACTAACCGCCGGCAAGCCAGACCTCTCCGATCGCCACATCAAACAGTGTCCGCCGCTCTCCGCCACTCTTCGCAGTCAATACGCACGGTGCGCCGGCACACATCGGTGACAGTGTGACGCGCCAGCTGCCATCGGGCTGCACGGTCGTTTAAGCGGCTGCGTCGCGCTGTGGCACAGTGATCAAAACAGGCTGACCGGGAACGTCCTTTCCAAAAACAGCGACATTCGTTTCACGCTGGAGCACCATATGATCTGTAAAAATCGGTGCAAAACAAAAATTATAATTTTGCTGCATATCAAATTCCTCCTGTGATCGCCACAGCAAGACGGCTGTGATTAGACGTACCGCCAAAGCGATACGCTCCGATTTCGTGATAATACCGTTTCATTATACATGGTTTTCTCGCATCTGTCAAATCGTGTGGAAACGCAAGTCTGTCCATTGACAGCGCCGCACAATTTATGCTACAATAAAGACAAACGATCGCACGGTGAGGATATTCCCACGTGATCTGATGAGCTTAGAAAGGAATCGCACGATATGGCAAAACAACATTGGAAGGGCAGCGTTTTATTAGCGCCAGTTCCCCCGACTTTAGTCAGCTGTGGCACGATGGAAGCGCCGAATGTGCTGACGGTTGCATGGACGGGCATTTTGGCAACGCATCCGCCCATGACCTATATTTCCGTCCGACCCGAACGCTATTCCCACGACATCATTTTGGCACAGAAGGCGTTTGTCATCAATCTGCCGACCGCTGCAATGATGCAAGTCACCGACTTCTGCGGTGTGCGAAGCGGCAGGAATGTTTCCAAATTCGAGGTCTGTCACCTAACGCCCGAACCGGCGGAATCGGTTCGGGCGCCGCTGATTGCAGAGTGTCCGGTGAATCTGGAATGCCGTGTCACCTCCACCAAACGGCTCGGCACGCATACCGTATTTGAAGCGGAAATTACCGGCGTAAACGTGGAGGAGTGCTATCTCGACAGCAAGGGGAAGCTGAATTTGCAGCAGTGCGGACTCATGGCATATGCACATGGTGAATACTTCGCACTCGGCAGAAAGCTCGGCAACTTCGGCGATTCCGTACAGCGAAAAAAGAAAAAGAAACCAGTGGGAAAGCCCCAGAAATAGCAATTGCAAGAAAAGCCTGTCCGTATGAATGCCATACAGACGGGCTTTTTGCGGCGTTTTACGCGTTCGTTTACTGTGGTGCGTCCGTGCAGAGAATCCACCGCCAGAGCTTGGACTTCCAGACATCGCCTGCATAATCAATGCCCACACGCACATCGGTTCGCAGCGCTGGGTGCAGCCCGTCATCTTCGATCCACAGATCTGGACACGCCATAATCTGCAGCCCGTTTTGCGACCGATCGATCTGCAAATATTTTGTCAGCTTTGCCGGGCCATCGTGAACCGTACCAGCACGAATCAGCACGCCCTGCGGCTGTTCCCGTTCGCCGGTGATCACATTCATCAGCCAGTGCATGCCATAGCAAAGATACACATAGACGACACCGCTTTCCCGATAGAGCAGCTCCGTTCGCGGCGTCCTGCCCTTTGACGCATGGCACGCCAGATCCTCCTGTCCGCGATAAGCTTCAGTTTCCGCGATGTGCTCTCGCAGGATCGTTCCGTCCGGCAAGCGGTGGACGATGCACTTGCCCACCAAATCCGGCGCGACCTCTAAGCAATCACGGTGAAAAAAAGGCGCTGTCAATCGCATCGCACACATCCTTCCTTTCCTTCAATCCTCCGCTTCCAGCGGCTTTGGCGCCACATAGAGTGTATGTTGGTTCGAGAAAATAACCATGCCTGGCTTTGCACCTGCTGGTTTTTTCACATAACGCACTGGGCAGTAGTCGACCGGCACTTGCGCCGAATTGCGTGCCTTGCTGTGATACGCCGCAAGCTGTGCCGCCTCTTCCAGCACGGTCTGCGAAGGCTCTGCGCCAGCCGTTTCCAAAATCACATGCGAACCAGGGATCTTCTGGGCATGCAGCCAGATATCATTTTTATGTGCCGTTTTCAGCGTCAGCTGATCGTTTTGGCGATTATTCCGCCCCACGAGGATTCGCGTGCCATCAGATGCTGTAAACACCATCGGCGGCAATGCCTTCAGTGGCTTTCCCTTCCGGCGCAGCAGCCGCAAATAGCCCTGTTCCACCAGCTCGCTGCGAAGCTGATCCAGATCGTTTTCCGTCTCCGCGCGGCTTAATACATCCAGCACGTTGTCCAGATAGTCGAGTTCTTCTCTGCCCTTCCGGATCTGCTCGGTGAGCACCTTTTCCGCCGTACACGCTTTTTTATACGCCTGGTAATATTTTTGCGCATTTTGCGGCGGTGTCAGACGCTCGTCCAGTTCGATCGAAACGGTCGGACAATCCGGCTCATAGAAATCCTCCAGCTGTGCCCGTGTATCGCCTTTTTTCAGGCGATAGAGATTCGCGGAAATCAGATCCGCTTTTCGGCGCAGCGTTTCCTTTGCTTCACAGGCGTCCAGCTCCTCGGATTGTGAGACAATGCGCCGCTGTATGCGTTCGGTTGTATGCAGCAGCAGATGAAAGAGGTCGTTGGCGCGCTGCTTTAGTCGTGCAGTACGGTCGCGGCTGGCGAAAAACTCATCCAAAAGCGCACATGCGGACGGCATCGTTTTCGTCACGCAAATCGTTCCGTACTGCTGCAGCGGCAGAAAAGAGAAGTCCTTTGGCTGTCCTTCACGTGTGCTGACGATGGTATAAACCTCTGTGCCCTGTTCCAGCATTTCACGTGTTCGGTGCAGCATATAGCACAATCGATCCAGCTGGTCATCCGTCAGCGATTCCGCAGCGCAAGGCTGACCCTGTCCAGTATAATACGCCCACTCGCGTGCCAGCACCGGCGAAACACCTTCGAACATCTGCAACAGCGCACGGGAAAGCGTGCCGGTTTTCGCACACACGGCATCGCGAATCTCCGCTGCGGAGGCGGTGAGAAAATTCAGGCGATCCTCGCGCGGCGGCATTTCATACGCAATTCCCGGCAGCACCAGGCGATTACTAGACATCGCGGCGTCCACACGTTTCATGCTGTCGATCACAATCCCGTTTTCATCGATCAAAATGAGATTCGAATAGCGCCCCATAATTTCGCACGCCAATGTCAGCTGCACAACATCGCCCAGCTCATTGATGCAGGAAAAGTCGAAGTAGAGCACACGTTCCAAGCCGTCCTGCCGAATCGCCAACAGTTTACCATTGCCCAGGCGCTTGCGCAGCAGCATGCAAAACATCGGCGGCGTTTTGGGGTTTTCCATGCTGATTTGCGTCAGGTGCACACGTGCGCGATCCGCCGCGCATGACAACACAATCTTTGTGCCCCCTGTGCGGCTGCGTAGGGCAAGAATCAATTCTTCTCGCATAGGCTGGTGAATTTTTTCAATACGCGCACCAATCAGCGGCAGCAGCTCCTGCCGAACTGCGTACAAATATGCGCCGTCCAATGCCATAGTCTCAACCTCTCTTTCTCACTTATGTTACGTTGTCTGTGCAATCGCGCGATACTGCAGAACCTCGAAAGAAATCTGTGTCGAAAGACTGCTCAGTAGTTCGAGCTTCGCGTGTTCCTCTCGACCTGTCTTATAATAATAGGGCGTCATCTGAAACAGATTCTGAATGTCTTTGGGCTGATTTAATTTCAGCCAGCTGTCCACATAATCCGCACGGATCAATTCGAGCCCTTCGAGTGTATAATCGCACACTGCATTCGGATAGGGCACGTCGTAGATTGCTTCCTTCAAGCCCAACAGATGCTGCTGCCCGGGGATCACCATCAGCATGACGCCGTTTTTCCGCAAAATCCGGTGATATTCCGTGCCGCAGTACGGCGCAAAAATTACGCTTAAGATATCGCAGCAGTGATCGGAAACTGGCAGATGATAGACACCCCCACAGCGAAATTCGCATCCGGACAGCGCTTTGCCGCGGCATCTACGGCACATTTCGCAATATCCACGCCATACGTCTGCATCGGGAAATTCGCGCGTTCCAGCGCCTGCGCCATGCCCTGTGTATAGTACCCTTCTCCACAGCCGGCATCGAACAGCACGCCGCCTGCCTTGCCATAGCGCACCGCAACCTGCTGCAGCATTTCCAGAAGCGGCGCGTGGTAGCCGGCGTCAAAAAAAGTGCGCCGCGCACGCATCATCACCGCATTATCGCCGGGATTCTTTGTGTGCTTCCGATTCGATGGCAGCAGATTCACATAGCCGCTTTTCGCCATATCAAACGAATGCCCTTTTGTACAGCTCCAAGCTCTTCCACGGTGCTGCATACAGGCATCGCAAACCGGGCATTTCCAGATACTCATGACACGCCATCTCCTACTGTGATTGTCACCGGATCTTCTCCAGGCATGCAAAATACCGCCGCATTCGGATGCACCGCTTGCATATGGTCGCGCAAAATCTGCGCCGCAAACCGTTCTGTGCCGAAATGACCGCAGTCGAATAGCGAGATCCCCAGAAATTCCGCAGCATACCAGCGATCGTGCTTGATATCGCCCGTAATCAGCGCATTACACCCTTGCTCCGCCGCCAGTTCCAGCATCGATGCCGCCGATCCACTGCAATAGGCGATTTTTCGAATCTGCTTTTGCGATTTCGTGTAGCGCACATGCGAGACGCCCAGCGTTTGGCGCAGCTGTATAGCAAGTGCCTGCGGTGTCCACACATAGCGGCTCGTGTCGATCCAGCCAAAGCCGCGTCCGTCCTGCCAGGTCGGCTCGAGCACAACCGGATGATCTTCCAGCGCCAGCGGCTCTTTGCACAGCGTATGTGCAAAGCCATTGAGTCCCTCCGGTGCGATATCCAGCGGCGTATGTACGCAAATTGCCGCAATGCCACGCGCCGCAAGCTGATACACAGGACTTGTGGCCGGGAGGCATTTGATCGGCGAAAAAATCACCGGATGGTGTGCAACGATCAGCTGCACCTGGCAATTTTCTGCTTCCCGAATCACCGGTGCGGAAATGTCCAGCGCCGTCAAAATTCGATCTGCACGCTGCGACAGATCGCCCACCAGCAGTCCGGAATTGTCCCAGGATTCCTGTGAAGCAAAGGGCGCGAATGCGTCTATGGTTTTATAAATCTGTTTTACGGTCAGCATACCGATTCCTCCTCCAGTACGTGTTCCAATTGTTCTGCAAGCCTATCCCATTTCTGCGCCTCATGGATTCCGGCGGCGTATAACTGATCCGCCAGCTTCCGCAGTCGTGTCTGCTTCCACGCGGCATAGCGACGCGCTTCGCCATCCTTCCAGTCCAGGCATCCGACCTCTTCCTCGAGTAAGGACAATTGGCGGCACGTCCCGTCATAGCGCGTTTCCAAAATGAGGTACATCTTTTTCCTTTCCGTCACCACAGATTCCGTCCATGTCCCAAAGCCGTGCTCCGCCAACCATCTCCGCAGCGTTGGAATCTTTGTCATCGGCTGCAAAATGAAGTGCACACTTTGCCGCCAGTCGCATTGCGCTAAAATATGAACGATCATTTCGCCGCCCATTCCTGCAATCACGACATCCGTAATTCCGTCCGGACAAACCGCCTCCAGTCCATCGCAGAGCAGCAATTCCGTGCGCGACAGTACGCAGGCTTCCGACAGGGTACGCCGTGCAGCTTCCAGTGGTCCTGCGTGAATATCAGTGGCAACTGCACGGGTACAAGTGCAGTCCTGCAAAAGCACTGCTAGCAGGTAGGCATGATCCGTGCCCACATCGCAAACCACGCCGCCCTTTGTCGCCCGTGCCGCACAAGCCGCAAGCCGTTTGGTCAGCATCCTATTCCATCTCCTTTTCACGATATTCCCACGAAAGCCACTTCCCCTTCATCCAAATAAAAATTGCCCCACCGTCAAATTCCACCATACAAAACGGCAGAATTCACACGGGAAGCAATCTGATTCTCATTTACTGAACATCACCGGCTGCAATCTGCTTGTTGAGTTCTTCCAGCAGTTCGTCCGGATCGATCCCATGCACCATGCAGGCTTCCTCCACAGTCTCTCCGCGAGACGCCGGGCAGCCCAGACAATGCATTCCAATTGCCATAAACAGCGACGCTGTCTGTGGCGCAATGTCCAGAATATCGCCGATAATGGTTTCTTTTGTAATCGTTGCCATATTCTAACACCTCCTGTCTGCATATTCATACAACATACATGCTGCACCTGTGAAAATAGCATACCCGAAGCCGAGCACCGCTATGCAGACAAAGAACCACACAGCCAGTTTTCCAGCTGTCAAGTCACATCACTGGAGACGCTTATGCCTCTTCTCTCATTTTGGCATAGCATTCGCTGCAGTAAATCGGGCGACCTTCACGCGGCTGGAACAGTACCCGTGCTTCGCCGCCGCAGGAATTGCAAACTGCAGTAAACATTTCGCGTTCCGGTCTTGTGTTTCCACACTTTGCGTCACGGCAAGCCTTGCAGCGCTTCGGCTCATTCACAAAGCCTCTCTCTGCGAAAAATTCCTGCTCTCCGGCAGTGAAAACAAATTCCGCGCCGCAGTCCTTGCATACCAATGTCTTGTCTTCGTACATAGTGTTACCTTACCTTTCCCGAAGTGCTTCCATTTTTGGGATTCCTCGTGCCAGCTTTGCCGGCAATTTCCATTTCATTGTTCGAAGCGCGTCCTGTAAAGACGGCTTCGAGAATCCCGTTGCAATCACATTGCTTCGTTCGCCTCGGCGCGCAGCTTTCGGCGTGCACGCTGCAATGCGTTATCCACTGATTTTTCAGAAATATACAGCTTTTGCGCTGCCTGCGCATAAGAAGCACCGCTGTAAATCAGCATGCAAACCTGATATTCCCGCCGGGATAAGCGGTTCACCATTGCACAGATCATAGACGCCGTTTGTATCCGACTCTGTACAACAGAGTCAGGCGACCCGGCAGGATCCTGCACCTGAGAAAGCGGAGGCATGTCAGATACCCCCACAGGCATCGGCAAATTACGGCTTCGCCGCAACGCAGATACGATGCTGTTTGTAATGCATCTGCCCGCATAGGCAGAAAACGATACGCCGCGATATCGATCATAGCGGCAGACCGCAGAAATCAGACCAAAAAGCCCTCCTGTGCAAGATCTTCCTCATCTGTAATGCCTTGATATTGCTGTACTCGATTCCATACGAAACCCGTATAACGTGAAATCAAGATCTCCATTGCCTGACGATTCTGCTGCGCCAGAAGGACGAGCTTTTCATCCGGTAATTGCTCTAAAGATACCGGCTTCAACACACATTCCCCTATCAGTCCGCGAAATTGTTCAGTTTGCTATTGCTTAAGGATGTACCGCACAAATTCCATATGCCGTACTTTTATTATTATATCCAAAAAACCTGCTCTTGTCAATATTCTTCATTTGATTTCTTCTTTCCTTCGGAAAAACCGTCATTTCAGCTAGTTTTTTTCTGTGCTTTTTAAAAAAAATAGACAACTCACGCGACACACTTTTCTGCTGCGGCAGACTCCGCGTAAAAAAAGATTCCGATGCAGCGTGAACCGCTCCCCAAAAGTTAGACAATGTGGTATAATATAAATATACCCAAAAG
>JAJQAB010000113.1 GCA_021203985.1 Ruminococcus sp. | reverse complement strand
CTGAAATACGGTGTGGCGTTTTGCAGTGAAAAGGTTTGCCGGGTGAAGCTCGAAGAAGAATGAATTTCAGTCAAAAATCTCTTGCATCGGAAATTTGCGCCGGTGCAAGAGATTTTCTGTCGATTCACGTTCCATGACCTTGCATTTTTCGGGAAAATATGATATAATATAGAAGAATAAAACTTTTCAAAAAAACTTGCAGCTGAGGAAATGATGAAGTGAGTATGAAAATAATGAAACTTTCTGATATATGTGATGTACAATCTGGTGGTACATCATCAAGAGCTAAAAATGAATATTGGCAAAATGGCAATATTCCATGGGTTAAAATTAGCGATATAAACAGAAAGTATCTGTATGAGACAGACGAGTTTATAACAGAATTAGGATTGAATAAATCTTCTGCAAAATTATTTGAAAAAGGCACTATTCTTTATACAATTTTACAACGTTAGGTGAAGTGACAATTTTAAATATAAATGCTGCAACGAATCAAGCTATAGCTGGTCTAAAGATAAAAGAAGAAAATGTAGATGAAGATTATTTGTATTATTTTTTAGTTTCATTGAAGGATGGTGTTCAGCAAATCGGAAGAGGAGTTGCACAGAACAATATAAATATGTCCATTTTAAAAAATATGATTGTCCCCCTCCCGCCACTCGCCGAGCAGCAAAAAATCGCCGCGAACCTCGACAAAGTCACCGACTTAATTGATCTTCATAAGAAGCAACTCGAAAAGCTGGATCAACTCGTCAAATCCCGATTTATCGAGATGTTTGGAGATGTGATTCAAAACAATAGAGGCTGGAAAACACATAAGTTTTCAGACATTGCAACATCTCGTTTGGGAAAGATGTTGGACGCAAAAAACAAACTGGGAAATACACATTTCCGTATCTGGCTAATTTTAATGTGCAGTGGTTCCGATTTGATTTAGAAAACTTAAATCAGATGGATTTTGATGATATTGATCGCAGAGAAATTGAATTAAAAGATGGGGATCTTCTTGTT
Organism: Ruminococcus sp.; assembly: GCA_021203985.1. Lineage (GTDB taxonomy): Bacteria > Bacillota > Clostridia > Oscillospirales > Ruminococcaceae > Ruminococcus_C. Next base: position 3,466 of record JAJQAB010000113.1, on the reverse strand, counting down.
TGTGAAGGTGGAGAGATTGGCAGATGCACTGTGTGGCATAATGAACTCCAACCTTGTTATTTTCAAAAGGCATTACACCGAGTGCGATGCAATCGGCAGATAATATATCCAGATTATCTGGCGTGGTGGTTTAAATATAATTGTGATCATGGCGGTTTTGAAGCTATTGCTGGCGCAAAGGCAACAATTGCGCATTTGCCAGGTGTAAAGTTAAAGCAATTGGAGGTTGCTGTTCCTCCGTTAGACTTATAACACTAATTCTCCGCCTTCGTCCAAGAAGTCGACAAATCAAAATTGGCAATACAAAAAAGCCTGGATGTGCTGGAGACGCTGAAGAAATCGCTGATGCAGACGTATTTTGGATCGTGAGTGCGCATCCGCTAAGGCAACGCCACACAAAGATAAAATTTTAACAAATCAAAGAAAATCAGGAGATATCTCATGAACTTTACATACTTAAAATCGTTCCCTAGACTCAAGCCCCTCTACCGCTACTGCAGCGATGCCGAGCAGCTGTGCTGTACACGCCCCTATCTCAGCGGCAATGCAGCAAGAAATGCGCTGGAACATCTCGTGCGGCTCGTCTACTGTTCCAAAATCGAAAACGACAGCGAGATGACGATTTTTGATATGGTCGCGGACGACCGCTTTCGGGACTATATTGGCGATCCCTATGTCATGAATACGATCCATTATATCCGAAAGATGGGAAATGCTGCGGCACATCAGGGAAATCTGACCGTGGATGAGGCGATTTCTGTGCTGGAGAATCTGCACTTCTTGGTGGGCGAGATTCTCATTTTATTTGGTGTAATTTCGGATTATCCGGAATTACAAAAGCCCGAGCCGAAGAAAAAGCCACAGCCAGCGCCTGCACAGCCGTAGGAAAAGCCGCAAGCCGAAACGATTACTGTTTCGCCGGAGGCAATCGCCGAATTTGCATCACGCATGCGGGCGGTTCAGTTTGATACCCGGCACGGCAGAGACGAAGCCGAAAACAAAAAGCTCTATCTGCGCGCTTGTCTGCGTGAAGCCGGCTGGAAAATTGCCACCGTAAAAAACCTGGCAATGCCGTCCACCGCATCGATCCAAATGGTTCTGGACAACGGAGAGGTTGTGAACTATGTCCTAAACGGCAGTGATAACAAACCGCTTGCCATTATCGAATATACCGCCACAGAAAAAATATTGTAGACGGCAGAAAAAAGGGCATCGAAAAAGCGGACGAGCTTGCGAAAAAATTTGGCTATCGCCCCATCGTTTACTATACGACCGGCTATCATATTTATGTCATTGACCAGCTCGTTTACCCGCCGCGCCGCGTTTTTCAGTTTCACAATGCCGAGGAGCTCGAGCGCCTGAAACAGCGTGCGACCACACGGAAGGAAATTTCTGCACCACAAATTGACACAGACATTGCCGGCAGACCGTATCAAATTGCGGCAATTCAAGCGGCTTGTCATGCCTTTTCGCAAAACCGCCGCCACAGCTTGCTCGTTATGACAACCGGTACAGGCAAAACGCGTGTGTCGATTGCGCTGACAGATGTACTGCTGAAAGCGAACTGGGCAAGGAACGTGCTGTTTCTCGCCGACCGCACGAGCCTTGTCACACAGGCGCACAAGAACTTCAATAAGCTTTTGCCGTCTGTCACGACTTCCGTTTATTCCGGCAGCAGTATAAATCGAGATCGCAACGCCAGAATTATTTTTTCGACATATCAAACGATGATTCGGCTGATCAATGAGGACACCAAAGAATTTGGCATTGGCAGATTTGATTTGATCATCATCGATGAAGCACACCGTTCTGTTTTCAAAAAGTACAGTGCGCTGTTCCACTACTTTGACGCCTTGATGCTAAGTCTGACAGCTATGCCGCGCACGGAGGATAATAAGAATACCTATGAGATCTTTCATCTAGAAAACAGCAGTCCGGATTATGCCTATGAACTGGAACAGGCGATCCACGATGGTTATCTGGTGGGCTTTTCAATACTCGATAAAACCACGGATGCGCTGCGCCGCGGCGTTCATTATGACGAGCTGTCCGATGAGGAGAAGGCGAAATTCGAGGACATTTTCTTGACGGAAGATGTGCCAATTGGCTCTTTCGATGAAGCCGTCATTGATCCGCAAACGCTGTGTAATCCCCGCTATATTCACCTTGGCACGATCGATGCAATGCTGGGCAATCTGGTGAAAAACGGGCTAAAAATCCATGGCAGCGATCAGCTCGGAAAGACGATCATTTTCGCGAGAAATCATGTCGAAGCGGAAAAAATTGTCGAGCGTTTTCAAAATCTCTATGCCTATTTAGGGCTAGACTTTTGCAAGCTGATTGACAGCAAGACGGAAAATAATTTATCTTTGATCGAACGTTTTGGTCAGCGCGACCAACTGCCGCAGATTGCGGTCAGTGTCGATATGACGGACACAGGAATCGATGTACCAGACGTGCTCAATCTCGTCTTTTTCAAGCAAGTGAAGTCAAAGATTAAGTTTTTGCAGATGATTGGCCATGAGACGCGGCTCTGTCCGGATGTTTTTGGCTCAGGTCTGAACAAGCACGGATTTTTGATTTTTGATTACTACGACAATTTCAATTATTTCCGGACGAAAAAACTTGGTCAACGACTGCGGGATCGTCAAAGAAAACGAGCTTTTCAAGCACACCATAGAGTCAGCTCATCAATCAGCGCAAGCTGGGCATTCTGCGCACGCTAATCAAAAGCAGCAATTTAACAGCATTCGATACGCTATACAGAGATCACTTGAAAAAATACTTTATCGACACAACAAGAGGACTGTGCAACGATGATGTTGCGGTGCAATTCGAGATGGCATATGTCAGCAAATATTGAACGGAAAGCCAGTAGGACAGCTTCACCGATGAGAAAATTGCGGAAATCGAGAGTTTTCTCCTGCCGCTGTTTCCGCCTGCCACAGATCCGCCCAAGGTAAAGTGCTTTGATCTGCTGATCTATGTGATCGAAGATGAAGTGTGAAGCGAATGGCGGCGGAACAGGATATTCGTAAAATCCGGCACGGCTTTGGCAATGTAGGAAAGAAAATCGATACGATGCTAGCAGAACTAGAAAAGCTCAAAACGATTCCGACGGTTGTGCAGAAGGAAGCGCGCATTCAGCAAATGCGAGATGCAGATTTGCTCTTTGATCATTTTTCTCTGGACTTGTGTGAACAGGTACGCCTCGAACTTCGGGATCTGATGCAGTACATTCCAGACGATAGAAGCTACTATATGATTGACGCAAAGGACTTTGTTGTCGATGTCACAAGCGCAGACGGTCAGGTTGCCAAAAAAACCTATGCCGAAAAGGCACAGGACTATATCCTGGCAGGATGCCTGGCGCTTTCGAAGATTCGAAATTTAGACACTTTGACGCAGCAGGAAAAACACGGAAATCAATAATTACAAAGTGCTTACAAGGAAGGAAAAAAGTGAT
>JAJQAB010000062.1 GCA_021203985.1 Ruminococcus sp. | reverse complement strand
AGGCAACGCCAATGGCGTTATGATCGATGAATATATGGAATATGATTGATATATGTGATATCAAGGATCCATGTAAAATCAAGGATCTATGGGAATGGCGTATACAGAAGACGCGTTAGCAGATAGCGTAAAAGAAGAACGGAATAGATATACCGGAACGGAGTTTGTCTGTTGTGGATTTATATGAATGAGCTGGGGAGGGAGTCAACAAGGCTATATACAGTAAAGGAGTGCAAGCCAGCGGAGTGTCCTGACCCCAAAAACCGAAACCTACTCCAACAAAGAAGATCGGCTCTCTCACAGCAAGAAAACATCGACAAATGCCAGAAAAAGGGACTGGGTAAGCGGATCTTTGCGAAACTACAGAGCAAAAGCGCACGGGAATCTCGAATGACAAGCAGGCATGTGCAAATAGATCGAAGAGACATGCGGACAAGAGTTGAACAAGCGCATAAAAAACAAAATTGCGCTTTACAACGCAAGCTTTCCGTGATAGAATCATATTGAATAAGCGAAGGATCAAGCAGGGCTTGGTGTGCAGCGTGGGAGGTTCACACAGTGGGCTTGGAGCGTCCGCACCGGCGGGCTTGATGCGCTGAAACCAAAAGGAAAGGTCGCAAAACATTGCATTCGAAAAATGATAAGAGGGAAGTGCTTTCTTCCAAGAAGATTGACACGAGCGCAGAACACGTGAAAGATCTTGAAGAGGAAAATTTAAGGCTGAGAATAGAAAATGCGTTTTTAAAAGAATGGAGGAGACTGCGTTTAGAAGGGGAAACACTTCTGAAAACACGGCGAGAATCATCCACAGTCTCCGAGGACAATTCAAATTAAAAGATATTCTCGCAGCCACCAAGTTTTCGAAGTCAACGTATATGTATTGGCAAAGAAGATTTGAGAGGGACAACCCAGATCAAGAAATCGAAGAACAAATCATGTAGCTGCGTGCCAAGCACGAAAACTATGGTTATCGGTGTATAACAGGAGAATTGCGCAAGCAAGGTATTCTGATCAACAAAAAGAAAGTACAGCGCATTATGCAAAAGCTGAAGCTTCAAGTGACATCGTTTACACGAAAGAGCCGCAAATACAATTCGTACAAAGGGAAGGTGGGCACAGTCGCGCCCAACCGGATCAGAAGAAGATTTGGGACAAGCATACCGCACCAAAAAATCACCACCGACACGACAGAATTTAAATACTACGAAATCGATTTGAAAAATCGCCTGACGATGCAGAAGCTTTACCTGGATCCGTACATGGATCTGTTTAACGGCGAAATAGTGAGCTACAGCATCGACAGACATCCATCGGCAGCGAATGTAATGCGTGCGCTGAATGAAGTGATCGAAGTTACTGCGGACTGCCCATGCCGAAGAACATTTCACTCCGACCAAGGCTGGGCGTATCAGATGAAAGCATATTCTCGCAGGCTAAAAGAGGAACGAATCTATCAAAGCGTGTCGAGGAAGGGCAATTGCCACGACAATTCTGTAATGGAAAATTTCTTTGGACTGCTCAAGCAAGAAATGCATTACGGTAGGGCTTACGATAGCTTCGAGAGTCTCAAGAAGGCAATTGAGCAATACATAAAATATTATAATGAGGAACGAATTAAGGAGAGCTTGGGATGGCTAAGTCCTGTTGCGTACAGACGCAGCCGCTAGTACAGTAATTTGCGTTGCCGAGTTAGAATCAAGTTTCACTTTTGGGGGTCATAATGAACAACAACAACACAACACCTAACAACAATCGAATCGCACCCATCTGGCAAAACCACCAAAACAAAACGCAATATTTGGTGCAAAGTGCTGCTTCTTCCAAAAGATGTTGACAATTTTGCGCGATATATGATAAAATGAAGGTGGTTTCGTGCATATATTGTGATGCTGATGCACGAGAAAAAATTTTTGGGGGAAATAGGAGGCACCTATGAAAAAACATCGAATTGCGGCAACGGCTGCGGCGTGTGCGCTGCTCCTTGCTTCCTGGACGGCAGTGATGCCAGTTCTGGCGGAGGAAAGCGGCAGCTATGACATGCAAATTTAAATTCACTTGGATGGCGAGCGAAAGGAAATCAGCCCATATATCTATGGTATCAATACGTATAACAACGCATCTTCGCTGGATGATGTGACAACGACCTGTATGCGTCATGGCGGCAATCGCTATACCGGCTATAACTGGGAGACGAATTATTCTAACGCCGGTGAGGATTGGCTGAATAGCTCGGATACGAATCTGGGTGACGATAGTGACGGTCCTGCCTATGCCGCACGCGATTTGTCCGCGATGGCGCAAGAGAATGGAATTTCCTATCGGATGACAACGCTGCAGATGGCTGGCTATGTTGCGGCGGATAAGGCGGGTACGGTTACGAAAAGCGAAATAGCGCCGTCTGATCGCTGGTATGAAGTTTTCTTCCGAAAAGAATCCGATTTGCTGGATTCGCCGGACTTGACCGATCAAGCAGTCTATATGGACGAATATGTCAATTATTTGGTTCAGAATCTGGGCGACACCATTACGGAAACGGGAATTCAAGGCTATGCGCTGGACAACGAGCCTGTACTCTGGCACGCGTCACACCCGATGCTGCACAGCACGGAAGTGACGAACAGCGAGCTGATCACAAAGTCCATTGAATTGGCAAGCGCTGTCAAAGAAATCGATCTGAATGCAGAAGTATATGGACCGTCCTTCTGGGGCATGCTTCCTTGTATTACGATCGGTGAGGACAGCGACTGGACGGCGGTTTCCGCACAGTATAACTGGTATATCGAATATTATCTGGAGCAGATGGCACAGGCGGAGGAAGAAACCGGCACACGTTTGCTTGACGTGCTGGATGTCCATTATTACGCGTAGGATTGCTCGACCAAGGAAGGTATTTTGCAGGCGGCAAGAAGTCTTTACGATCCAGAGTATCAGGAAAATAGCTGGCTTCAGCCTTATTTTGGATCCTATTTCCCGTTTTTGACGCGTCTGTAAGAATTCATCGATGCGTATTATCCGGGAACAAAGCTTTCGCTGACGGAGTATAACCTGGGCAATATCAGCGATGAAAGCAATACGGGAAAATCCGTTGCATCCGCGATCGCGGAAACAGAGGCGCTGGGTGCTTTTGCCGATCAGGGCGTTTATCTCGCGACTTACTGGGGAACACTGTCGGAATGTCCTTATGTTGAAAGTGCCATCAACCTGTATACCAATTACGATGGCGAGGGCAGCGTGTTCGGCGATACGCTTGTGGAATCGACTTCTGAGGATTTGTCACAGGCTGCTGTGTTTGCCTCGATCCAAGGGGACGATGATGGCACGGTAACGGCTGTTCTCTCGAACAAGGACGATGCCAACACAGAAACGGCTGTGATCTCGCTGGACGGCACAGATACTTCGTATGAGAGCGTGGCTGTTTATGCGATTACGCAGGACAGCACCGACATTCGTCTGATTGACGTGCAGAACGATATCGAAAATAATCAGCTGACCGTAGAATTGCCGCCGCTGTCTGTGGCGCAAATTGTGATTTCCAATACAGCGACAGATCTCACGCCCACAGAAGAACCGGATATAACAACAGAAACAACGGTCTATACGTATGATGAATTGGAAATTTCTGAAAATGTTTTCCCGATGATTCCGCTGGGGGATCAGGAGCACTTGGATCACATTGTGATTCGTACTACCGTGACTTCGGACAGCGGCTCTACTTGGGCAAGCGGCGGCGGCGCACTTTGCTTCAATCAGATGGTTTGGGACGGCATCGATTCCGGCGTTTGGGGCTATAAACCCTTTAGCTATCACTTCGGGACGAATGATAATGTTGTTGCATTTGACGATTCCTTTCATGTAATCGCAGATGACGGTTCTGCGTCTGAGATTAGCGGCAGCTGTAACGATACATATGCAGAGCTGCAAAATTGGTGGGTATCATCCGAATCTGATCCGTCAGGTGGCTCGAATATTACAATGACTATTGATTCGGTTACACTGGTTTATGTGTATGAAAACACACAGTCTGACGTGCTGTGTGGCGACTGTACCGGAGATGGCGTTTTTGACGCTGCCGATCTTGTACTGATACAAAAGTGGATGCTGCAAATGCCGAATACCACGCTGAACCAATGGAAGGCTGCTGACTGCATTGCGGATGGAAAGATTGACGGACTCGATCTCTGTGAGATGCGGCGTCTGCTGATTGAATAACCCCCGAAAACGCTGCGGTAAAAAGACAAAGAAGAAAACGAGCTGCTGGATGCTTTTGCATGCACTGGCTCGTTTTTGTTGCGTGGAGGAGAAAAGATAGATTAAATGAAGATTCTGTAAAAAATATTTGCATAAGTTGCTTGCGGAAGATAGAATAAACTTTAAAGAAATCACGTCTGATTCTTTTCAATCCGCCGCACAGAAAAAATATCTGCACGAAAATCAATAATTACAAAGTGCTTACAAGGAAGGAAAAAAGTGATATAATAGAAGAATGGAAAGATATATAGAAATCACAAAATATTTTG
>JAJQAB010000071.1 GCA_021203985.1 Ruminococcus sp. | reverse complement strand
ATTATATCACTTTTTTCCTTCCTTGTAAACACTTTGTAATTATTGATTTTCGTGGGCTTCGTCCGATACGTCTGTCGCGACCGTTTCTGACGGTGTGATCACACCTGCCACGACCGGAACGACCGACATCATTGCCACGATCGGTAAGCTCGTTCTGACCTGCCATGTGACAGTGGCGGCGGCTTCATCTGCGGACGAATCGGATGATCCGGCGGAGATTGTGCTTTCGTCCGATACCGTTTACGTGGGCGAAACGATCACCTTGAGCGTGAAAAACTATAACAACGTCTACACCTGGGTTTGCGCAGACGCCACCTATGCAGAGATCTCCGCGGACGGTGTACTTCTCGCGAAGTCCGAAGGTGAGGTGACGGTTTACGCGATGCTGTCGAACGGAAGAAACCTGTCGGCAACGATGTCGATTTCTGCGGCAGATTTAACGATAACGACAACAATGACTGCAACCGAAACCACCACGACAGAGGAAACGACTGTTCAGACAACAGATACGACAAAGGATACGGCGGACAGTACGACATCCAAGGCTGTGACAACGACAACGACTACGGCTACGGAGGAAGACACCACGCAGGCGCAAGACACCACGACCTCCTCTACAGCACCTACGACAATGACGACTGTAGTAATGTCCACGACATCCAAGGCAACAACCGTGATGACAGAGGAAACGACACCGGAATCCTCCGCAGGTCCGACCACCACGTCAACGGCTGCAACGACAACAACTACCACAGACGAAGTGACTGAAACGAATACGACCACGTCAAAAGAAGTAACATTCATCACGACTTCCACCACGAAAGCGGAAGATACGACAGGTCCGACATATCAGGTCACAACAATGACCACATCGACCACGACAACAACCACAACTACGGAAACGACTACGTCAACAACCACGACCACAACAACAACGACCACCGAAACAGCAGTCGCGATTGCAGGTACGGTTTCTGCGGATTCGTCCTACACGATCACGATTACGAGCGCTGCATACAAATATTATGCGTTTACGCTATCGGAGAGCGGAATCTATAGCTTCTACACAGATGGCGACCTGGATACGCTCGGCTATCTGTATGACGCGAGCATGACACTGCTGGCATTGGATGACGACACCGGTTCGGGCACGAACTTCGCGATTTCGCAGACGCTGACCGCCGGAACAACCTACTACATCGGCATTCGTTCGTTTAACAGCAGTTCCAATGGCACAACGACACTTTGTGTAGAGAACGGCACCTATACTGCTACAACGATCCCAACAGATACGGATATGATTACGTCAACGACTACTACGACTTCCATGACTACCACGACTACCGAAACATCCGAAACTAAACCGGATTCGACAACCTCGACAACAATAACCACGACCACAGTTGCATATACATACACATACCAGATCACAACAACTACAACCACGGCTACTTATTATGAGGAAGCATCAGGAACGTACAGGGAAACTACGGCATCTGGATGAACATCAGCCACGACAACAAAAGCAACGACCACAATGACAATGAATTTGTCTGGCAAGTCTGTATGGTCGCTGGATACGCAGACCATGACGGCTGGTGATTACGCACAGGATGTATTCTTCAACGTCTCGATCACGAACCCGATTGATTCTCAGGGTCTCCAGTTCGCACTTGAGCTGCCGGATGAAATGCTTGCACTGCTCGATTTCGTATATGGTGATAGTACCGTATTTAACAATGGTGTATATTATCAGATGGCGACAACGATGGCGACCATGCGTTTCGTTGAAGCGGGCAAAGGAAAGCTTATCTACGCAATGATGAACAACACTGCAATCACACCGGTTACATATCTTGAACCACAGCTCGTAGAAATTGACTTCGTGATTCCGAGCGAGGATGAGGTCATTGCAATTGCACAGGAATATGGTATGGAACTGCAGTACGATTCTAAAGGCAATGCATACTATTCGTTCCCGATCAACTTTATGGAACCGGGTCAGGACGAAGGCGAAACGATCGACACTTCGACAGGTGACGTAATTACCATAATGCGCGATCGCTTCAACTACATGAACGCAGATGGCACAGTTGACGTATTCAGCGACTATGTAGAGCTGGTAGACGGTGCACTGAACATCATCGTAGATGAAGTGAAGGTTACGTCAACTTCGGAAACGGAGGCGTTAACTTCGACAACTGAGATTATGACGGAAATGGCGATGGGTACTTATATTTATATGTATACTTATACAACTACAACTGAAGAGTGTCTTGTCGTAGAACCGAGCGAGATTTATATGGTAGTTGGCGATACTTGTTCACTGACTGCGAACAAGTCTGATGTTACCTACTCATCTGCAGATAATTCTGTTGCAACTGTTTATGCAAACGGCAATGTTACTGCAACTGGTGTAGGTACAACAACGATCATGGTGATCGATTCAGAAGGCAATGCATACATCGTTACTGTGACGGTTACAGCTGTATATACATATACAACTAGCAAGGCTGCAACATCAACAACAACCACCACAACGACTACCGTCGTGACTACCTCTACATCTGGTGATTCTTCCGTAAACAATGAAGGTCCATACACGGCATGGCTTTACATGAGCGCGGGCGCAACATCGGTTTGGGATGCAGACGAAGAGGGCGCAACACCTGCAACGATCATCGGTGACGGCAGCTACACGGTGTCCTATACAATCCAGGAGGGCGGCGGCTCTGCTTCGATCGAACTGCTGATGATTTCCACAGACATCAACGCCTATGCGTTCGTAGAAGAGGGCGGCGATCCTTGGGTTGACGGCACGGCATTGTTGGCGGTAGACTCGGTAGAAATTGTTCGCGCGGATGACACGGTTGAGGTGATCGAATATACTGGTCCGTCAGATGGCGCACTTTCAAAGGAAAACAATGCTGTAGATCTGCGCTTGAATTTGTTGAATACATGGGACAGTGACGTTCAGGATATCACCACTAAGCCAGAAGGCGGCTTAGTGGAAGGCGATACGATTCGGATCAACTTCACGGTCAGCGGCATCAATCAGATGGGAGGCGCTGTAACCACGACAACAACACCATCAACAACTTAGAATCCTTCATTGACAACCACGCAGACTGCTGCCAGTGGTGTGGCAACGTCAACTACTGTGACCGAAATTGTGGAAATTGCTGAGTCGTATGTCGGCGACTTGTATGTTGGAAATACCTTCCAGCTCGACTATACCGTATCGGACGACTATGACGGCGATCTGCAGTGGATCAGTAGTGACATGAATGTAGCTAAAGTAACATCGGATGGCGAAGTAACCATCACTGGTGAAGGTACGGTTACGATTCTGATACTTGACAATTCCGGCAATGTATCCATGGTTACCTTTACCACCTTCACGTTCTCGACATCTACGACAACAACGAATGGCAGCGGAACAGCGATAACAAAAACGACAACGACAACGACAAAAGCAACGACTTCCTCAACAAAGCCTGCCGGATCGTCCACGACAACCACCACCAAAACAGGAACGGGAGCGGTAACGACAAAGTCAACGACCACGAAAACGACTGCAACGGCTGCACATGGTACTTCAGCGACCACTACCACAACAACCATCACGACCACAGCAAACCAACTGGATCGCGGTGATGTAAACCTGGACGGCGATGTCAATATTGCGGATGCATATCGGATTCTCATCTATTATGTGAACATGTCCGCTGGAATTAGCGATGCCTTTGACGAGAACGCCGATTTGTCAGAGCAGATCTATCGCGAAGCGGCTGACGTTAACGGTGACGGCGAGATTACGATTCAGGATGCGTATCTGATGCTGCTGTATTACTCGTATTAGGCTGCCGGAAATGGTGTTACTTGGGACGATTTGATCGGCTAAACGCTTTGCACCAGGCATGAACCGCACATGGTTCTCATTCCGGATAAATGACGGCATAATTGAATCGATCTGATGTGTGCGTTACTTCGCATGCACAGAAAGCGAAACCCACTCACGAAAGTTTTTCCCTCGTGAGTGGGTTTTGTGTATTTGGGGTGGGTTTTGCGTGCTATTTTTCAACAAAGCATCGAATTCCCTTGCATTCTTCCCGAAAACATGTTATACTAATGCTAGTGGAAATTTCGGTAAAAGAGAGGGATCAATAGCATGAAAAACTTTAAACCAATTCCAATTGGTGTGGAAGATTTCAAGGTAATTATTGACAAAGGCAGCTATTACGTAAATAAAACCGATATGATTCGGGAGCTGTTGGATTGTGGTGTAACTGTTAATCTGTTCATGCGCCCAAGACGTTTCGGAAAAACACTCAACATGAGCATATTGCAGCGATTTTTTGAGAAAACAGATGAGAATAACGTATACTTGTTTGACGGCTTGCATATTGCCGAAGCCGGCGAGAAATATATGCAGCATCAGGGGCATTATCCGGTGATTTCGCTGTCGCTCAAGAGCATGAAACAACCAAATTTTGAGTATGCTTTTTCACAATTTAAGAAGATGATTCTGGCAGAGTTCATTC